>JACAUC010000188.1 GCA_013390945.1 Candidatus Chloroheliaceae bacterium
ATGGATTGGTTTATGACATTTCACATTAATGATAAGATTAGCTTGACGCTTATGGTTCATGACCTACCCGATTCAGAAGAGAGTGCATCAGGAAATGGTTCCAATTTTTGCGTAACTCTTCGCGCAGTTCATTTTCCTGTAGATAGGGTTCCAACAAATGCCACGCTTCCATTGGTTCAAAGCGCAACTCATTTGAGAGAATCTGGTGGCGAGAGCGATAGAGTTGATAGGCTAACTCTTCCACTAGCTTTAGCCGCTCTGAAACAGAAAAAGTTTTCAAATCGGCTACTAAATCAAGAGCTTTGCGCTTCTTTAGCTCGTATCTAATGAAATCGGTATAGAGATCATTGCGGGTGACGGTCAGGCGGCTCTGCTTAATATAGCCCGGTAGCAACTGGACAATCATCTCTAGCAAGACAAAGCGGTGCTGTAAATCGTAGAGATGGTAGGTATTGGCGACAAAATCGCGGTATTCTTCCCAGCCATGGTGGTTGCCCGTTAAGTGATTCTGCTCGTTTTCCCAACCCACTCTCTTCTTGAGATAGGCTTCGATCTGGCCTTCATCCAATAAATGACAATAGAGGCGGCGACAATTTTGCATTAAGCCAAAGACCTCTTGATTATCAAAAAAATATTCAGGCCGGGTAGTAACCAATACCTTATTGCCCCTCATAGCCCAGCGTTTCAACCCCTTGAAATTGGCGATAAGAATCTGGCTATCGTCCCGTTCCCGGTTTGCCATTTCGTCAAAACCATCAAAGATAAAGAGCAAGCGACCTACTCTAGCCCATTCTTCTAGTTTCGCGATAGTTAAATTTTCCCAGCCATTTTCGCGGAGGTACTCTACAACAAAATTCTCGAAACCGGATTGTCGGTTGGCGTTTTTATTCCGCTCCTCAAATGCCGCCAAATGGATTAATATCGGTATCCGCCGATGGTTCTGCTGTAGCAAGGTTACGGCCAGATGTACCGAAAAAGAACTTTTACCAGTGCCATAACCACCAAACAGCACCAACAAATCCTCGCCGTTGGTCGGTTCAGCTTTATCTTCTAGCCAAACGATAACCTTCTCTTCTAAATCTTGCCCCGTCCAAAGCGTTAGATCTCGATAAGCTGATACATCATCTATCGCGGTAACTTTTGGACTATTTTTTGGCTCGTAATAGCGTTCCTCACCTCGGAGTGGCACATAAACCTTAGCTAAGGGTGGTACAGACCAGCCATTAGCATTGAGATGTTTCCCATGCTCGTATTCTTGTAAAATATGGGCGGCATAGCGAGAAATTTCCGGGTTTGTGGGCAACCCCGGCTTTATCACTACCTTTGGCGTAGCGGCTTTATCCTTTGAGGGAATAGCACCATTAGATCTGAAAATCGCATTAGAAGCAACTATCGCATACTGCTCTTTGAGTAGGCCAAAGGTCAAGGGTGTGCTGATCTCCATTCGCTCCAGAATCGCATTGGCATGAGTCAGACTGGCAATCGCCTCTTCTCGTATAAACGTCACTACAATCAAGAGAACATTATCTTTTGACAGACGTGCCTTTCCGGTTCCGTGTAACCGTTTTGAGAGTTCCGCCGAGGATATGCCAATTGATTTTGCCAATTTAGCTTGGTTCCACTTGTCGGTGGTCTCTTCTTCCTCAAGTTCAGCAGTAACTTTGAGGAAATGATTTACAATCTCTTCCCTAAAATATTGCAATTGTTCAGGGCTATAAGTATTCTCAGACGTTTTTTTCATGTATTTGCTCTATTATGCACAAAATAGCACAACAGTTGGATAAGCCGATCTGATAATATAGGTAGTATGTTAGACGATTACATTACCGAAGGTGTCAAGCTACAGTTTCTTTGACCGAAAAATTGTAGCTCTACCCTTTTGTTAGTATACCATATTTTTGAGCTTTCGGAGGTGTTTGAACTATTCAATAAATTAAATTCGATTGGACATAGGCGGTGGTCAATTTCGTTGGAGTAATCCCAAATTAGATTACGTTGTAGAGGGAGGTCATAGTTAAGATATGGAAAGAGTACCAGGCAGCATTATTTTAGGCAAGTATCAAGTTATCAGAAAATTAGGAGAGGGTGGATTTGGTGTAGTCTATCTTGCCAATTCAAACTTAGGTGCAGTAGCCATCAAAGAACTATCGCCACAGAAAGTAGCCAACCCAAAAATCTATCAAGAATATCAGAAGCGCTTTCAAAGTGAGGCCGAAATTGGTCGTAACCTAGTAAATAACCCCAATATTGTTGCTATTTATGAATTAGGGCAGGAGAATGGCTCCGATTACCTAGTAATGCAATATATGGATGGCGGCACACTCAAGGATGCACTGGACAGCCTAGCATCCCAACAAACCCTGCCACTCTCCCATATCTACCGCCTTGCCATTGAAATCTGTAGTGGCCTAGAGACAGTCCACAACCTACCCCTAGAAGTAGTACACCGTGACCTCAAACCTGAAAATATTTTGCTCACAAGGAATGGGCAGGCTAAGATTACCGATTTTGGCGTGGCCCAAATAAAAGATCTTACCATTCGCACCGATGCTGCCCCTCGGCATCACCCCGGTACGGCAGCCTATATGTCACCAGAGCAGGCTAAAAATGCCAGCTACCTCACCCCTGCTTCCGATCTTTATACTCTAGGGCTGATACTCTATGAAATGGTTACTACCCAGAATTTCAAGAGGTATGGAACCTTACCTCCCAGCAAATTAAATCCATCCATACCTCCCGCGCTAGACGCGATTATTACCAAGGCACTGCAAGAGAATCCCGCTGATCGTTACCGCAAAGCCAGTGAAATGCGTCAACATCTCGAATTAGCCCTGCAAAATCGCCTCACTCCAGAGCAGGTATCTCAGCAGAATAATAGCCCGGTGGATTTGCTGACCGCTCTTAGCTCTGATCCCTACCGTACCCAAACCTCCTTACCCCGCAACACCCAACCAACCCCCACCCAACCCCAGCAAACCACGTCCCCCCAAAGCACCTTTGAGAACCAGCCAGCCCCTGAAAAAAATAAGTGGTTGCTACCAGTAGCCGGGAGTGTGGTGTTACTGGCGGTACTAGCCATAGGCGCAATCCTCTTTACGGGAATCTTGGGCAATAAAGGTGCGGCTACGGGTACACCTGTCGCCGCAGCTGCCGCTACCAACACCAGTGTGGCTATCGCACCCGGAACCACCAAACAGGCAACTAACGCCCCTGCCGCAGCACCTGTGGTGGCTACGGTTACGCATCCACCTACTAATGTGGCTGTTAACGCCACCTCAGTGCCAACCGCACCAGTTGTCGCCACTGCCATTTTAGCCCCAACTGCGATGCCTATCACACCAAACAGCTTACCTGATACCGCCAAACCTCAGCCCACCAACACCTCTTCTCCTGCGAATGGTGGTGTGCTATTCGAGGACAGCCTAGCGAAAGATGCTAAACCTGAATGGAAAAATATTATAGGCGATTGGGTAGTATCCAGTGGCGGTTACGAAATGATGTCTGGGGTAAAATATGGCTATACAATAGTGCTAAACCCAAACTGGACGGATTATGTTATGACGCTTAGGATAGGTGCATTGACTTGGGATGATAATACGGCTAGTATTTTACTTAGGGTGAAGGATGAGAATAATTTCTTGCGCTTTGATTTAGCCAGAGATAAGTACAGGTGGATTCTGGTGCAAGATGGTAAATATCCTGAAACAATTTCTAAATTTGAAGGTCGCAATGACTCTCAAAAGGATAAAGAGCAAATAGATCTGCGAATTGTAGTGCAGGGCAATAGCGTAACAGCCTACACTGGTAAAGAACAGATTGGTAACTTCTCTTTTCCACCTAGCGTCAAAGCTAATTTTGCAACTGGTGGTATCGGACTATTGGTATCAAGATATTACAAGGATACTATAGTCGGACGCTTTTCTATGCTCAAACTTACTACTATTCCTGCCGATGCTTCTGCTACACCTGCTCCTACTCCACTGCCGGGCCTAATTTTTGGGGATACTCTCACCAAAGATTTTAAACCTGAGTGGAAAAATATTACAGGCGATTGGGCCGTAATAAATGGTGGTTACGAAATGATGGCTGGGGTAAAATATGGCTATACAATAGTGCCAAATCCAACTTGGACGGATTATGTTATGACGCTTAGGATAGGTGCATTGACTTGGGATGATAATACGGCTAGTATTTTACTTAGGGTGAAGGATGAGAATAATTTCTTGCGCTTTGATTTAGCCAGAGATAAGTACAGGTGGATTCTGGTGCAAGATGGTAAATATCCTGAAACAATTTCTAAATTTGAAGGTCGCAATGACTCTCAAAAGGATAAAGAGCAGCTAGATCTGCGAATTGTAGTGCAGGGCAATAGCGTAACAGCTTACACGGGTAAAGAACAGATTGGCAACTTCTCTTTTCCACCTAGCGTCAAAGCTAATTTTGCAACTGGTGGCATCGGACTATTGGTATCAAGATATTACAAGGATACCATAATTGGACGTTTCAGCAATCTTAATGTGGTTAAACTTTAAGAAAGGGGTTTTAGTGATGGAACAATCTTTGCAAGCGACCTATAACGAAGCACTTGCTCTGGCCCAAAAGGGTCAAAAAGCGGCGGCTTATCAACTATTTGCCTCCTTGGATCGCACTCAGCCGAATCAACCTTCGGTCTTACTGTGGATGGGTTTCACTACTTCTGATTTGCAGGAGGCAGAAAGATTGTTTGGCCGGGTGGCAGTGCTGGAACCCACCAATACTCTTCTGGAACGGGCGCAACGTTGGCTGGCGAGCGAAAAGGCTAAACAACCACCCCCGCCTAGCCAACCACCCGCCGCTATGCCAGCTATGCCCACTTTTGAGGTTACGCCGCCAGTGCAGCAATATCCCACCGGACAGGCTTATATGGGAGCAACACCGCCGAATCCAAACCCTGTCTATTCTCCGAATCAGAGCTATCCAAATCAGGAATATCCGAATCAGGCCCAATATCCGAATCAGGCCCAATATCCGAATCAGAGCTATCCAAATCAGGGCCAATATCCGAATCAGGCCCAATACCCAAATCAGGGTTATCCGAATCAGAACAGTAACTGGAATCCAGCACCTATACCAGCGCAAAGTGGAAATAACTTATCCATTCAGATCCCTCTTGATCTTTCTAAACTCCACACGGCTTATATTGCGCCGACTATTACTGGCCTGTTGCTATTGATTTCAGTTTTTTTGCCATGGTTCACTACAAACGGGTATATACAACTAACCGTAAATGGATTTCAAGACATTAGCTTATTTGACTCAGGGCAAAAAGTAAATGTGGGCCTTTATGTTTTGTTTCTTTCAATCGGCATTATCATCCTTTCAGCAGCCGGTCTTTTCTTGGGTAAAAAACTGTTCGCACAACTTATAGCGTTACTGAGTTTTCTGAGCCTGATAATTCTAGGAATTCTCCTAGTTTATGTCTTAGTAAAATTAATAGAGCGGGGAAATAATGGTTTTTCTGCCTTTAGCATTGGCTTCGGTCTGATAATGGCTATAGTGATGGCCTTTGCCACGATGTTAATAAGCAACCAACTGGCAAAGAAGTTAAAATAGCACCAGTTTTACCCAAGGAGACATTTCTCGATGTTGCCACAAGATGTCCAAGCCTTCAAGCAAATAGTAACAATGGCGCAGCGCGGAGAGAAGGCCGAGGCTCACGCCCGCCTCTTGACGCTCCTGCGTACCTACCCTGACGAAATTAGCCTGTTGCTCTGGTTAGCCCAAACTAGCCCAGATCTAACGTCGGCAGGACAATATATAGCCCAAGCTAAAGCTCTAAGCCCTAACCAAACGGAGGTGATTGCTGCCGAAAAGTGGTTGGACGGGGAAAAGGCCAAAAATTCGGGACAAGCTTCTTCCCCTCACCCTAATCCAAATGCGGGAAGTGGACCACAGGTAGCTGCTGCTACCCAACCTGAAACCTGCTATGGAAAGATCTACATCTACGAAAATGCCAATCCTACCCCAAAAGAGTTTGAGCTTAATGACACCTCAATTTTGATTGGACGTAGCCAGACTAACAACAATATATCTTTGTCGGATACCACCGTATCTCGTGAACACGCCCGTTTATATTTTGAGCGGGATAGTTGGTGGTTAGAAAATAGGAGCATTAAAAACCCGACCAGCATCAAAGGTGTAGCCGTTAGTAATAATATCCCCTTAAAGCATAACGATTCCTTTGAGATAGGGCCATACAATATTCGTCTAGGTTATAGCGACGAATTAAAAAATAGCAAGACCCGCACTATTCTACCAGAGGAATTTAGGCCCATACTTGAAATAGCCTATGAGGGACATTCTAGCTCCTATACTTTGGAAAAAAACCTTGTCACTCTCGGACGCACCCCGGATAATGATATTGTGGTTCCAAATGTGGCCCTTTCTGTTCACCACGCCGTCTTTACCAAAAATGGGCAGGATTATATGATAGAAAATAAGTCGGCGCAGGGTCTTTACATTAAGGGGCAGAAATTTCCTCGAAAACTACTCGATAACGATGATGTTATCCGTATCTACGATGGTCAGGGCAATATCGTTCTGACGATGACCTACCGCAATGAATTAAATCCCTATGGCAAAGAACGTACTTTCTTAAAACTAAAGCCGGATCAAACAGTCGTTAGGATTGGACGTGACACGAGTAATGATCTGGTTTTACCCTATCCACAGGTTTCGGCCCAACACGCCCAAATAATTCGCCAAAACAATGGTACTTTTCTTCATGATTTAGGTAGCACTAACGGAACCTTTGTGGGCGACCAGCGCATCACAAAAGGTAGGGATGTCCCTATCAAACCGGGTGATACAATTTTAATTGCAGGCTACCAATTAATTTATCAAGAAGACAATATTAGTCAAGCGAGTAGCACCGAAGTCCGGCTGGATGTCCTCAATCTATATAAGGCGGTAGAGGATCGGGACAAAAAGACCAAAATTTTGCTTAACAATATCTCTCTTTCGATTCAGCCCAAAGAGTTTGTCGCCCTTTTGGGAGGGAGTGGTTCTGGCAAATCTACGCTGATGGATGCGATTAATGGCTTTCGTACGGCTGATAAAGGCAAGGTTTTGATTAATGGAGATGCAACTTTCCAGCAAAACCCGGCTTACCGCGCTAAACTAGGTTATGTACCACAGGATGATATTATTCATCAAGATTTAATCGTCGAACGCGCCCTTTACTATGCCGCCAAGCTAAGGCTACCACCTGATACCAAGAAGGAAGACCTACAAAAGCGCGTAGAACAAGTTTTGAGCGATGTGGGGATGACCGAACGCCGCCAAGTTAAAGTCGCACAACTTTCGGGAGGGCAGCGTAAGCGGGTTTCAATCGCGTTGGAACTATTGGCTAATCCCAATTTATTATTTCTGGATGAACCCACTTCTGGCCTTGATCCCGGTTTGGATAAGATTATGATGACTTTGCTCCGCAACTTAGCCGACCAAGGCCGCACAGTAGTGTTAGTTACCCATGCGACAGGCAATATAATGGTCTGTGACAAGGTAGTCTTTCTAGCTCGCGATGGACGGTTGGCTTTTTTTGGAACCCCCGCCGAAGCCCTGGATTTCTTTGGAGTTAGAGAATTTGCCGATATTTATGTGAAACTAGAGGTGAAAGAGAACTATGAAAAAGCGGAGGAAGAGTACCAAAAATCAAACTATTACCACAAATATATTGAACAACCGCTGCGAGCTATAAGAGCGCAAAGCCAACAAACCACCAGCCGACCGCTTGCTCCGGCCAAAGCTTTACGTGTTTCAGCTTGGGGTCAATTCTTAATCTTGGTGCAACGCTACGCCGAACTAATCTGGCTAGATCGGGTTAACCTCTTAATCCTGCTGCTACAAGCTCCTATTATCGGGTGCGTATTGGCCCTAGTAGCAGGAGATAAAGCTTTTATAGATGGTACAATCGTGATTGATACCCAACGGCTCCTATTTATAATGGCGGTCTCTTCAGTTTGGCTTGGCACTAGCAATTCCGCCCGTGAACTAGCCAAGGAAGCGAATATCTACCGCCGGGAACGGTTGGTAAACCTGCAAGTTGTACCTTATATCCTGTCAAAGGTGACGGTGCTGGCTTTACTGTGTGTGGTGCAAAGTCTCTCTTTAACTTTGGTTGTGATTGCTAGAGTGGGTGCGCCAAATGATCCACTTTTCCTCTTAGGTGGGCTAGAACTTGCCATTGGTGTCTGGCTGACCACTATGGCTGGGGTAGGAATGGGTTTGCTGGTCTCCGCGCTGGCTTCTAACCCCGACCGCGCCCTGACTATCGTGCCCGTGATTTTAGTGCCACAAATCATTTTAGGAGGGGTAATTTTCTCCCTAGATGGCCCCGGCCAAGCTCTTAGTTATGTGACCGTTTCTAAATGGTCGCTTGATGGTCTAGGTACATCCACCAATTTAAATCGGCTGGAATATTATGCCATTAACAAAATGGGTCTACCGCCCACCCCTCAAAAAGCATTTGATCCCGCCAACTACGATCTTAGTCCTCAAAAGGACAAAAAAGACAACGAATCACAGGATAGTCGCCGTGTCCATTTACTAATTCGCTGGTCTATCCTAGCTGGCATGACCATTCTGTTCATCGGTTTGGCCTGTCAATTTCAGAAACGAAGGGACAAAGCCTAAAAATATTGCAATTGTTCAGGGCTATAAGTATTCTCAGACGTTTTTTTTCATGTATTTGCTCTATTATGCACAAAACAGCACAACGGTTGGATAAGCCGATCTGATAGTATAGGTAGTAAGCTAGACAACTATGTTACCGATGGTGTTAAGCTACAGGTTTTTTGACCGAAAAAACCGTAGCTTCAGCCTTCTGCTAGTATACCATCAAACTAACTAATCGGCTGAATTTTTGATTTCGATTTTGGTGTAATAGAAGTAAAAGTAGTTTTGTTAGGAATATTTTTGTCCCATTAAGGGGTTTCTTGGCTAGTCACAGGTATTCGCCAAGATGCTTGGGCCAATGCTAACCGTATTCCGGTTGAAGAAGATAAAACCGAAAGCGAACAGGGCAAATACCTACACCCGCAAGCTTTTGGCTTGCCCCTCGAAGGTAATTCTATCGTTAAGAACTATGCTCCTGATGTACCATCTTCGGACAAGGGAATAGGGGGAAATTAACAATCCAGAAAATTTAAGAATTGACTACTTGTTTCAAGTAGTCAAACCACCCTCAGCGATTTTCACCCATGTGGGCGGGTTCTAGTAAACCCGCTCTTTTTTATCAACGATCAACGGGCGGAACCTAGGTTACGCCGCATCCTAAAAGATTATTTCTGTGGGATGCCGCTCTGTCGGTTGACTAAACGGGAAAGCTATTTAGCCATTCCTCTAGGGTTGGGCTAGTGGCGATAGTACTGAGGAGAGCAAGTAGCTGCGCCGCCGTGTAACGCTCTAACCTTGCCTCCAAATCATGCGGGAGCTTTTCAGCCTCAAACCTAAGACCTGCCTGAAGTAAGATGACCTTCTTTAGGATCTCAAGTTCACCCTCAGCTTTACCTTCGATGCGTCCCTTTGCTTCACCTTCTATGAGACCCTCGATGCGTCCTTCAGCTTTACCCTCTATGAGACCCTCAGCTTTACTTTCGGCCCGCCATTCTTTAGCCGCCTCACCCACAATCTCTTCCGACGTTAGATCTTCAGCAAAGAAATCCACCACCGGACGTTTCCAACCGGGAAATAATTTCTCACAGGTAATAGTATCTCCTTCCCCATACTCAACGAAACTATCAGGGTCTTTGTCGGCCTCATAGACCCAAATCTTCCGTTTCTCAGGGTCTACATCCCACACTATTAGCCCACCATTTTCAAAATATTTCTGTCGTTTGGTGCGTTCCTCGTGTCGTAGATTAGAAGGAGAGCGAAGTTCGACGGCTAACTCTGGACTACCATTCAGCATCCGATGTTTACTATTCGGTCTAATCGGGCCGACTTGACGCTTATATCGTTGCTTGGAAATAATACACAGATCCGGTTTAAGCACATCGCCATTTGCCATTAGGCACTCAAACTGATCCATATATGCCTGCCCCAAACGATAGGTGCGAGCGGTAGAGGAGAGTATCTCTAGCATACTCGAACCAATCCGCCGTTCTTCAGAATCAGTCATCTCTTGTTTGACCAGCCAACCATTGTAGAGTTCAAGTGGCTCCTCCGCTATTGAAATAGTAGCATTGTGAATGGTATATGGCCCCCGGTCGCGTTTGTACGCTTCCGCAACCTCATCGAGCCAATATTCGCTACTTACATAAGTTTCCTCGTATTCTGGAAATTTTTGGCTCTCTTCCTCAATCGGTTTTGGTTCTAACTTAGTAGAAATTACCATAATATATTACACACTTGCCCTAAAATTCGTTACTCACCTTTGTATTAAGCCATTTGAATTATATCTTACTCTGATTTATCCTACAAGATCAACGGACAAAACTTAAAATATCGGCCAAAACACCGGAGGCGGTGAGTTCTTGTCCGGCCCCCGGCCCTTGAACTACTAGGGGTTGGTTATGGTAACGTTGGGTTTTGAATACCACGATGTTATCCGTCCCTTTTAACCGTCCAATTTGTGAGTCTTTTAGCACTTGCTCTAGTCCTACCCGACAATGTCCCTCTTTAACGGTCGCCACATAGCGTAAGGTCTCCCCGGTAGCGGCGGCTTCTTGGCTCCGACTCAGATAAATCTTATCTAGGTCGGTGAGGCGAGTCATAAATTCAGGAAGACTCATCTCCTGCATATAGGCCGGATAAAGCGAGGTTACTTTCACATCGGATAGTTCAAGCTGGTAGCCCAAAGTGCGGGCCAAAATCAAAGCTTTGCGAGCCACGTCCACACCGCCCAAGTCGTCGCGGGGGTCTGGTTCAGTGTAACCAGCCAGTTTTGCTTCGGCAACGGCTTCACTATAAAGGGAACCTTCTTCTAGGCGGGTGGTAAGGTAGCCCAACGTGCCACTAAACGTACCGCTAATCTCCTCAATGAGATCAAAACTATTGGCAAGGTTACGCAGAGTACTAATGACGGGCAAAGCCGCACCAACGGTGGTTTCGTAGCGGAGCCGACTTAAACCAAAACCAGCGGCCTCCACCATTTGTTTATAATCGTGAAGCGAACCACACAAAGGTCGCTTATTCGCCAAAACTGCCCGATGTCCTTGGCTTAAGGCTGCCGTAATGACCGGGATCATCTCTTCGGCAGCAGCCCCACTCACATCCACTACTACTAAATTGGCACCGCTATCTTCGCTCTTGAGCCGCTCCAGTTCGTGGGCAAGTACCGCGGAGTCGCTGGGTTTTGTAGTTGCGCCGGGTTGCCGAGAGAGACGCTCCCTGACGGCAGGCTTCAGCCCATTCCAGAGGTGAAGCAGGTGTTGGTGCGAAAGTGCCGCATCTTGCTCCAGACGCAGGACGCTGGTACTATCTACCAACGCCCGGTAGCGCAACTCCACCCCCAACTTACTACGAATAGCGGCCTTATGTTGCACAATCAAGCCGAATAGGGCGCGACCTACGCCCCCCATTCCAAACTGTACGATCTCTAAAACTTGGCTCATAAATTATCCCCTCTTAAACCAGCAGACCGCGACCTTGATCGGTTTGCCATTTGCGAAAACTGCGAAGTAGGTTAATGGCATACTCGTCACACAAATTTTCAGAGTATTCCTGTAGAATTTTCGGGCCACTGGCTTCAATTAAAGAGCGTGGAAAGAAATTAAGAAGCTCCACTTGGTTAGCATCAAAGGCGATTACAATCCGGCTGGAGACTCTAGCCCCACCTTGTTCGGTAGGAACGGCTTTGATAATTCCTTGAAAAGTGCCGCTCAAGTGGCCGGGTGGAACCGGGGCAAGGGGTGTTTCTGGAGTTTTAAGCCGAATAGTATAGTTCTCTTGGTCGTAGGTGGATTCAATATCAAGTGCGCCATCTATCTCCTTACCCAAGATGTTAATGGTCATCAGTACACGGGCCTTCCCACTTAATTTACCGATCTGAAGCTTTTTGGTATTTGGCAACTGAGAAAGGATGTTCTTTATGTTGCTCAAATACTCATAAACGTGACCTATCGGAGCGTTAAAAGTGTAAGCTCGTCGCACATCACCCTTAATAATCAGTGTACCCGGCTCAAAATATGCCATCTTTCTTC
>JACAUC010000019.1 GCA_013390945.1 Candidatus Chloroheliaceae bacterium
AAGGGCCAAAATCTTCACTTTTTACACGTCCTTACCCTAAGTCTGAACAGTTACCTTACCGAATGGAATTGACTATCGGCGCAAGCCGTTTTAGTATAGAGAGGTAGTAAATGTATTGGACTATTATAAACCAGAACCAACAAAATCTCAGCAAAGAGGAAAGGAGCAAGGGTTGTGAGTAATCCTTTGATTATGGATATAGACAACAGCGGTGCCCTTGAAATAACGCTGTACTTCGATTTTCTATGCCCCTACGCTTATCAGACTTCCCTGTGGCTTCGCGAAATTCGGGACTTAATTGGAGCAGATGAGGTTAGGGTAGACTGGCAGTTCTTTTCACTGGAAGAGAATCGCTGGAGCAAAGAACGCGAAGGCTGGCATATTTGGGATCAGAAGCCGGGCGGTGAGCTTTATGGGCTATTGCCCTTCTTGGTCGCGGCGGCAGTACAACTGGCCGCAGGCGATGAGGGGTTAGACCGGTTTTATCTGGCCCTAGGTCGAATGCGCCACGAAGAAGGGCTACCCATCTGGGAGCGACAACACCTAGAAGCAGCCTTGACGGAGGCTGGACTCGATCCAATCGCCTACCACGAGGCACTAGAAGGCACTTACCAGCCTGCTTACGATAAGATTAAGAGTGACCACACTAAGGCAGTAGAGAAATATGGTATTTTTGGCTCGTCTAGCCTAGTTTTTGAAAACAGTAAGGCGATCTACCTGAAGATACTGCCACGTCCAACCGATGCTCAAGCCATTGAACTCTTCCAGTTTGCCCAGCGTATAGCCCTCGGTCTACCCATGATCCACGAAATCAAACGCGCTCATACTCCAGAACAGGAGGAAGAACTCAAGGAAGCCACTAGCCTCTCATTCACAGGTTTAAAATAAACCCAAGAGAGGGGTGGTTTATTTCGGTAGTCCGTCCCGATTTGGTTTGCGTAGCTAAATCGGGATTGGCTAAACCGAGATTGGAAATCCCTACTACAATTAAAATCCTACTAAATTAACCCCAAAGTCCCCGTTCTGGCACAAAACTTGCTAATCACTATTACGTAAAAAACTTAAAAAGAGTCTAAAATCACCTAAGATTAATCATTTTTATGGTATTAGCGAGGCTTAACTTTGGCAAAAATCTTAATAGTGGATGATGAACCAATGATAGTTACACTCCTTGCCGAAATTGCGGTTGAGTATGACCATACCGTTTTTGTGGCCCTAAACGGAAATCAAGCTCTGGAGATTTGCCTCAAGGAGAACCCCGCATTGGTTATTTCCGACATAATGATGCCCGGAATAGACGGTTACGAACTATGCCGCCGCATTAAAAACCAACCTCAACTAAGGGAAACTCGGGTAGTACTGATGACCGCAGGCTTCTTTAACCCAATTCTGGTAGAAGGCCGCTACGATTCCTTTATCAAGAAACCGTTTAACCTTGATGAAATAGATGAGATACTTAATGTGATGTTTCCAATTCAAAATACCATTCTGCACTTCAGCGAGACTCTACCAAATCCTTCCTAAGCTTGAGGGCTTTATTTCACCAAATCACTAGAGGAGGTTTTGGCATCCTCTAGTCCACTAGAACCAAAATTGGGTAACAAATTCGCCTCCTCCTTAGATTCGTTTGTTTCCCGAAGTGAAATACTGGTCAACAAATACCGGAAAGTGCTAACCGCTACCCCCGCTATCGGAACACCCAACAAAACACCCCAAATTCCACCAACCTGCGCCCCAGCCAACAGGACGAATAAAGTAGCCACTGGTCCAAGCCCACTACTCTGTCCCACGATTTTAGGCAATATTACATTCAACAGAGCCGTTTGAAAGATAAATAAAACCGGGATCACCACTAGAGCCGTGGCAGGCTGAGAGCTAATGGCGACAATCAAGGGGAGCAATAAGGAAAGCGGCCCACCAAAGAAGGGGATCAACATCATCACTCCGCAAATACACCCGGTAGTTACTACATAGGGCAACCCGGTCAAGCCCATCGTTAGACTGACCGCCAAACCATAAAACACACTCACTACCAATTGCCCACCCAAGAAGACCCCAAAATTGCGCTCTAGGCTAAGCCTAATCCAATGCCCAAATTTGCGCCAATGTAGTGGAACCAAATCCCGGATACCCGAAGCGGAGCGATAATTCGCCTTTTCCTTGTCTGAATAGCGTTGTCCAGCCAACAAACTGGCGGAAATAATCGTAACTAGCAAAATTTGGAGCAAGAAATTGGCGAAAC
Source organism: Candidatus Chloroheliaceae bacterium (assembly GCA_013390945.1). Lineage (GTDB taxonomy): Bacteria > Chloroflexota > Chloroflexia > Chloroheliales > Chloroheliaceae > L227-5C. The sequence goes on from JACAUC010000019.1 coordinate 2,243, forward strand.
CAGTTATCACGTCGAGGGCATTCTTGAGAAGATTGGTGGCAAGTGCCTGAAGTTGCTGGCCTATATCGTTTAAATTAAGCGAAGTTATTCCCAACCCCTTAGCCGTATCGGTAAGCCAAGCTTGGACATCCGTAGTAAGTGAACCGATATTTTGAATCAAAGTAGTGGTCTGTGAAACCAACCCCGGTACGACCAGAGCCATAAACAAGCCCATCAGCACCACTACGGCTAGATAGGCGATAGCGATGGCACCTCCCTTTGGCAGACCCCAGCCAATTAATCGGCGCACCAATGGAGAAAGAATAAGTGCCACTAGCCAAGCACTCATAAAAAGCAACAACAGCCCAGCAAAGTAGCTAACCGCCAACCAAATCCAAATACCCAGCCAAAGTAGACAAATAATAATCGCCAGTACCAATAAAATTCGCCAGAGGTTACTGACTTTAAAGAGCGAAGGCTTGATCCAGTCAGTTACACTTATATCATCTGGCCTATTTAAGTTAGGGCCAGTTTTACTTCCCTGTCGTGTCGGTTGTTTGGTCATGTAGTTTATAGTCGTCAGTTTATAATTGTTAGTTTATAGTCGTCAATTTATACGTTCTTCTTTGGTAGGGGGTTATGGCAGAAACTGACCTCATTTGGGTCGTACACCATAAACCTCTACCAAAATTTTTTGAGAGGATACTTTAGGCAATCAGCCGATAAACCAACAACCTAATGGCGCAAATGGTAAGGCACACTGGTAATAACGATACCGGGCCGCAACATCAGGGCGGTTCTAAGGCGAAAAGCAGTCTGATTATGCAATAACTGTTGCCACCATTGGGCCGTCATAAATTCGGGTATCACCACCGTAATAGTCTCGTCCGGTTCACGCTTATGAATGGTGTCAATATAGGCCAGCAAGGGACCGATAATGGCCCGGAAGGGTGTTTCAACCACCACCAAGGGTATTTCCAGACCAGCATCGTCCCACTTCTGGCGTAAAAGAGCAATCTTCTCCGGATCATCATTGACATGGATCGCAATCACACTATCTGACAAAGAACGGGCATAAGAGAGGGTACGTCGGGTAATCGGGTTTACGTCGTTGATCGGAACCAACACGGTATGATTAGCCATATTGAACGGCTGGTCAAACATATTGCCCACCGAAAGCTGATTCTGGAACTTATCATAATGCCAATGAATCTGACGGAACATTAAGAAGATGCAGGGAATCAGCATAACCACCAGCCAAGCTCCAGCCAAAAACTTGGTAGCAGCAATAACAATCAAAACCATAAAGGTGAGAAGAGCGCCTAGACCGTTGAGCATCATGCTACGTTGCCAACCGGGAGTACGCAACCGCCACCAACGCCGCACCATTCCTGCTTGCGACAAGGTAAAAGAGAGGAAGACCCCGACAGCATAGAGCGGAATAAGGGCATCCGTTTTACCACCAAAGATTATAACCAAACTGGCGGCTAAGGCGGCTAAGACCACAATACCAGTAGTGAAAGCCAAGCGGTCGCCTTTATGGTTAAAGAGATGGGGTAAGAATTTATCCCGCGCCAAGAACCAACTTAAACGAGGGAAGTCGGAGAAGGCCGTATTAGCGGCCAAAACCAAAATCATTGCGGTAGCGGCTTGAATAATATAGTAAAGAGGTGTATCGCCTACCGCCTGACGAGCAATCTGCGAGGTAACCGAGTCATAATTGGGATTGGTCTCTTCCCAAGGATGAATGTCAAAATGCCAAGCCAAAACACTAATGCCCATGAAGAGCGTCACTAGGATAGTAGCCATCCACGTTAAGGTAGCCGCCGCATTTTTTGACTCCGGCTTTCGGAAGGCAGGTACACCATCTGAAATAGCCTCTACCCCAGTCAGGGCGGTACAACCACTGGCAAAGGCTCGCAAGACGATGAAAAGGCTAAATTGATCGGCTTGGCTGATCGGATCAACTGGGCGAAGGTTTGATTGGAAAACTGACACACCAACCCAATCTAGGAAACCGAAAAGTAACATAATTATAATTGAAACAATAAAGATGTAAGTGGGTGCGGTAAAAATAGCACCACTCTCCTTTACGCCACGCAGGTTAGCAATGGAAATAAAGGCAATCGCCAAAAGGCAGAGTTCTACCTTCCAATCGCTTAAAGAGGGGAAGGCTGAAATGATCTGCCCAATTCCAGCGGTAATACTTACCGCGACGGTTAGAACATAGTCAATCATCAGCGAAGCGGCGGCAATTAAGCCCGCGTTTACGCCGAGGTTATCTTTCGCAACGATATAGCTCCCACCACCCAAAGGATAGGCATGGATCGTTTGGCGATAACTCAAACTTACAATGATGAGCAAAAAAGCGATTGCTAGAGAAATAGGGATAACCATATCCCTATGTTGGCCTTGAGTAGCGGCCAAGACTAACAAGATTTGTTCGGTCGCATAGGCGATAGAACTGAGTGCATCCGAAGAAAGAACCGCCAAGGCTTGAACTTTGCTCAAACGCTGGTGAATGGCCTCCGAATTAGCCAAGGGGATACCAATAAGAACCCTTTTAAGACGCAGCCAAACCCGCCCAAGAGGAGTGCGTGGTTCGGCTGGCATCGTATTGCTAAAGAGCAACCGATCCCGGTTAAAACTGGCATCGGCCTCTAACGCGCTGCTGGCCCGTGAGAGACGAATGTAACGATCCCCAGGGCGGCGGCCCTTAAAACTGCTCTCCTGCCACTCATTACCAGCATTATCCTTTACCGATAAGCCATTCTTGATCTGTTCCTCCAAAGTAGCTTGCGTTTGGTTGAAATTCAGGGAGGGGTTAGATTTAGCCTCTTCTTGGGGAGTAATTTCGGCTAAGTTATCATTGAGAGGAGCAGCCTCATTAGAGGGAACAGCCGAGATAAAGACCGCTTTCTTATTGGAAGAAGTAGCCGAGGCTGCTTCTTCCGTTTGAGGGCTAGTTTGGCGGGAATTACTAACACGAAAACTTTTCCGAGTTGACCTAGATTGCTTTTGCTGGGTTGGGTCATCGCCCGGTTTAACTTCTTGGTCATCGCCTGAATCAAAACTCATACGAGTTACTGCCTCCTAATACCACCTGCGCCCACTGTACCAAACCAAGGTATCATCTCAATAAGTAGGGGTTTATTGAATAAACCCTCCGCGGGTTAGCCGCAAACTGGTTTCACATGGGGCGTATGCAATACGCCCCTACCCCGAAATTCTGAGAAGATACAAACCAAGGTTAGTAGACTTGCGGCGGATGCAATTTTCTAACTAAATTTTTCGCTCTTACTATAATAGTATAATAGCAACTGCCTTCTCTAACTTGTATTATACTCCCTTTGTCCAGACTTAACTAAATCGAAAACGCTCCCTAAATTTTAGCCAAGAATCCTTCCATAAACCTAGAAAACCTAGTATAACCAGAGCAAGCATAACAAAGCTGATCTAGTTTAGCAAGCTGACTTTTTAACCTAATTCCAATGGACAAATGAAGATTTTAGCGGTATAATCGAATACAGAATAGTCAAATCTGACTACACAATTTAGACTACGTAAGATGGAGGTAACGATAGATGGAAAATAAAACGCGCAACCGCATTTTGATGGTTCTCTTCTTGGGCGTGTTAATGGGCGCATTAGATATAGCGATAATTGGCCCGGCTCTACCTGCCATTGGTACAGCCTTTAACGTGGATGAACGGGGTCTCGCTTGGATTTTCACGATTTACGTCTTTTTCAGTCTGCTAGGTAGCCCTGTAATGGCTAACCTGAGTGATCGCTACGGGCGACGCTCAATCTATGTCCTCAACATTAGTTTGTTTGCGGTAGGTTCCCTAATGGTAGCCTTCTCGCCCAATTTCGCGGTACTTTTGCTGGGCAGGGCAATTCAGGGTTTAGGTTCAGGCGGCATCTTCCCGGTAGCCAGCGCGGTTATCGGCGATACCTTCCCAGAGGAAAAGCGGGGCGGCGCGTTGGGCCTGATTGGAGCCGTTTTTGGCTTGGCCTTTCTGATTGGCCCGATTCTAGGCGGAATACTCTTGCTCATAAGCTGGCACTGGCTCTTCCTGATAAACTTACCTATTGCCCTACTCGTCATTGGGCTAAGTCTCCGCGAACTTCCCACTACTGGCGCAAAAAGCACCCACCCGTTTGACAGTGTAGGAATGGTGGTTCTGGCAATTTTGCTGGGCGGACTTACCATTGGTATCAGTCAAATTACTACCAGCGATTTAGTTGCCAGCCTAGCTTCGGTGGAGGTTTGGCCCTTCCTGCTAGTGGCCTTGATCGCCTTGCCCCTCTTTATCTGGCTAGAACAACGAGCGGCAGACCCGATTATCCGACCCAGCCTATTGGGTACACGTCAACTGATACTCGCAAATGCTCTCTCGGTAGGAGCAGGTTTAGGTGAAGCGGCTACCGTCTTTCTACCAGCCTTAGCGGTGGCAGCCTTTAAGGTGAACGAAAGCACCGCCAGCTTCCTGATTCTGCCGATAGTGCTGGCTATGGCGGTAGGTTCCCCACTAGCGGGAAGGATGTTGGATCGCTATGGCTCTAAAGCGGTAATTTTGGGGGGAACCAGCCTGCTAACGCTAGGTATGTTTTTGTTGGGTCTCTTTGGTCAAGTCTTTTGGCTCTACATCGTCTCCGGGATTATCATAGGGATAGGCTTAGGTGGTCTACTAGGGGCTCCCTTACGTTACATTATGCTCAACGAAGCCTCTAAGCAAGACCGCGCCGCGGCTCAGGGTATGATAACCGTCTTTACTGGTCTCGGTCAGTTGTTTAGCGGAGCCTTGGTAGGAGCGATTGCGGTTAGCCATACTCAAGATGGAGAGGCGGGGGGATACACCTTAGCTTACCTCTGCGTCGGGTTTGTCTCGGTGGTGCTGTTATTATTGGCCTTTGGCTTGAAAAACCGTTCTCAGGAACGCTCGACTGTACCAACCGGAACTAAACAAGCCCCGAATCTGGTAATTAATCCTGAAAGCTAATTGGCAACTTGGTTGTGGACTGGTCTGTAGATTGGTCGTAGATTGGTCGTAGATTGGTCGTAGATTGGTCGTAGACTGGTCGTAGACTGGTCTTTAGATCAAAAGATCCTGCAAAATCTGTTCAACCACTATTTTTGCAGCAGCCTCAACTTCAGGAGAAAGGCTGCTGCCCTCCTCAAAATGGTGGGCTTCAATACCATAGAGCAACAGGTGGGGAGGTAATTGGTTTAAGACACGAGCCAATTCGATAGCCTCCGCCACTCCAAAACTATGGGTAGAGCCGCGAAAGAAGTTGGTTGAGGTGGTTTGCTGCTGAGCATCTAAGCGGTGAATTGTACCGGGAGAAGCACCTGAGTAAACCGCATCAATAAGAATGACCACTGTGGCCTCTTCCCAAAGAGCCATTAACGCGGTGGTCTCGCCACTAGCCTCCACGACTTTAACATGGCTCGGCACTTGGTCTTTCAAGTGCCGAGCCACGCTAAGCCCTACCCCATCATCCCCACGATAGCCGTTACCCACGCCAATCACTAGCGTTTTAAGCGGCGTGGCCGATTCCGTCATGCGAAACCTCTTTATTATTACCTCAAAATCTCGGTGTAGGGGCGTATTGCATAAACCCACGTTGGGCGTATGCAATACGCCCCTACCTATTTGATCTCTTTCAGTTCCAAATCTTTTCGGGCCTTCATCACACCCTCCTCCTGCGAATAGCGGATGCGGAAGCCTAACTTTTTACAGACTCGCTGCATATCCCGATTATCCAGCAGAATGTCCCCAACGATCCGGGACATTTTTTCTTCCTCCCCAATTTCAACTAAGCGTTGCAACAAGACACTACCTAAGCCATGCCCTTGACATCTATCGCTGACCAGAATAGCGAAATCTCCTTCACCAGTATCACGAACTCTGGTTAAGCGACCTACTCCCAAAATTTCGTGTTGCCCGGTCTGAGGGTTTTTATAATCCGCCACCAATACCATTGTCCGGTCATAGTCAATGAAACAAATCCTAGTTAACCGTTCGTGTTCAATGCGCTGGCTTAGCCCGATCATATGGAAATAGCGGAAATAGACGCTCCGATCTGAGAGGGTCTGATGAAACTTAGCCATCGCAGGCTCATCTTCGGGACGAATCGGGCGAATGGTAAGTTGCTCTAGTTCGTCTTTTTCTTGTAGCTCCCAATGGCTAATATACTGGATGGGATAAGGGCGAATGGCAAGTTTTGGCAAAGTCTCCTCGGTAATCTCCGGTTCGTGGATAATCACCCGCGCATCCAACGCGACCAAGCCTTCGTTCGAGATAACCAGTGGGTTTATTTCGATCTCTTTAATCCAACGCTGCTCCACTACCAATTGACTAAAGCGTACTACGATTTGGTCAAGGGCCGCTAAATCCACCGCTGGACGACCACGCGCCCCTTTAAGGGCTTGGAAGACGTTGGTGCGCTCGATCATTCTACGGGCTAAAGTAGTGTTAAGCGGGGGTAGCCCTAGGGCGCGGTCTTTGTAGACTTCCACCAGTTCTCCACCCGAACCAAAAAGCAAGACCGGACCAAGTTGGGGGTCAATGCAACTACCCACAATAAGCTCATAGCCCTTCAATTTTAGCATCGGCTGGACGGTAACACCTAAGAAATGTGCGGGGCCAAACTCGGCACTGACAGACTCTTTAATCAGCTTATAAGCGTATCGTACTGCCTTTTCGTCGCGCAGATTTAGCCTTACACCGCCCACTTCACTCTTGTGGGTGATGGTTTGCGATAAGAGCTTGAGTACCACCGGGTAGCCAATTTCCTCGGCCAACTTGATAGCTTCCTCTTCGCTGGTGGCTACGCGCGTCTCAACGGTTGGGATACCATAAGCCTTTAGAATTTCTTTGGACTCAAACTCGGTTAAGGTAGTTCGCCCGGCCTGACGAGCCGCCTCTACTAATCTTTCAGCCTGCACCCGCCCAGAAGTATCTTCATCCTCCCAAGTCGAAAGGGCAGGGGTTTCGTACAAGCTGTTCAGGTTATAATTATAATGCCACATATGGTTAAAAATCTGAACAGCCGTATCTGGGTAGGGGAAAGTGGGAATATTGGCATTGTTTAGAATAGCCTTACCTTCCGCAACCTCGGCTCCACCCATCCAACTGGCAAGAATGGGCTTATCGTAAGTTTTGGCATATTGCTTGAGATGTTCTGCCGTTTGGGTAGGATTGGTCATAGCTAGGGGAGCCAGAATAACCAGTAGCCCATCGCTATTAGGATCGTTGGCGGCAATTTCAAGAGCTTTGGAGTAACGTTGTGGCCCGGCATCGCTCACAATATCCACCGGATTCATGTGGCTCCAGTGGGCAGGAAGAAGCTTATTTAGCCCGCTTACGGTCTCTTCCGACAGAGGGGTTAGTTCGCCACCGCCACTAGTCAAAACATCGGTAGCAATGACCCCCGGCCCGCCAGCGTTAGTCAGGATGGTTAGGCGTGGCCCTCTAGGGCGAGGCTGATTGGCTAACACCTCCGCCATATAGAAGAGTTCGGAGATATTATTTACCCGCAAAACCCCACAACGGCGGAAAGCAGCATCTAACGCCTCATCACTGCCCGTTAGGGAACCAGTGTGAGAGGCAGCGGCTCTAGCAGCGGCCTGAGTATGGCCCGATTTTAGGACGATGATCGGCTTGGTCAAGGCTACCTCACGGGCAGCAGAAAGGAAGGCCCGCGCGTCGCCAATGGTCTCCATATAGATGACAATGCTTTTGGTATGTGGGTCATTGCCTAAATAATCAATCAGATCGCCCCAACCCACATCCAACATTGACCCAATCGAGATAAAATTGCTGAAGCCCACATTTTCGCAAAGACTCCAGTCGAGTACGGCGGTTCCAAGCGCACCACTTTGGCTAATAAAGGCCACATTGCCCAACCGAGCCATATTACCAGCAAAAGTGGCATTGAGGCCCGTCACAGGATTCATTATACCGAGGCAATTGGGGCCAAGCACTCGCATCTGCCGCGCCCGCACCAAAACTTGTTGCTCTAATTCGATTCCGGCTGGGCCACACTCTTTAAAACCGGAAGAAATAATAATCGCACCTTTTACATTAGCCTCCGCGCATTGGCCGATAAAGGCTGGAACCTCGGCGGCAGGTGTAACAATTATTGCCAAATCTACCAGAGCAGGTATATCCGCCACCGTTGGATAGGTTTTGATACCTAAGATACTCGGTTGCTTGGGATTGACTGGAAAAACCGTTCCCCCGAACGGATTGCTAATTAAATTCCAGAGCAAATTGCGACCAACACTACCCAATTTTTCGGTAGCACCAATTACGGCGACGTTCTTCGGGGCGAAGATAGCGTCGAGGGGGTGTCGTTGGTCATAGTAAGAACTAGTAGAGATCATTGCTGAGTTATTTAGCAAACGCTCCTCTCGATTAAGCTGCATGGTTATCCTTTCATGACTCCCGTTCGATTTCGAGTCTTAGGAAATGAGTGGCACAAGAAATACAGGGATCATAATTGCGGATAGCTTGCTCACATTTCCAAGTGAGTTCCTCTTTAGGCAAGTTAAGGTGCTGTTCCACAAAATATTTAAGGTCTTTCTCAATGATGCTCTGATTCTGAGAAGTGGGCGGAATAATCGTAGCATCCAAAATTAAACCCTGCTCATCTAGTTCGTAGCGGTGATAGAGAATACCACGTGGTGCTTCCGAAGCAGAGTGACCGATACTAGGGCGCGGCTCTACTTTTAGTGAGGGCTGGTTTGGAACCTCGTACTCGTCAATCAGACGCAGGGCTTCATCGCAAGCATGGAGAATTTCAACCGCACGAACAATAATACTTTGGAAAGGATTCAAGCAAGTGGCTCCCAATCCAGCAGCGCGAGCGGCTTCTTTGGCGATAGGCGAAAGGCGCTCAAAAGCCAAATTATAGCGAGCCAGAGGGCCAACAAAATAGGAACCCCGTTCCTTGAGCCGAGCATGGAGCGCATTAGAGTACGGCACTTGCTCCTCGATAAAATGGTCATCGTACTCGTGTACACCGATGTTCAAACCCTTGTTGGAAACCACGCGCCCTTCATTGAGCGGATACTCACCCGGATAGTCCAACGCGACAAACTCGTAAGATTGCTCAAAGTTGGGGAAAGGTAAACTTGCAGCCCAACCTACCGACTCAAGGGCGGCTTCTCGCGCCCATTTTAGCCGCTCGGCTAACTGGGCAAAATCCTTTTTCTCTGGCACTTTGTAGAAGCCGCCTACCCTAAGATTAATTGGGTGAATCTCTCTGCCGCCCAGCAGGGTAACGATCTGGTTTCCTACCTTTTTCATCTGAAGGCTACGCTGCACGATTTCAGGATGATCTTTTGCCATCTCAATAGCATCGGCATAACCTAAGAAATCTGGCGCATGTAGCATAAAGACGTGTAGGACGTGGCTTTCGATCCACTCTCCACAATAGATCAGCTTGCGGAGGGCACGAATTTGGTCATCCACCTTGAGACCAAAGGCATCTTCCATAGCCTGTACTGCCGTCACCTGATAAGCGATGGGGCAAATACCACAGATGCGAGCCGTAATATCCGGGACTTCTTCGTAATGGCGACCGCGCAGAAAGGCTTCAAAAAAGCGGGGTGGCTCATAAATCTTCAATTGTACATTTTCAACTAGATCATCTTTGATCTTTACATATAGCGCACCTTCACCCTCGACACGGGTGAGGTTGTCTACTCTGATTGTTCTAGTGGTGTTCATGGGCTTCACTCTCTTTTTTGAAAGGGGCAGCGTTAGCGTTACAACCTCTAAATACTCTTACAATTTGCTCTTCGGTGGCACCAAGTTGACTCCAGTGCTTGCTAAGGGAGGCGGTATTGGCTCGTTCTTTGGGGCCATAGCACCCATAGCAGCCCCGATTATAAGAAGGGCAGAGGGCACCACAGCCAGCACGGGTCACTGGCCCAAGACAAGGAGTACCATGGGCGCTCATCACGCAAACTACCCCACGCCGCTTACATTCAAGACAAAGGCTAGAAGTAGGAATCTCTGGTGTCCGTCCGGTAATCAAAGCACTAATAACTTCGATCAATTGCTCTTTGCTGACGGGACAGCCAGCCAACTCGTAATCCACCTTAATATGATCTGAAATAGGGGTAGACTTTTCGAGAGTACTGATGTATTCGGGCTGAGCATAGACGATTCTAGTAAACTCACGCACATCTTTAAAATTGCGGAGTGCCTGAATGCCACCGGACATCGCGCAAGCCCCAATTGTGACCACATACTTTGAGTTGTGACGTACTTCTTGGACATGTTCAAGGGCCGCCGGGGTAGTAATAGAGCCTTCGACTAGTGAAATATCATAAGGTCCTTTTGCCATTGTCCTAGATACTTCGGGAAGGTTGGCAATTTCGACTGCCCCGGCAACCGAAAGTAGATCATCTTCACAATCTAGTAAGCTCAACTGGCAACCACTACAGGAGGCAAACTTCCAGACGGCCAGTTTTGGTTTTCTTTTTATTTGAGGTAACATCATATGTCTCGCTTTCCCAGCCAATCTTTTACTAGATCAAACCGAAATATCGGGCCATCCTTGCAAATGAATATAGGCCCAAGCTGACAATGACCACAAAAGCCAGTGGCACATTTCATATTGCGCTCGATGGAAACGAAGATTTTGTTTTGGCTTACCTCACGTTTTTCAAGTTCCATCACAGTGTAGCGCATCATTATCTCTGGGCCGCAGACCAGTGCTACCGTTCTAGCTGGATCAAAATGTCCTCTGGGAATAAGGGTAGTAATCACTCCGACATCCCCATGCCAGCCACCAACCGGGCTATCCACCGTCACTTCGACTTGGACATCTAAAAGTCCGCGCCAACGTTCAAGCTCGTGGCGATAAAGTAAATCCTGGGGGGTACGCGCCCCATAAAGCAAGACCACTTTGTTATACTTCTCACGGTCCGAAAGGACTTGATAGAACGCTGGACGTAGCGGAGCCAAACCAAGGCCACCCGCTATAATTACTATATCGTTCCCTTCCGCTTCCTCAACGGGCCAGTGAGTACCAAAAGGCCCACGCACCGCTAAAAGATCACCGCGTTTAAGTTTATCCATTACCTTTGTTACCGCCCCTACCGAGCGGATAGTATGGGTCAAATGTTTGGCTTGGGCCGGATCGCCACTTACCGAAATCGGAACTTCCCCGGCCCCTGGCAGGTAAAGCATATTAAACTGCCCCGGCACAAAAGAGACGGCTCCTCGCTCATCCACCGGGTCAAGTTGGAGTGTAAAGGTGTCTACGGTCTCCCGATGCACCTGGTGTACTCGAAACAGATGTGGAAGCATATTAACCGAGCCTCCTAACTTTCTTATTTTGACGATTAAAAATTAAAAATGAATACCATAAACATCTAAAAGTTGGAGTCTAGTCGCTTGGAGTCGGTTTACTACCGTTTCACTGATACGCTTCATAAACGCATAGCCTAACTCATGGTCTTCCTCGCATTGTCCGCGCAGCCATTCTCCATCAAAGACAAGGGCATTGGTAGCCTCCATTGCACGGGCATCAAAGTGCCAAGTGTAGGGTGGAAAGAGCCATGACCAACCAAGAATCTCATTTTGGCCGGTAGTCTGGATCGTGATGGAGCCATGTACCAACGTAGGTACTTCCACCGCCACTTTGCCCTCATTCAAAAGATAGAACTGCCGCGCTTTTTCGCTCTGATGAAAAATATACTCTCCAGCCTTAAAGCTTACCGGAGTGGCCTGTTCAGCTAACCGCGAAATATACTTGGCATCTATACCTTTGAAAAAAGAGTGTGCCGCCAAAAGTTGTTCAAAGTTTTCCACCAATTTTCTCCTCTTGCTTGTTGGTACTTTCCTGAATTGCCCGGATCTCTTCTGTAATATCAATGTAGGCGGGACACCATGTAATACAACGCCCACATCCGACACAGCCCGACCTGCCGAATTGGTCTAACCAAGTAGCAAACTTGTGCATCAACCACTGGCGATAACGGGATCTGAGTGGGGTGCGTACATTTCCGCCATGAATATAAGAGAAAGTCATCGTAAAGCACGAATCCCACTTTTTACTATGTGCCGTCGTTTCGCCCGTCACGTCAATCGTATCGTGGGTAGTAGTACAAAAACAGGTGGGACAGACCATAGTACAACTGCCACAACCCAAGCATCGTTCGCCTAGCTCATCCCATTGAGGATGCTCATAGCTGTTATAAAGCAACTCTTTCAGGTCAAGCGGTTCCAAAGTACGACCCATCTGTTGTGTGGTGGCCTCTACCAAAGCTTCAGCCGCTTCAATTTGGGCTGGGCTGGCGGGCTGGTGAGTTACCGCTTGCATTACGTCGGCTCCCGCAGAACTGCCAATTTCCACTAGGAAATAGTGGTTAGTCCCGGTTAAAACTTCGGTTAGAGCCAAGTCAAAACCGCTAGTAGCTTTGGGTCCCGTCTTCAATGAAGCACAAAAGCAGGTTCCACCAGCCTGTACGCAGTTAACCGCTACTACAAAGATATTTTCCCGACGGGCTTTGTAATCCGCATCCACAAAACGTCCTTGCAAAAAGACCTGATCTTGCGCCGCAATGGCCTGCAATTCACAAGCCCGCACCCCTATAAAAGCTAACTTGGGAGGTTCTTCAATCGCTGTAGTAACCTGAAACCCGTCGGCGGTGGTATTGGTGCGCCACAGGTAGCTAACCGGCGGATGTAAATATTTTTTCCAAGAGTGTGGTCCAACGGTATAACCGAAAAGCGCGTCATCCTCGCGCCTCTTGAGGCGATAAGTCCCTTTGCCCTGCACATCAGTCCAACCAATCGGTAATTTGGTGTAAGAGGTCATCTCATCATAAATTATCGCGCTATCCCGGATAGTGGGGCCGACCACCTGATAAGTCCGTTCAGCTAAAACGTCTAGTAATTGCTGAAAATCTGACTGCTCTATTACAACTAAATCACCGTTCTCAAGCAATAGATTTACCATCACCTATATACCCCTTCGTACACTTCAGCGTGTAAATTACCCATGGCACATAGTACAAATGTATCAGGAAGACTATGTTGGCTAGGTTTGTTAAATTTGTAACTAATCTCCCATAGGTAAGTGTAATGAATAAAAGTTAAAATGCCAATGGAAAAAGGTGTATATGCGGTAAACGCTATATTCAAATAATATTAAAATATCTAAATTTGACTGATTAGATATTGCCACTTTGTTAGTTCACAATACAGCTTTTCCCCTTATCTTAATTTTAACATATATTATAGGGCTCGTCCGCTTTCCTAGGGTCAATTAGTCTAGTCTTATTAAGACATAGGTGATTATAACACATAGATACGATTTTTGCAAGATACAAACCGCCTTTGAATTTCCAAATGGTTGCCTAAGAAGAGTGAACGGGCTATAATTACCATATATCCAGCGTATCATCTCAATAAGGTTTATTGAAACCAGTTTACATAAACCCGCCCCACCTTGGGCGTATGCCATACGCCCTACCCAAATTATTGTGATGATACTATCCAGTGACAAATAACAGGAAGCAGTGGATAGGGCGGTGATTGCCAAAGCTATTATAATAGGTGTTGAGCTAAGGTCTAAGGTAAATTTAGCATATATCGAGAGGGCACTAATTTTTATGAGGCGATTAGTTATTCTAGGAGCCGGGTATGGGGGTCTGACTCTAGCCAAGAAGCTTGATTCAGGTTCAAGTCAAAACAAGTGGGATATTACCCTGATAGACCAGCGGGACTATCACCTGATACAGGTACGAATACATGAGGTAGCGGCAAATAGTATTCCAGCTTCACAGGCGAAAATCCCGCTTTCCGATCTTCTAAAGCATCACAAGGTTCAGCTTATTCAAGCAAAAATTACAAAAATTGATCCGGTGAGAAAAGGGATACATACTTCGGTTGGGCCACTCAAGTATGACCGTCTGGTAGTAGCGTTAGGAAGTGTTGCGGATCACCGAGGTATTCCCGGTATGAAGGAACATACCTATTCGCTCAAAGATTTGGAGGATGCGGTAGCTTACCGCAAGGCGGTTGTGCGGGCTTTTCGGGAGGCTACTGCTCCAGAGGCCGAGCCGTTGCGTAAGAACGATCCACGCCTCACCTTTGCCATCCTTGGTGGTGGTCTGACAGGCACAGAACTAGCGGGAGAAATGGTAGATTTTTGCAAAGATTTAGCTACCAAGTTTCCGGCGGCCCGCAATGCTTACCGGATAGTGCTGGCAGAATTAACCCATCACCTTCTGCCAGAACTCGGCCCGGAAGTGGGCGATTACGCCAAAGAAGAACTGCGAGCGAAAAATGTAGCCGTACTTACCAATACTACAGTGATGGAGGTTGAGCCGGGCCACATTCACCTGAGCAGCGGCAAGGCCATCAATAGCAATGTAATTTGCTGGACAGGTGGCGTTCATGCTCCGCCGCTAATTAATGAGAGCGGCTTTAAGACCACCAAAGATGGGCGTATTCCAGTAGATGCTTACCTACGTGCCGAGGACTTTGAGGAAGTTTACGCTTTGGGCGATAGTGCCTCTATTCACGACTCGCGCAACGACAAACAAGTACCGCTAACGGGTCAATATGCCGAATTACAAGCCGGGTATCTCGCCGAATGTTTTAGCAAAGAACGACCGCCGGAACCCTATGCACCGTTCTCAATGGGCATCTCCGTTTCGCTGGGGCGGCAGGAAGCGGTGAGCCTGAGTGGGCCGTTACGCCTCACAGGAGTACCTGGCCGAGTAGTCAAAGATTTAAGCTATACCAAACATGAATTAGGCGTACGGGAGTTAATCCCAACCGTTCCTAAGTTGAAGCTAAGTTAATCGGAGGAGCCAAGGGGCAGGTTAAAATGAACGGTCGTACCCTGTCCCAACTGGCTTTCAATCCAAATATCACCCTCCTGCGCCTCTACCAGCCTTCGTACAATGGTCAAGCCAATCCCACTGCCGCCACTATTGCCGCGCCTTGCCCTTGACCGATCTACCCGGTAAAAGCGGTCAAAGAGGTGAGGTAGGTGTTCCGAGGCAATTCCAATCCCGCTATCTTGCACCCTAAATTCCACCCGGTTGCCAACCTGCTTAGCCGAAAGTTTTACTTGGCCGCCAACCTCGGTATAATGTAGCGCATTTGCCAAAAGATTGATAAAGCTCTGTTCTAGTCGGTCACGGTCAGCCTTAACCAAAGAGGCTAGTTCAGTTTCAGAGGTTATTTCCAAGCTTATGCCCTTAAACTCAAATTGCGAACGCACTCTGGCAGCTACCTCTTCTATTATCTCTAGGGGTGAAAGCTTTTCCAGTTTAAGCTTGAGCATTGGCGAGTCAAGTTCGGAGAGAGTGCCTAGCTCCTCCGCCAACCGATGAAGCCTTCGAGCCTCCCGTTGCACCCGCCCAAAAGTAGCGGGAGTAGGTTCCAGCACCCCGTCCAGCAATCCTTCCATATGCCCTTCAATGGCGGTAAGCGGTGTTCTTAGTTCATGGGCCAAATCCGCTACCATCTCCCGGCGCAATTTTTCGTTTTGTTCGAGGCTAGCCGCCATTTGGTTGAAGGCTGACGCAAGCTCGGCTATCTCTTTAATCGTCGGAGCCTGCACTCGTTCGGCGTAATAACCGGAGGCAATCCGGTTTGCCGCTCGGATGATGCGGTTAAGGGGTTGGGCCAACCGTCCACTGACAAAAAGAGAAATTGCTAAGGCCGCCAAAAGCGAAGCAAGAACCGCTATTAGCAACGAATTTTGGACACCACTATTGAAAGCGAGATTAAGGGCTTCAATTCCGGCTTCGCTGCTGCCCTTTTCCGCTAGAATGGTGCGAATATTTGCCCGAAAAAAAGTAGTAGCAATCAAACTGGCTGCACCAAAGAGGGTAATTACTCCCACTAGAATTATAATCAAGTAGGAGGAAAAGAGCCGCCAACGTAAACTTGTGAGCATATTCTACCTCAAGCGTTGTCGGAAGATTTAGGAGGGTTAGCTTTAGTTCCGGTTGGCTCAAAGCGATAACCTACCCCCCAAACGGTCTTGATGGGTTGCTCCGCTCCAGCGGCTTCCAGCTTTTTGCGTAACTGACCAATGTGTACATCCACCACCCGCTCGTCCCCAAAGTAATCATAACCCCAAACTGTCTCCAACAATTTCTCACGGCTAAAGACCCGATTGGGCATATCGGCCATAGTTAAAAGCAGGTCAAACTCGGTGCGGGTTAGATCAAGTGGTTGGAGACTGACCCAAACCTTACGCGCTTCAGGCTCGATTTGCAATAGCCCAAATTCCAAACGTTTTGGCGGAGGTGGTAGAGCGACGGTAGTAGTACTATCAAGATGTTGGCGACGCAGAGCCGCTTTAACCCTAGCCACTAGCTCACGAGGAGAGAAAGGCTTGGTTACATAGTCATCGGCCCCCATCGTCAGCCCAACCACCCGGTCAACCTCGTCGGTGCGGGCGGTAAGCATCAGGATATAGACTGGCGATTCGGTTCGGAGAATACGGCAGAGTTCCAGCCCATCCATACCGGGCAACATCAAATCCAGTATAATTAAAGCTGGATGGAGTAAACGGGCCATCTCTAGCCCTTGTCTACCCTCAGTAGCTACTTCCACCTGAAAGCCTTCGCGCAGCAGGTAACTCTTAACCAAGCTCCAGATGCTCTCCTCGTCCTCAATAATCAGAATTTTGGCACTGTTACTGACTCTGATCTCCGTCATGTTTATCCTTTAATCCCAATACCTTATAAATCAGGGAGTCAACCCACTTTTTAAGAAAGGAACAGTGCTTCAGCTAAATTTTCAGGTAAGAAGCCGCAATTCAGCCACATTTTCAAGCAAGACACTCAATGGGGTTAAACTAGCTCTAAACGCAACTGTTTTCCAACCACGGCTGCTGCCCTCATAAGGGTTTGCAGGGTAACAGAATCATTGTTAGGGTCAAGCAACCTGTCCAAGGCAACCCTACTAGTGTGCATTTGTTCTGCCATTGCACTTTTAGTCAAACCTTTTTCTTTCATGGCATTCTCAAGCTGCCAAGCCAACACTTCTTTTACCGCTTGAGTATGGCAATCCTCATAAATACCTTCTTCTTTAAGGAAGTCATCGAGGGAGGAACCAATATGCCTATTAGCAGTGTTTTCAGTAATCATAAACCCATTTCCCATTTCCGCTTTAGCGCAAGCTCTATTTCCTGTCTTGGGGTTTGTTGTGTTTTCTTGATAGACCCATTTAGGGCGATCATCTGCGTACCAGAGAGACAGAAAATCACGCGAGCAATACCGTGCTTTATGTTGCTACGGCACTCCAACAAACCCTCACCGAGTGAGCGACAGACAGGCATCCCTATGGGGTAGCCCTCCTCAATTTTCAAGAGGTCTTTTCCTACTGTTTTTCTATCTTCTATATCCAGAGACATAAGCCACTCTTTGACTGGCTCATTACCCGATGATGAGCGATAGAAAACCAACTGTACACGTTTTTCGGTTATAGATAAGTGTACCAAAATTGAAACAGTAGCGCAAGAGTTTTACTCTTTTCTCGTTGCCATTACCAGGGATTTCTAATCCCGATTGGAGGCTTTTTTAAAAGGTATTGGGCTTGAACCTTGCCTTATTGAGGAATCAATACCCCTTTCGATTGACTTAACTTACCAGAGCCTCAAGGTATTTTTCAGCATCGAGGGCTGCCGCACAGCCACTACCGGCGGCGGTGATGGCTTGGCGGTAACGGAAGTCATTGACATCGCCCGCTACAAAGACCCCTCGCACACTAGTGCCACTATTTTCCTGACGGGTGATATAACCGTTCTCGGTCATCTCCAAGTGGCCCTTAAATATAGTGGTGTTGGGCCGATGACCGATAGCCACAAAGACTCCAGCTAAGGCTAAATCGGTCAATTCGCCCGTCTCAGCGTGGCGTAGCCGTATCCCTTCCACATGGTTCTCACCCAAAATTTCTTCGACGGCGTGGTTTAAAATAATAGTGATCTTGGGATTGGCAAAGGCATTATCTTGCATAATTTTGCTACCCCTGAACTTGTCGCGGCGGTGAATCAAGTTAACTTTGGTGGCAAATTTGGTCAAGAAGAGTGCCTCTTCCAAAGCACTATCACCACCGCCAATAACCGCAATCTCTTTACCCCGAAAGAAGAAACCGTCACAAGTGGCACAACTCGAAACACCACGCCCTCTAAGGCGTTCCTCGCTGGGTAGTTCCAGCCACATTGCACTGGCTCCAGTTGCCACAATTACGGCATCTCCCTCGTACACCCCCTCGTCAGTAAAGACTTTATGTAGCGGGCCAGTGAAATCTACCCCCACCGCATCCGCCTCTACAAACTTTGTGCCAAAGCGTTCGGCCTGACGGCGCATATTACCCATTAACTCCGGCCCTAGAATACCTTCGGGAAAACCTGGAAAGTTTTCTACTTCGCTGGTCAGCATCAACTGACCTCCCGGCTGGTAGCCTGCAATGCAGGTTGGATTTAAATTGGCGCGACTGGTATAGATAGCCGCAGTTAGGGCCGCTGGGCCACTACCGATAATAACCACCTTTTTGTTTTCGCTCATTTTAATAACCTCATTTTTTAATAATAGTACAACCAGAGGGTAGCTCACCACCTACCCTCGCAAGTTGCCCTCAGATAATCAATAATACTTCTTAGTTACTAATCATTCAAAACTACTTCACTATTGTCACCAACATTTAGGTGCTGAAAGGAGCCTTTGATGGTAGCATTACTTCCGATTACCGATTCGGAGAGGTTCGCATGGGCAAGATGAGCCTTCTCATGGATAATCGAATCGCGCACAATCGAATCGGTAATCGTGGTACCCTCGGCAATACTAACATTTGGCCCGATAATGGAGCGGCTTAGGCTCACATTTGGGCCAATGAAGACCGGAGGCACCACAATCGAATCGGGGAACTGTGGGTGATTATTGGTTTTGGCAAGCAGATAGCGGTTGGTTTGCAAGAGTGCGTCAATTTTCCCGCAATCTTCCCAAACCTCCACGGCGGAGGCATTAAGCTTCGCGCCGCCCTCCAGCATAAGCTGAATTGCGTCTGCCAAATAAAATTCACCGCCTGTCTTTTTTCCTTCCTCAATCAATTGATCTATCGAGCGGATAAGCCAAGGGCCATCCTTGAAATAGTAGACCCCAATGATAGCAAGGTTGGAGACATAGGTTTTTGGTTTTTCAACCAGCCGGGTAATATAGCCCTCCGGGTTTAATTCTACTACTCCGAAACGGGCGGGATCTTCTACCTCGCGCACATAGAGTACGCCATCACTTGAGAGCGTCTCCAGTTGCTTATAGTCCGTTTCTGAAATAGTGTCACCAAAAATAATCAAGACCTCGCCATCAATAAAGTCCTTTGCCATCTGAATGGCGTGGGCTTGCCCTAGCATCTCTTTCTGCTCAAGGTAACGGGCCGAGAATTGGGGATAGACCTTCTTAACATAAGCTTCAATCTGGTGGCCCAAGTAGCCAGTAATAAAGATAATTTCCTCAATATTGGCTTCGCTAAGTTGGTCAAGGATGTGGCCCAAGACTGGTTTACCGGCAACATTAACCAGTGCTTTTGGCTTACTATAAGTATGAGGTCGCAGACGTGTACCCATTCCGGCCAGAGGGATAATAATCTTCATACACTCCCTTTCTTCGGTTGTTATTATAGAATGTTGGTTGTAGATGGTTCGTCAGTCGGTTCCTCCCAATCCAGTGTACGGGAGACCGCTTTTTTCCAGTGCAAATACTGTTTTTCCCGCACTTCTTCCGAAATGCTAGGTGAAAAGACTCGATCAGCTTGCCAAAGTGTAGCAATTTCTTCTTGAGAACTCCAATAGTTAACGGCTAATCCCGCAAGATAAGCTGCTCCCAGAGCAGTTGTTTCCCAAACACGTGGTCGGACAACATTGATTCCCACAATATCGGCTTGGAATTGCATCAAGAAGTTATTGGCGACAGCCCCGCCGTCCACCTTGAGGTCTTCAAATAAGAGGCCACTGTCCTCTTTCATTGCTTCCATCACATCGCGCACCTGATAAGCAATACTCTCCAATGCCGCCCGAATCAAATGGTTTCGATTGCTGCCCCGGGTTAGTCCAAAGATGGCTCCACGGGCGGAAGGATCCCAATAAGGTGCGCCTAATCCCACAAAAGCTGGTACGATATAGACTCCACCGTTATCTGGTACGGTCATCGCCAACGCTTCAGTTTCGGAAGCATCTTTAATCAACTTTAGTTCATCGCGGAGCCATTGGATAGCGGCTCCCGCAATAAAAGTGCTACCCTCCAGAGCGTACTCTACGGTATTATTATAGCCCCAAGCAATGGTGGTGAGTAGCCCATTTTGTGATTCGACAGGCTCACTTCCGGTATTGAGCAAGAGGAAAGCCCCTGTGCCAAAAGTAGCTTTAAGCGTACCCTTCCCGAAACAAGCCTGTCCAAAGAGGGCGGCTTGCTGATCGCCTGCTACTCCGGTAATAGGAATAGGGGGGCTACCGGGAGCCAACTTTCCGGCGGGAACTTCTCCAAACCGGAACGAACTAGGTCTTACATTGGGTAGTAGCGTTAAGGGAATATTGAAGAAGTTGAGAATATCTTCATCCCATTTATGTTCGTGGATATTGTAAAGCAAGGTACGGCTGGCATTACTCATATCGGTAAAATGCAAGCTGCCATTACTTAGGTTCCAGATTAGCCAAGAATCAATAGTACCAAAGAGAACCTCGCCCCGATGGGCTCGTTCGCGCAAGCCCTCCACATTTTCGAGTAACCAAGCAATTTTTGTACCGCTAAAATAGGGATCCAGCACTAAGCCCGTTTTGGCCCTTATTTCGCCTTCTAATCCCTCGGCGCGAAGCTGCTCGCACATTTCGCTAGTACGGCGACATTGCCAGACAATCGCGTTATAAACGGGTTCCCCAGTTTCCCGATCCCAAATTACCACCGTTTCGCGCTGGTTGGTAATGCCAATTGCCTCAATTTGACTATACTCTATACCGGCTTGGGTGACGGCCTCCGCGATAGTAGCTTGTACTCCATTCCAGATTTCGGTTGGGTTATGTTCTACCCAGCCGGGACGGGGATAAATCTGGTGTATAGGGGCATAACCACGCCCCAACACATTAGTCTCTCGGTCGAAAATCATCGTAGTAGTACCAGTGGTACCCTGATCTATTGACAATATATAAGTGTCGTCAGACATCTTAAGAATCCTCCTGGTTGCCCACTACCGCTTGGATAGTTAAACTGATTCCTTTTCTTGATGGTACTGCTTTTAGCTCTACTCACTTCAGGACAACTTGTGCCAATTATATCATATCTTGTCCATTTACCTCATTCATAAAATAGACATTAGCTAAAAATCAGTGCCTAGTGGTGTTGACTACAGCATGGAAACAGGATGTGCTATTTATCGTATTGAATATTATCATGTAGGGGTTTATTGCATAAACCCACCTCATTTTGGGCGTATGCAATACGCCCCTACGCCGTCTTTTTGAGGGGGTGCTATTTATCTGCAATTCTGATAGTTTGTGAAGGGCTGCGGTTGCCTCTCAGCCATAGCCGCATGGGAGTTTCATACCAAGTATAGGTTATGATAGAAAGCACGGTGGTAATAATTAAAATCGCCGCAAGAATTACATAATCACTCAAAAGATACTTGCTGATGGTATCTCTAAATAGAAATTCTAGGATGGTGAAATGTAATAAATATAAACTAAAACTGGCATCGCCCAATAGCCTCATTGCTGGACTGCCTAATGCCCGACTTACTTTAGTAGGGAAACGAGCTAACCAATAGATGAAAAGACAAAAGGCGGGACTAAAAATATAGATTCGTTGAAGACCCTTAGCATCTTGGCACATAATGTTCAGGATAAAGATTAGCAATAGTGCCACTAAAAGCGAAGTGGCGATTAATTTAGGACGGGTAATAGGTCGCTTATGCCACATCAGAAAAAGTCGCCCGGCCAGCACCCCCAGCACAAATTCGCCTAGGCGACCAGTCCCTGACCAATAAAGAAGTTTTAGCAAAACATCTTCACCAAATCCGCTAACAAAGGTCTCTGCCCACATTTGTAACAACCAGATAACCGCCCCAACTGATAGCACTTGCCAAGGACGACGCAAATAGCGCACTCCCCCAATAAGTATCAAAGGAAAAACCAAATAGAAGAAAAATTCGGTGCTAATACTCCAACTAGGCTTATTAAAAATATTGATGACATCTGGATCAAGAGTATAGCTTTGCAAAGCCAGAGCGTGTAGCAAAAAAACACCAAAGCTTGGATTGGATTTAGGGGTGATAAGACAAAGGTTGAGCAGCAGGGCTAACAAATACATCGGGTAAATTCGGGCAAAACGGGCAAACCAGAATGGCCCGATTTTGCGTGTAAAGCTCTTTTGTAGCGGTTCAAAGTAGTTGTAGCACATTACAAAGCCGCTTAAAATGAAAAAAAGGCTAACTCCAGCATAGCCATGGCGAACAAGCGCATAAAGCTGATCGGGAAGATTAGGATCAATGGGCAGGTGAAGAAAGAGTACCATCAACGCAGCAATGTAACGCACTCCCGTCAAAGCATGTAAATGGTTGGGCCGGGCGACTTCTACCTCATCACCTTTACGCCAGTTCAAAAAGAAGCGACTCAGTGCCAGCAAGCCTAGAATAGTATATTCCAGAATTAGAAAACCCTCGACCGTAAGTAGCACCCTTTCTAGTAAACGGCTGAAAGTAAGGGGATTATCGGTCAAATATTTAGCCAAGTACAAGCCACTACCCAGAGGTAGTAGTAAGCCGAGGAGTTGCCCAGTCGTTTGCCGGGCTACCCCCCACACCATTAGATAGAGCAGGCCCATAAGCAATAGTACACTACCAACTACATTACGCGGAGGTAAAATACCAGTACGTGGCAAGCCTTCCATCTCTAGTCGGTTTACCAGCAGTCCTAGTTCGCCGCGTGGGTCTTTGGGCGGTTGGAAAGCAGGTACGTTAAACTGAAACTTGAGGGTGTTGTTTTTAATGGCACTGGCCGGAATAGTAAAGGTTATGGGCTGTGGCACTTCGCCCTCCGGGAGAGTAAAGTTTACCGTAAAATCGTCGCCAACTTTCAAAGTGGCGTTGTTGTGGGTCTCTAAGAGGTGCAAAGTCCAGAGCCGCACGGTATAATCGCGCCGGGCTAGGGCAGGCACGGTCACGCTAAATTGAGGCTTAGTCCAAGAATAACCAAAGTTGGCATTGTGTTCTGGCAGAAAAACACCTTCCAGATAAGGTTGAATCGAGGCAATATAATTCTTATCCGGCTCATCAAATTTAACTGCTAAGTAATAAGTTTGATAAACTAAGGTAAAAAGCAACCCAACTAACCCTGCTATTCCAACCAATCCAACCAGCCCTGCTATCTCCGGCCTTTTAATTATTTTAACTAATTGCATAATGATTTATATAAACTCTCCATTTTTAAGGATCGGCTGAAGAGGGCCAGTAATAACAAATAGAACAAATAAAATAGAAGCAGTAAAGCATTTATTATTGCGGTATTCTACCACAAAATCAAGGTGGTTGCTTTCGAGTTGGTCCTACCCAAATTTTCAAAATTCCTTCCAAATGCTCAATGAAGAGAAAGTAGCACCACCTTAACTTGCCAATGTACCTCATTCCTAAAATAGAGATCAACTAAAGTGCGGTGCTTAGTTGTGTTAGCTACAGCATAGAAAGAGTAGGTGCTTTAGAATTACCAAAGTAGGTCTGCCAGATTCTTTAATTATTGGTAAGTAAACAAGGAGAGGCTAAACTCAATGGAACAAGGCGATATTATCGGTTTAATTGTCTCGTATATCTATGCCTTTGGCCTACTAATTGCCGCCACTCTCATTCAAAAATGGCGGGGCTACCCACAGGAATTTACCCGTAAAATTGTCCATATTGGGGCGGGTAGCTGGATTTTTGGAACGTTAGCCCTCTTCAACCACTGGTATTGGGGCGTAGTTCCGATGCTGACCTTCATTGTCTTCAACTATATCTCCTATAAATTTAAGCTAGTTAAAGCTATGGATCTCTCCGATAGTTCACCTGGTACGGTCTATTTTGTGGCCTCGATTTCGCTGCTTCTGATTGTTTTCTGGCCGCGCGGTCAATTTTGGATTGCTGCCGCTGGTGTTATGGCAATGACGTGGGGCGATGCGTTTGCCGCTATCCTTGGTCGCCGCTTTGGTCGCCATCCCTACTTTATCGGTAAGCACCAGCGTAGCTATGAGGGTACGACGGCAATGCTTCTCTTTGCCTTTACCTCTATTCTGCTGACCCTGACTTTTTCTAATACGGGCCTTGACCCCCTTCAGATTATCGGTTTTAGCCTGATTATCAGTCTCGTCGCTACTTTCCTAGAAGCGGCCTCGCTTAGTGGCCTAGATAATGTCCTTGTACCAATTGGAACCAGTATGTCCCTTTATGCCCTGATTAGTTGGCCGGTCTCTGTACCCCGCCTGCTGTTGGGCCTCTTCATCAGTACCGCCATTGGGTACTTGGCTTACCAGCGCCATTCGCTCTCCCATAGTGGGGTGGTGGGTGCTATTATTACCGGAACGCTGATCTTTGGCTTTGGTGGATGGGTAGCGGGCCTCACCCTGATTGCCTTTTTTGTCTATAGCTCCATCCTTTCCAAATACAAGGAACGACGGAAGAATGAGGTAGCCGCCGATAAATTTGAGAAGGGTAGCCGCCGCGACATTGGGCAAGCCTTCGCTAATGGTGGGCCTGCCGCGCTCTTAGCGGTCTTCTTCTTCCTTTACCCAGATCAAGCTTGGATCTTTGCCGCTTTTATTGGGGCGATGGCTACTTCCAACGCCGATACTTGGGCTACCGAGTTAGGCGTTCTCAGCCCTCACCAACCTCGTATGATTACCAGTGGTAAAATAGTTTCGCCGGGTACTAGCGGTGGCATCACCCTAATGGGTAGTTCGGCTGCTGCGGGTGGTGGTTTGGTGATTGGTCTCAGCGTGTGGGCCTTTATTGCCGCTCGCGCCCTCCTGAATGGTGGGCCAAGTTGGACTTCCTATTGGTGGGTAGTTCCAGCGGGATTGTTGGGTGGTCTACTTGGAACAATGTTCGATAGTCTCTTGGGTGCGACTGTTCAAGCCATGTTCACCAACCCAGAAACCGGAAAAGAGACCGAAAAGCGCGTAGCCCGTAACGGCGTAAAAAACAAGTTCAAACGTGGCCTCAATTTTATGGACAACGATGCGGTAAATTTTTTAAGTGCTTGTATGGGCGCAGGTGTCGCGGCGGTCTTTTACCTGCTGATAAAATAAATCAAATTGCGGAACCTAAGTTCCGCAATTTCCCCCGATCTTAACCCTTAATCTCGCTCCTTCAATGTAAAGCTGGCTAAAACAATAACTACCAACCCAAAGGTCATCAGTTCCACTAGGCTGACCCAATCATCTCCCAGACTGCCACCCGGTTTAATAAGCTTTTGCAAGACGTTATTGGCATAAGAGACTGGAGTAATTATGCTCAACCATTGCGCCCACTCCGGTAGACGATCCACCTGAATCAGCATACCGGATAAAAAGACCGAAGGAAAAATTATCATAGGGATAGTGGGCAACATCTGGCCCTCGTTTCGGGCTAGGTTGGACAATAAAATGCCTAGAGAGATAGAAATTACCGCCAGCAACCAAATTATCAAGTAAATCGAAGCTTGGGTTCCAAACTGATAATCTAGGTTAAAAAACCAGCCGAGGGCCATTAATACCAGCAGGGTTTGGAGGGTTGCTAAGACGGTATAGGCCAGCAAATAGCCAAAGATTATTTCGGTAGGGCGGTAGCCATTCACGATCATCCGACTGAGAGTCAGGGAAGTTCGCTCTCGTACCAATGAAATCGAACACAAGATATAGGTCAGGAAGTGTACAATAAAGGCTCCGATAGGGACAATAAAACGACTGACCGTAAACCCCGGCCCTTCAAGGCTATCAAAGAAGATTTTCAGGAAGAAGACTATCATCAGTGGAGCAGCCAGCGAAAGGATCAAAAACAGGCGGTCGTGGCGCAATTGCTGTAAGACCCGTTTAAAAACAGCCAATAAACGCTTTAGGATGTGCCCCGGACTACTTGGCGATTTTTGAGCCAGCGTGATTGATCTTTCAGCCATTGATGGCCTCCTCCTGTGGTTTTTCCAGTGTTTTACCATTTATCAGATTAAGTACAATGGTCTCTAGCGAATCTTCTTCTAGCTCGATTCTTGTTATTGATGAATCGAGGTGGAAGCGGCGGAGCAATACGGGCAATTGGCTGGGCAAATTAGTGACCTTAAAGACTTCTTCAGTATTGCCTCTTATAATTTTTACGGCTGAATTGCCCAAAAGCATAATATTTTTAGGCGTATCGGAGACCAAAACTACACCTTCCCGCATTATTGCCACTTTATCGCACTGGACAGCCTCATCCATCATATGAGTACTGATAAACAAGGTGGTTCCTTTATCGGCAAGGTGGCGGAAATGTTGCCAAAAAGTCTCTCTTAATTTTGGATCAACCCCAGCGGTGGGCTCATCGAGAAACAGCACTTGGGGTTCGTGAACCAGAGCGCAAGCTAGGGAGACACGTTGCTTCATACCCCCGGAGTAAGAATAGACCGGATCATTCTTCCGTTCGGAGAGTAAGGTAAATTCCAATACTTCCGCCACCTGTTTTTTTAGATTAGAAAGCTGGTGGGCGGCTCCAAAAAAGGCGATGTTAGCTTGGGCAGAGAGATCCTCATATAGGGCCGGGGCTTGGGGCATATAGCCGATATTAGCCCGTAAGAGGGCGGCATCTTTAAAGGGATTCAAGCCCAAGACCCTAACGCTACCTCCACTCAGGTTAGAGGAGCCAACCAATATTTTAATCATGGTGGATTTTCCGGCCCCATTTGCCCCTATTATTCCAAAAATAATACCCTTCTCTACTGAAAGGTCAATACCTTTTAGAGCTTCGATTTTGCCATAGTTTTTCTTTAAACCTTTGATCTCGATTGCCGTAGCCTCTACTCCTGTTGAAAGTCTACTCATATCTACTCCCACTATTTATACAGCATAGGTTTAGTTAACTAATCAATCAGCCTTACAGTCCACAGAGATTGTGGATTTTAAGTTTAATCCGGCAAGTGGGTGGCTACCTTTTCATTTATAAGAATAAAATTAGAGCTATGGCGAGCTTGATAAGACTGGAACCAAAAAATACCCACTACAATTAATAAACTGATTGCGCCAAAGGTAAGCCAACACAAGCCGATTAGCCCTGTATGATTGCCTAAATCAAAAAGCCAGCCACCTAAGAGATTGCCGCAAATACTACCCAGTGCCAGTGCTAACGCACTAAAGCCAAAATAGCTCGCCATGGTCTCATTGGTAGCATATTGAGCCGTGATAATGTAGGTCATTGGCTCTACCACCAATCGGCCTAGGCTATAGACTACCACACAACCCAGCAGAGAAGCCAGATTATTCGCGAAAGCCACACCAAACAACCCTAGCCCGGCCAATCCGGTGCCAAGGCCAATAATAGTGACAGGCTGGAACCAATGTCGCAAGACTTTTACCGAGATATACTGAAAAGCAATTGCCAGTCCACTACTCACCCCATAAATTAGGGCTATATCGCCTTCGGAGCCAGTGAGCTTTACAGTTAAGAGGGGTAAAGTAATATTGATTTGGACATAAAGAATATAGTAACCTGCCATCATCAGATTGAGGATTAGAAAAGGCCGATTTTGCCAAACTAACCCAAGTTGACCAAATACTTGAGCGGCTCCATAGTGCTGAGCGGTGTGAACGCTGGCCGGGGGAATAAATGGCACAAAAAGCAGCAATAAGACCGCACAGCCTAGATAGATAGTGGCTGAAGCTAACCCAACCACCTTGAAATCAAACCGGAGCAGAGCCACACCTAACAAAGGGCCAGTGGTCATACCAATATTGCCGACGGTAGCTGTCCATGAAAAGATTGTTTCGCGGTTATAGCCGCGTGAAATGGCGGCTAAAGCAGCCTTGCCACTGGAGTCGAAGCAGGCTCCGCCAATTCCGGCTACTACGCCCGAAAGCATTAGGTGAAACAAGTCCGGGGCGAAGGCGAGGTAGGAAAAACCAACCACCCGAATCAGCAGACCGCAGAGCATCATCCGGCGATAGCCAAACCAATCAGCAATTGCCGCAATAAAGACCCCCAACCCCTGCTGTACAAATTGCCTTACAGCCAACACCATTCCGGCTAGGGCCGCGCTTACCCCTAAATCACGGGTGGCATGGAGTGCCACTAGGGGAATCAACATAAAAAAACCAAACCACATCAGGCCAGTGTTAAGGAGCAGTACCAGAATGGCAGGCAACTGCTTACGCCTTTCAACTAGGCTTACTTCGTCAGTGTGGCTCTTCTGATACATCGGGTAAATTTCCCTTGGGTAAGCGAGCAAGAAAGTTTTTAACAGAAAGCTTACCTGTCGGCGGACAGGCATTTTTAATTATAGGGCAAGATATGTTATAATTCAAATTGATATTTCGTATTCATGCTATAGTTGCAGGCTATTAGTAAGCGGATATTCACGCAGGAGAGAGATGGAGATAGGACAGTTACGGGCTTTCGTGATGGCGGCTCGCGAAAAAAGCTTTACCCATGCCGCCGAACTACTGGCAGTTACCCAGCCTTCGGTTACGGCTCGGATTCAAATTCTGGAAGAGGAGCTAAAGTTGCAGCTCTTTTTACGTAAGGGTCGCACTATCGAATTAACCGATGGTGGGAAAGCCTTTTTACCTTATGCGGAACGAACCCTTTCGGTGCTAGATGAAGGGATCGAGGCGGTGCGGAGTGTGCGCGAAGGAACCGGGGGACGGTTGGCAATTGGAGCCATCCAAACGATTTGTCTCTTCTTGATTGCGCCCGTGTTAGATGAATTTCACCGTCAAAATCCACAGGTAGAGATTTTTCTACGTTCCGGGCAGTCGGTGGACATTGTTCAAATGTTGCTGGACGATGTGGTTCATCTAGCCCTAGCATTGGGTCCAGTGATTCATCCCCAGATTCGGACACTAGATACCTTCCACGATGAGCTAATTGTAATTGCCGGGGCGCAACACCCCTTAACCCAACGCCGTACCAAAACCGGAAAGATTAGGCCCGTAAAGATGGCGGAGTTAGCGAATGAAGAATTTATCGTGGCACGTTGGGGTAGCTCTTTTGATGTCTTTATGAACCGGATAAGTGATATAAACCGCCGTCCGCGTATGTCAATGGAGATTAGCATCACCGAAACGGCTAAAGCAATGGTGAAGATGAATTCGGGTATTTCGCTTTTGCCCCGCTTTGCCGTTACGAACGAACTGCAAAGCGGGTCTCTGCTAGAGCTTCCAGTGGATGATTGGGAACCACTGGTACTCGAAGTGGGTATGTACCACCGCCGTGATCGGGAGCTTACCGCTCCGGCCCAACACTTCCTAGAACTCTGGAGCAGTTCGATTCAGGCCGGAATCTTTGGTTAATCTTTCGCCTCGTTAAAATTTAGTTACTTCTTCTTGCCCTTCTTAAAAGCACCTGTTGCTCCTCCACCGGAGGAGCCTTTGAATTGGGCCAGAGGGTCTACCGGGCGTGAGGTAGCCTGCTTCCT
This sequence comes from Candidatus Chloroheliaceae bacterium, assembly GCA_013390945.1. GTDB lineage: Bacteria > Chloroflexota > Chloroflexia > Chloroheliales > Chloroheliaceae > L227-5C. The sequence goes on from JACAUC010000019.1 coordinate 31,865, forward strand.
ACTGTTGACTCCACCGGGCATTCCCGGCCCCATTCCACTCATTAACGAAGCCATGTCCAAATCTTTGCCATTGCTCATCTTCTGGGTCATTTGGCGCATTACTTTGAACTGTTGCAAAAGATCGTTGACATCAGCGACACTCGTACCGCTGCCTTTGGCAATGCGCTTGCGACGACTAGAATCAATAATTTCCGGGCTGGTGCGCTCTGCCGGAGTCATTGAAAGAATCATCGCCTCGGTACGTTTGAGCATTAGTTCGGCTTCGGGAGTATCTAGTGCGTTACGCAACTCCTTGATTTGCTTGCCTACGCCCGGCAAGAGACCTAGTAAGCTACCCAACGGCCCCATCTTACGCATATTACGCATCTGGTTTAGGAAGTCTTCTAGGTCAAACTTGCCCTTCATCATCTTTTCTTGAAGCTTGGTGGCCTGCTCCTCGTCGTACATCGCCCGGGCCTTCTCCACAAGGGTTAGCACGTCGCCCATACCGAGGATTCGGCTGGCGATACGATCAGGATAGAAGGGTTCAAGGGCGCTGGCTTTTTCACCTGTACCAATATACTTAATCGGTACTCCCGTTACCGACCGCACGGAGAGGGCTGCACCACCCCGTGCATCACCGTCCATCTTGGTCATCACTACCCCAGTGATACCGACACGACGGTTAAACTCACCAGCCACATTGACCGCTTCCTGCCCGGTCATAGCATCCACGATGAGGAGAATTTCGGTGGGATTAACCCGATTCTTGATCTCGACCAATTCGTTCATCAACAGTTCATCAATTTGCAAGCGTCCGGCGGTATCGAGAATAACAACAGTATTGCCATCACTTTTGGCTTTAGCGATGGCATTCTGACAGATCAACGGGGGGGCAACTTGGTTGCCTTCGCTATAAACCGGAATATTTAACTGGCGACCAAGTGCCTCTAATTGGTTAATAGCTGCAGGACGGTAAATGTCGGCGGCCACCAGCAAAGGTTTCTGTTTTCGGTGTCGTAGGTCTAGGGCCAGCTTAGCAACGGTGGTAGTTTTACCCGAACCTTGCAAACCAATCATCATAATAATGGTTGGGGGTTGGGAGGCTAAGGTTAGGCCGGTACTCTCCCCACCCAACATCTCGATCAGCTTATTGTTTACAACTTCGACTACCTGCTGGCCGGGGGTCAGACTGGAGAGAATAGCCTCACCAACGGCCTCTTCTTCGACCTTAGCAATAAAGTCGTTCGCCACGCCCAAATTAACGTCGGCTTCGATCAGTGCCCGCTTGACCTCCACCATTGCGGTCTTTATGTCGGTTGGAGTTAGTTTGCCCTTACCAGTCAGCCCACGAAAGACCGACTCCAATTTATCGCTTAGTGTATCAAACATGCTTAGTAATTCCTCGCCATCCTAAAAATCGAGCCTCCGCCAAGGCGTTTTACTTTCTCTAAAAATTGGTTTTCTTCGTAACCATTATTATACCATATCGCTAAATCCAAACTCTAGCGACGGAAGAGGGCGTGAACATAGGCTTCCGATTCAAATTCGGCAAAATCGTCGGCCTTCTCGCCTGTACCGATGTATTTAATCGGTATTTTCATTTCGTTGGCAATGGCAAAGGCCACGCCACCTTTAGCCGTACCGTCCAACTTGGTCAAAACAATTCCATCTACGCCCACTGCATCGGTAAAAATGCGGGCTTGGCTTAACCCGTTCTGACCGATCACGGCCTCCAGTACCAGCAAAATTTCGTTAGGCGCACCTACTTGGGCCTTTTCAATGGTACGCTCGATCTTCTTCATCTCTTCCATCAGGTTATGGTTGTTCTGCATTCGCCCGGCGGTGTCAATAATTACAATATCAATTTTATGATCTTGGGCATATTTTACGGTATCAAAAGCCACCGCTGCCGGGTCTGACCCTGGTTCACGAGCGACACACGGCACATTAACCCGATCACTCCAGAGCTTTAACTGGTCAATTGCTCCCGCCCGGAAGGTATCGGCGGCTCCTAAGACCACACTCCCACCACCGTTCTGATAATAACGGGCCAATTTTGCAATGGAAGTGGTTTTGCCACTACCGTTTACACCAATAACCAAGATCACGTAAGGTCGTTTCTCCCCATCGGCACTAATATTCCTGGGAATCGAAATGGGGGCTACTGGCACACTCTTCTGTTTATTCTTTTTGGCCTCTTCTTTTTCACGTTTTTTGCGTTCCCATTCGCGATCTTGTTCTTCACGCTTGTGAATCGCATCTACACTAGATTGGGCTTTACCCTGAGCCTCTTGCAAAACCGCTATCATAGTCTCGCGGAAGATACGCTCTACATCTTTGGTACGTTTGGTATTTTCATCAAGGGTACGCCGTTGGCTCTCTTCAATTAACTTTTCGGTCAGATTATAGCCAATATCGGCTTGGAGCAAAAGTGTCTCCAAATTAGCCCAAAAGTCATCGGTAATGTCATCTACCTCAAAAAGCTTACCGATTTGCTCGAAAACTCCACCAGTACGAGTCTTTTCAAGAGCCTGTTCGGTTTTTTGCTCTATAACCTTTTCTGGCTCTTTATTACGCCGGAAAAATTTAAACACAACTCCTCCAAAAAGTTCCTATTAACTCCATCTTTTTATATTCGTTTGTATTTTAACACAAAAGCTATTTGGTATCAGTAATCAAGTGGTCTTTGTGCCTTTGCCGCGCTGCCCCTATTGCCTGTTGGGTTTCGGGGTTTTGGGGTAAGTGCCATTGACCAAATTAGGCTTTTATGCTAAGATTTTAACCATAAAAGTGAATATATCGGAAGGATTTTTGTTACCTTTCTGTTATTATATACAAAAGGCTAACAACGTGGTATTGCACTGAAATTCGGGAGTAGGTGGTAGATGAGTATTAAAGAACTAACTATAAATTCGGATTTACCCTTGTCAAAGTGGCCTCTCTTTTATAAAGAGGGTTTGCCCTTCATTTACGATGATGAACCACTTCTTTATGCTCAGAAAGGAGAACGCTTGGGTGACCATCCCCGCCATAGCGAGTTGGCTATTTACTTACATGAATTGCTGGTCTGGATCTACCGTAAAACGATCTGTACTATCACCTTTAACCTTACTTTTCAGGCCGAAACCAGCCGCGAAGATGAAGCGATAGCCGATAGCGGAGGTTCAGAACGCAGTTTTGTGAAAGTTACCCCGGATCTGGCGGTTATTAAAAATGTAGCCCCTTCTGATTCGGCTACCTACCTTATCGGGCCAAATAATCCACCCCCGGACGTGGTCTTTGAAATTGCTTCACCTAGCATTTTTAAAGAAGATCTAGGCCGCAAAGTGCAAATCTATGAAAAGGTGGTACAAGCCCAAGAGTATTTCTCTTATGATCCTCACCTGAATCGACTCTGGCAAGGCTCCCGAATTAAAGGCTGGCGTTTGGTTGAAGGTGAGTATGTGGCCTTAGAGCCTGATGAAGAGGGTAGAGTGTGGAGTGAAACGCTGGAAAGCTGGCTGGTGGAAGAGGGTGCAAGGTTAGGGCTGTATGCTAACGACGGTCAAAAACGTTTAAGCTTTAAGGAACAAAATGAGGTTATCTTGACCGAGACGGAGCAACTTAAAGTGACCGTCCAAGTAACCCAAGATTATACCGAGCAACTTGAGAAAGTAATTGAACAGGAACGACGCAAAGCTGAACTCTTGGCGGAACGTCTACGCCAATTTGATCCCAACATAGAAATCTAGTCTGAGGAGGTTGTTTTAAAGGTGGGCAAAGAGATAAACGAACGCAATAAGCAAAATTCAAAGTTTTGGCAAGAGCTTGAAAAGCGAGTGCTAGTCTACGATGGAGCTATGGGTACACAGTTGATGGAACGCAACCTAGGCCCAACTGATTTCGGCGGAGCGCAATATGAGGGCTGCAATGAAGTGCTGGTTTTAACTCGCCCGGATGTTATCGAGGATGTTCATAGTGCCTATTTCGCCACTGGCTGCGATGTAGTAGAGACCGATAGCTTTACTGGAAGCCGCCTCAAATTGGATGAATATGGCTTAGCCGAAAAGACCTACGAGATCAATTATCAGGCCGCCGCCATTCCCCGACGTGTCGCCGACCGCTTTACCCAAGCCGACCCCGCCCACCCCCGTTTTGTGGCGGGGTCGATGGGGCCGACCGGTTTTCTGCCCTCCTCCGATGACCCGGTTCTCGGTAACATCACCTTTGATAGACTGGTGGAGACCTTCACCGAACAGGCCCAAGCCTTGATTGAGGGTGGCGTAGACGTGCTACTAATCGAAACCAGCCAAGATATTTTAGAGGTAAAAGCGGCTATCTTCGGTATTCGCGCCGCCATTAAACAGACCGGGCGTTGGGTTCCTATTCAGGCCCAAGTAAGCCTGCTAGATACCAGTGGGCGGATGTTATTGGGGACTGATATTGCCGCTGTAATGGTTATTCTGGAGAGCTTAGGGGCCGATATTATCGGCCTGAACTGCTCTACCGGGCCGGAGAATATGCGCGACCCTTTGCGTTATCTCTCGGAACGCAGCAAGGTTAAACTCAGTTGTTTGCCTAACGCGGGTCTGCCCCTGAACGAAGGGGGCCGCACCGTCTATCCGATGACCCCGGAGCGCATGTCGGAGCTTTTAGGCGAGTTCGTGGAGGAGATGGGCCTAAATATCGTAGGCGGCTGTTGTGGCACTACTCCAACCCACATCAAAATGTTGGTGGATGAGATGTGGTGGCGTTCGGCTTCGCAGCGTGAGTTTACCTCCGAACCGATGGTAGCCAGTGGTATTCGAGCGACCGCACTTCATCAAGTACCCGCTCCACTGCTAGTAGGCGAACGGATCAACAGTCAAGGTAGCAAGAAGGCCAAACAACTGCTGCTGGCCGAAGATTACGATGGTCTTATGACCATCGCCCGTGAACAGGTGGAGGGCGGAGCGCATACCCTTGATGTCTGTGTCGCTCTAACCGAACGAGCGGACGAGAGCGAACAGATGCGCCGCACCATCAAAAAGCTTGCCAGTGGCATTGAAGCACCTCTCGTAATTGACTCCACTGAAGTAGACACCATTGCTCTAGCCCTCAAGAACTATCCCGGCCGGGCCATCGTCAATTCGATCAACATGGAGCGAGGCCGTGAACGGATTGACACGGTAATACCCTATGTCCGCGATCATGGGGCGGCAGTTATTGCTCTAACGATAGATGAGGAGGGTATGGCCCATACCGCCGCAAAGAAATTGGCAATTGCCGGGCGGATTCGGGAGCTTGTCTGTGACGAATATGGCTTGAACGAGTCTGACCTGATCTTTGATGTGCTGACCTTCCCGGTCACGACTGGACAAGAAGATTTGCGCCCGGATGCCGCCGAAACCTTAGAGGGTATCCGTCGGGTGAAAGCCGCTTTCCCCCAAGCCCTGACCATCTTGGGGGTGAGCAACGTCTCCTTTGGGGTCAAGATCTACGCAAGAGCCGTCCTTAATTCGGTCTTCCTTCACCATGCGGTACAGGCCGGACTTGACCTCGCCATTGTCAACCCTAGCCATATTACCCCTTACAGCGAAATTCCTGAAGAACAACGCAAGCTCTGTGACGACCTGATCTTTAATACCGATCCTGATGCTTTGCCACGCTTTATCCAATATTTCGAGCAGAACGCTGGAACTATTCAAAAGCAGGATGCCGCCGATGCTACCGAAGGACTGACTACGGCCCAAAAACTTCATTACCAAATTCTCCACCGCCGCAAAGAGGGTATAGAGCAATTGGTGGATTTGGAGGTAAGTAGCCGAGGAGCAGTGGAGACCCTAAACGAGGTCTTGTTACCCGCGATGAAAGAGGTAGGTGATAAGTTTGGATCGGGTGAACTAATCCTACCTTTTGTACTCCAATCGGCAGAGGTGATGAAAAAGGCCGTCGCTCAATTGGAGGGCTACCTAGAAAAGAAAGAGGGCTATACCAAAGGCAAAGTGGTGGTGGCTACCGTCTTTGGCGATGTTCACGATATTGGCAAGAGTCTAGTCTGCACTATTCTGAGTAATAATGGCTACACGGTTTACGATATTGGCAAGCAAGTCCCGATTAATACTATTATCGAGAAAGCTATTGAAGTAGGAGCCGATGCGATTGGCCTCTCAGCCTTGTTAGTTAGCACCTCCAAGCAGATGCCGTTGTGTGTGAAGGAGTTACACCGACGTGGCTTGAATTTCCCGGTACTAATTGGTGGAGCGGCGATCAATCGCAACTTTGGCTATCGCACCAACTTCATTGATGGCGATCCTAGCACCATTTACGCGCCCGGTGTCTTCTATTGTAAAGATGCTTTCGAGGGTTTAGACGTAGTGGACAAACTTACCAATCCGGTGCAGGGTTCACAACTAAAGCAAAAGGTACACGAAGAGGCTCAAGCTTCTTTGGTGAAGCAGACCGACCGCGAGGCTAAGGTGGCGGCACATCAGGCCCGCCTTGCCGAAGTAGTCGCTCAAACCATCCAAGAGACTGGTTCTACCCGAATTAGCGGCTTGACCGATGCCGCAATCTTACCCACGCCTCCCTTCTGGGGCTTTAAGACCTTGGAGACCCTTCCTCTGGACGAGCTTTTCAACCTGCTAGACCGCAATACGCTCTTCCGCTTGCACTGGGGCGGCGGGAGCGATAAAAAGCGCGAGCCGGGCGATTTTGACCGACTAGTGAGCGAGGAGTTTGAGCCAAAATTAGCCGAAATGCGTCAGACGGTGGAGCAGGAGGGCTTCTTGGCTCCCAAGGCCATCTATGGCTACTTCCCTTGCCGGGCCGAAGGTGAGACGCTAATTGTCTTTGATCCAGCCAATTTTGAACGCGAAATCGCCCGTTTCTCTTTCCCCCGTCAGCCCGGTGGTGAAAAGCTTTGCCTAGCCGATTATTTTGGGCAGACGTTCCGGGATGGTCAACCCGACGTACTTCCTTTGCAGATAGTGACAGCAGGTAAAGTTGCCAGCGAGTTCTGTGAACGGCTAAACAAAGAGGGCGATTACAGCCGAGCCTATTTCATTCATGGTTTAGCCAGTTCTATAGCCGAAGCCGCCGCCGATTACCTGCACCGCTTGATCCGACAGGAGTTAGGTTTAGAAGCGGAGCAGGGCAAGCGCTATAGTTGGGGCTACCCAGCCTGTCCCGATTTGGGCGAACAGCAAAAGCTCTTTGAACTAATGCCCATCACGGCTGAGATTGAAGTAGGTATCACCGAAGCCCACCAATTAGATCCAGAACAGTCTACGGCGGCCCTAGTAGTCCATCACCCCTCCGCCAAATATTACTCAACGTTAGACCGGGAAGCACTAGGAAATTCAGCTAAACCTGCACCTGAAGTTGCAGTACCAGTGGCACAAGTACCTTCAGTGGATGAGACTGTAACCCCTGAAGAGCAAGTGCTAGAGGAGGTGGTGGAGGTTGCTCCATTGTTAGAGCAAGCTATCACCGAGACGGAGGCTGCACCCTCTGAAGAACAATCTCCGTCAGAAGAGCAAACCACCCCAACCGACAATTCTTAACCAATCACTGAACGGAGCCGCTTCCTACCAAAATATGAGCTTTTTGACTAGACCGATGGCAGCTAAAAATCTGCCATCGTCCCTAGTCGAAAAGTATTTTCTCTATTAATTTAGGATAGCGGAGTAGGTTTGGTGTTTATTGATTTTAATTTGTTTGAAGTTTGGAACTAAATATGCCTGCGGCCCTTGAGAGCGTTCGAGAGGGTAACTTCGTCGGCATATTCGAGGTCGCCACCGACAGGCAGGCCCGTTGCCAAAGTGGTAACGCTCACGCCAAGGGGAACTAGTAACTTGTGGATATAAGAAGCGGTTGCCCGGCCCTCCACGTTAGGATTCATCGCTAAAATGATTTCGCGTACCTCTTGCAACCGTACCCGATCCAGCAATTCGCGTATTTTTAGATTGTCGGGACTGACCCCGGCGAGTGGATCAATATGACCATGCAAAACGTGGTAAAGCCCGGTAAATTCGCGGGTCTTCTCTAAAGCTACCACATCTAGCGGCTCTTCTACCACACAAATCTGGCTCTTATCGCGGTCTTTGCTGGCACAAACGGCGCAGGGATCAATATCGGTCAGGTTATAACACTCTGAGCAATAGATAATTTTCTCTTTAACATCTAAGATAGCTTGAGCCAAAGCCTGAGCGTCATCTTTTGAACCACGCAGGATATAAAAGGCTAGTCGAGAGGCTGTCTTTGGTCCGATAGTCGGTAATTTATTTAATTCATCAATCAGCCGCGTCACCGGCTCGGCAGTAATTCGCATTGCTTCCTACTTCCTAATTTCAAAATCCTGCATCTTCTGTTCCAATGTAAGTTGAACGGCTTAGCTTAATATGCTGCCACCCAAGAGACTATTCTCATCAAGCCATTTTTGCGATTCAACGTGCAAATCTGACAATTCTGGCAGCGAGAGGATAAGTTGGTGTAACATAGTCTCCAATTTCAGGGTATCGGCTAACATCTCATCCGGTAAAGTCTGCTGACCAGAAGACAAAAAGTTGCGGAACCGGAGGACATCCCGGCTACGCAAAACTTCTTGGAGTGCCGCAATATAACTTTCACCTACGTCAAAGAGTTGCTCTTTATCATTAGGGCTAATTACTGTAGCTCGAAACCGCTTCTCGCCCCTACCCGCGCTAGAATTAGCCATAGGTAGCCTTTAAGAGCGGCGCTTTGAAAAGAGCAGGCGACCGTACTCGGCTAAATTTTCATCGAGGCCCAACGCGACCATCTTTTCTTTATCACCCAAGCGTAAGGCCGAAAGCTCCTCTTTACTTAGATCAAAATAGCCTAAAACCTCATCCGGCTCAAAGGCCAATCTGCGGCGGAAAACTTCATTGCCCATTGCTACAAAAACAACCTCTTTTAGTACCGCCATGCTCATAGAAACGCATACCTCTTTCTTCGCTATCAAATAAATTTTATAGAACTTGAGCAACTTATCTTAAAGACAAACGTTTTCTTAATAGAAACCTATAACAGCCCTATTATACCATTTTCAGCGCAAGATTTGTTACGAGCGATTTGCTAATGGAAATGGTGAATCTAGGGTTTGGTTATTGTCAAGTAAGAAAACTGTGCTATAATCGAAGTAGCTAATGTTATGTCAATAAGTCTACGATGCGAATTTTATTTGGTAGAATTAAACCAAGGCCCTTAGTGGAAGGAGCGCGATACATGCGAAAAGTAGCCAGCTTGATTTTGGCACTTACCCTCGTCATTTCTATATTAATGACGGTAGCGGTAGATCAAGTACAAGCCGCCGAGAGTAGTTATACCGTCCAAAGCGGAGATACCTTAACCGGAATTGCCGCCCGGTTTGGCCTAACCGTGACGGCTCTGGCCGAGGCTAACGGCATCAGTAATGTAAATAATATCTATGCCGGGCAGGTTTTGAAAGTACCAGGTGCAAGTGTCAGCAATTCAAACAACAGCACCCCAGCACCCACCACCGGCGAAATCGGTTACCTCGTCCAACCGGGAGATACCTTGAGTGGCATTGCCGCTCGTTTTAACGTTTCGATTACACAATTAGCGGCCCGTAACCAGATTTCGGCGATGAGTTACGTCTACGCTGGTCAAACACTTCGTATTCCCGGCACGGGAGCCGCCGCCAGTACTCCGGCCCCAACCGCTACCCCGGCCCCGGCAGCTCCCAAACCTGCCGCCAGTGGTAGTACTTACACCGTACAACACGGCGATAGTCTAAGTGCCATCGCTAGTCGCTTTGGCGTAACCGTAGACGGCTTGGTCGCAGCAAATAGTCTCTCTAGTGCTAGTTTAATTTTCGCAGGACAGGTGCTAAACATCCCGGCAGGTGGTCAGGGTGGCGCACCCGCGCAACAACCCGCCGCCGCCCCCGCCACAAATCCGGCTAGTAGTGGCAAGTGGATTGATGTGAACTTGAGCCAACAACGTATGGTGGCCTATGAAGGTAGTAAGCAAGTCTTTAGCTCGCTGGTAAGTACGGGAGTCTCGAATCACCTCACAGTTACTGGCACCTTTAATATTTACGTGAAGTACCAGAGCCAAGCGATGACCGGAGGAAGCGGCGCAGAGTACTACTACCTGCCCGGTGTCCCTTATGTAATGTACTTCTACTCCTCCTACGCTCTTCATGGCACTTATTGGCACAATAATTTCGGCCATCCGATGAGCCATGGTTGTGTAAACCTGCCTACTCCAGCCGCACAATGGGTCTACAACTGGGCACCCGTTGGTACGCCGGTAAAAGTTCACTACTAGTTTTTCTGTGAATTAGGCAAGAGGCCAAAGACCCATTTTGTGGGTCTTTGGCCTCTTTAGATTAACTGACCAATTTTATCTTCGGGTAAAAATTAATTCAGCATTTAAGGCAAGGTTCATACCGGCTTTACACGCAGACTGGTCTTTAGGATGGTACTC
>JACAUC010000189.1 GCA_013390945.1 Candidatus Chloroheliaceae bacterium
AGTACCATCCTAAAGACCAGTCTGCGTGTAAAGCCGGTATGAACCTTGCCTAAGGTAGCGCACCCTTTCCTGGCGGGGTACGTGGTTCATTCCAGTAAAAGGTTAAAGCATTGGCAACATAGCGTTCCACCGAGCCACCCCCATCACTAGGTCGGCTCACCAACTTATCGCCTACCCACATTGTAGCGGAACCGCCACCATCTAACTCCATCCCGCTATAAGCCCCAAACTCTAGTAGCAAGTTAGCCACTTCGTGGGAGGTCATTCCAATGCTATAACCCGGTTGGTAGCCATCCGTCGCCGTCACGATTAGGATAGTTTTATCCTTGTTGTAACCGATACCTATCCTAGGCATACGCACCGTTAAATAGTGGGCATATTTCCATTCAGTAGTAAACTCTTCGCAGAGTGGCCCTTGGTATTCTATTGGTATCACCGTCTGACTACAATCGCGTAAATTACAGAGACAATCTTGGACGAATTTGCCTTTGTCCAACACAATCGGTCCACCACTGACTACCTGATCGAACTTGCGATAGTCGGGGTTTGTGACCAAATTAAGTCGCAAGTTGTCACCCAGTTTAATGTTTTCTTTGAGCCAAGTACGGCTCAGCCCTTTTCCAACTAGCACCATTTGGCCCGGTAAGATTTTTAGGGCGGCTTCATCCTTAATGTCAATTACTTTATAATTAGCGTCTAACAGTACCCGATACTCATTATAACGTAGCGGGAGATTGCCGTAAAACTCGTTGTAAAGACACATCCAGTCATTTTCGCAGGTAGTATTAAGTAGTTGAAGGGAGCGTTTTGCACCATTGGCACTGATAACTTCGGAGGGCCACGTCCAATCCTGAGTAAAGAAGCCGATGAAGGGTTGGCGGTCTTTCGTCCAGCCGAAAGTGGCTCGATGCTTGGGAGCCATAAAAAGCTGACCATCTGAAACCATCATACCCTGTGGTAGACCGATGCTGCTAAATTCATCACCATTAACCGCTACCAGTGCCTTATTAGCTTTTGCTAGTGTGCTAGTTCGCGCTACCCCACTAAGCCAATCCTCGTTTGAGACTACCCGCATTTGGAACTCTTTCGCTGTCAGATCAAACAGCACTATATTAATTTTCATAGGGCCTTTGGCAGTACGCTGCACCTGAATAACACCGGGACTCAATTGTTGCACTTTATCGTCAGGCTCAAAAGTAAAGAAGGATTTGAATAAAGGCTTAGGGGTAGGAGTAGGTGTTGGCGTAGGGCGAGGGGTAGCGGTAGGTAGGGGGAGAGTAGCAGTGGCAGTAGCCATGGGTGTACTAGAGGCGATAGCGGTAGGTTCTGACCTATTTGTTGGGCTAGGAATTGAAGTAGCCTGAATAGTAATAGATCCGCGCGTTTCGGCAAGTGGTTTGGCAGGCTCTATCGTAAAGATCACTAAAAGGGCTAGAGTAGCTAAGACAAGGATAATGGTGAAGGCAATAACAACAAACTTCTTATTCATAGCAATGGTGCAACCCAACTGTGGAGTGTTCTTTTTACAAAGTTTTGGTAGCGAAAACGCTTTCTAAAAAAGTTACACAACAAGCGGAAAAGCTTTTTTGGCTCCTTCAGCAAATTTTCCAGCAATTTTTAGATATAATTCAACTAAGGAAACGCCAATCAACCTCGAACAGCGTCAAAAGCATTTTATCTCAAAGTCTAGGATTCCACAAGCGAAACGAGGACCGGATGGTTAGAGGACTGTAATTCTAACGTAACGTTAAGACGAGCAAGATTGACACAGTTAGTAGCTAAGTTTACCATGGATGATATGGGCTGTAAGATGCTTATCTAAAATTGGAAGTGGGGACAAAGCACGAAAGGATTGGCAATACTCTATGAGCAGACGTGATTATGATAAAATTTATTGGGGGTTCAACCGCCCCAATTTTGATAATTATGATGAAGGTGACGAAAGCCCTGAAGATATAGAGCCACCCTCTTCTCGGGATCACACCGCTTGGGGTTTTGGTCAGTCAAAGGATAGTGAAACCAAAACGGGCTCCCAAGTCTGGGAGCAACTCTTTAGCTATGGCCCCAAAATGGGAACGTGGGCTTTTCGGCGTAGTCTGGATGCGGTGATACCTGCTCTGCGGCGTAGTTTAGAGGAGATACCGGGTTGGGGATCTCCGCTAGAGACCGAACCGGATGAAAATTTGGATAAAATGATTGCTGGATTAGAACAACAAGAGACGCGCCTGATCCAACGTTTGGGCCGGGCGAGGCATCGCTTAGAGCAGTTGAGGATGGAGCGGGTACGTCGGGAACGCCGTCAACCGCGCACTTCGCCCGATTTTGGCGTTGAACCTACCGATAGCAGTGATACTGACGTTTCCATGCTTTGAATAGTAAAAGATTTTTGGGTTTAGAGTCCGCCGGGTGTCGGAACCTGTCGGGTGTGGCTCTTAGTAGTATAGAAGGGATGTTCTCGGATGAAAGTAGCAGTTATTGGGGCAAACGGTAGAACGGGCTATCAAACCGTACTGAAGGCACTTGACTTGGGCCATAATGTAACTGCCGTCATGCGAAACCCGGAGGGTATAGAACTACGTCACCATGGTTTGCGAATTAGGCAGGCGGATGTTACGGATATAGGCTCCTTGAAAAAGGCTCTATTAGGTCAGGAGGCTGTAATCTCGGCGATTGGTATCTCCACCGGCCTAAACAAACCGATCACTTTCTACTCGGAGGGTACAAAAAACATTATAGAGGCTATGAAAGAAAATAAAATACGGCGCTTGATCTGCATTTCCTCGATTGGCATAGATAAGGAACGCGATCCCCATGTACCTTTTATCTTTCAAGGTGTTGTTTTCCCCATCGTTTTTACCCATGCAGCGGCGGATATGAGATTAATGGAAGAGGCCGTGCAAGAGAGTAAGTTGGATTGGACGATTGTACGACCCGCCGGTTTGACCAATCGTCCCCCTAGTTGGAAGTATCGGGCAGTGAAGGCTCCTAGCCTAGAAAAGTGCTACCAGATTTCACGTGCTGACCTAGCCGATTTTATGGTTAAGCAACTGGACAATGAGCAGTTTTTTTACACAGTGGCCTCGATTGCCCACTAAGGCAAGATTCAAAAAGGTCTCCTCTCCAAAAAAAGAGGAGACCTTTTTCTCTTTCTAAGGTCTGTGTACCTAAAAGCTCAAAGGCATAAAAACATTACATCGCCCAATTTGAAATTTGCTTCCGGTCGAAGAGACCATCCCAATTTACCTTAGCGGGTGGTTCTGTGGTTAGTTTCTCTTGACCCCTTCCACTGGACGGCAACTCCATAGTCTTAGCTTGAAACATAAACGAAGAACCAACTGAATTTGGCTCCAGCGCAGGATTCTCAGAAAGGTCAGATGGTTTAGCCAGCATCACAGTTAGCATTATCCCAGCGTTGTTAGCGGGCAAGGCTAAAGGTGGCTGTAGCTCCTGCAGACGACCTGACTGAAAATCTGGCCCGAAAATGCCCACTTGTGTCCCCCCTTCAAAGAGGAAAAAGTAATAGAGTTTCAGACTCTCTACATATAATAGAGCTACTCCATCTCGTTGGGATTGGCTGAATGTTTCCAAGAGATTAGTAAAAATTGCCCCATTAATTTGGACATTTTTGTAAGGTTGCTCACCATTAATCAGGGCGCGATAAGCTTTAAGGGTTCGGGCTTCTACTTTGTAAATTTCAGGTTTCAATTGTTTGAAGCTATTCAAGGTCTGGTAAGCCTGCATTCCCATTTGTCGGGTCTCGGTGTCACCTTCATAATACACCAAGTCGGTGGGACAACCCTCTAGGAAAAGGGCTAGACCGTAATCCCCTTGTTCAGATTTGTTACTCTCGCTCAGCCGATAGTAGACATAACCCGTAAAGCGGAGTTGTTGCAGGATTATCAAGTGCCGCTCAAAATTGAGTGGGGCAAGCAACTCCAGTAAATGAGTTTGCAGAAGACCCTCTGGCAAAAGTAGATTGGTTTCAACAACGTAACTGGTACAAGCAGAGCTATTGATCTTGGCGAAGGATGTTGGAATCGTCGGTCTACTTGTGTCAGACCCATTCTCCAAAGTTTGGGGTAGAAGATTAGAGATCGGAGCCATTTCCAGATCGGAGGTTTCAAGGGGCTGAAGTTCGGTAGTGCTATTTGGCACTATCTGGCGTGTTCCGGTTTTCAAAGCAAGTTTCAAACCTTTATCCCATATCACGGTCTCGTGCAACAATTCGGACGGTAAGGTGTCAAGTGGTTTAAAACTACTGTCAGCCAGGATTGGCTCAACCGGAAAAGAAGTATCAACTACCTCTGGTAAGGTGGTAGCACCGATAGAAAGAGTAGAAACAGAGGTCATCCAAGTAGGTCGTTCTGCTAAGAGGAGCGCGGAGGATGGGGTAAGGGGTTTCTCAAAAATCCCTCGCAGTTGGAAAATCCTAAGTGCCTCACGCCATAAAGAGACTTGTCCGGGAAGCAGATTTTGTACGGTAGCCTCTACTGCGCTCTCCAAGGTCAAAAACCCTTCCTTCCAATTCAACATTTCATAGATGATTACATGTTGGTCGTAGTTGGCAGATTGGGCGTGTATCAGCGCCCCTTGGCGGAAGTATAATTGGCAGTTCCCCGTGATTGAATTACAACGCACTCTTCCAGTAAAAAGGTTAAATTCAATCTCGGCTACGAGAATAGCAAGTTGTGAGAGTCGGCATTGGTTTAAATTCAGCATATTAAAAGTACCCTTTTTGTATAATGTTTCAATTCTCCCAACCGGCTTTCCTTTTACCTTTGCTCGGCTCAACCACTGCGATGGGGTAGTTGGGTATAAGACAGATTTGGCTCCCAAGTAATCAGAGCTACTTAGGTTAGATCGAATATCCAGCAATGTCTTTGCTGTCCCAAATACTTGTGCGTCTCTTCTGTTAGAAGTATACCTTAAGATTTCATTAAATTGGCGGCAGGTAAGGGGATGAAATACTAAAAATTGTGTATAGAACAACCGCCGGATTTTATGGTAAGATTAGGTTAGCTAGTTAGCATCGCCTTGTTGCGGTGCTAAAGATTAATCGGCAACCCGTAGAAAAAAGACAGAGAGGATTGAGTCTTGCAAGTATCTATTTTATCAACCATTTCGGCAGCAATAGAGCCTGGGAAACCTGACTTACTTCAGGAAGTACTACTCTATATCCTACTGCCAATGGGAGCGATGATTATCGGTAGCGTCTCCGCTACTTTTTTTACTTTAGGACCTCGGGTGAGAAGTGGGGTACAACATCTAGCCGCTGGAGTGGTCTTTTATGCGGTGGCGGTAGAACTATTACCCAAAATGCTGGAGGAAAAATCACCAGTAGCGATTGTCTGTGGTTTTACGATAGGTGTAGTATTGATGCTAGTGGTCAAGTGGTATACCGAAAGGAACAGTGAGGGCGAGGGTGAAAGCGAGGGCGAAGACAAAAAGGAGGTCAAGGGTACGCTACCTACCAGCCTGATTTTTGTAGTAGCACTAGATGTCTCTACCGATGGGTTATTGGTGGGTTTAGGGTTTGCTGCCGGAGCCAAAGAAGGAATCTTATTAACGTTGGCTCTTGCGATAGAAATTCTCTTTCTAGCCATGGCTTCATCCAGTACATTGGGCCGGGCCGGAGTATCTAGGGTTAAATCCATTGCTATTCACTGTGGGCTGGCACTCTTAATTGGGATCGGTGGTGTCTTGGGTGTTACGGTCTTGGGTGGTCTTTCCGGCGCACTTTTGGAAGCGTTTCTAGCCTTTGGGGTGGCGGCATTGCTCTATCTGATTACCGAAGAACTTCTGATGGAGGCGCATAAAGAAGGGGAAACGCCTCTTGCCACTGGTATGTTCTTTGCCGGATTTTTACTCTTCCTCATAATAGGTCAGGTGGCCTAAAAGGATATTCCCCCTCCTAAAAAACCTTAGAGGGTCGGTTCAAGCAAACGGCCCTCTCAATCTCAACTCCTAATGCGATAAAAAATAACCCTAAGACTTTGACTTAATTTATCGCTGAGATGTAGAGTGCGCCTAGCAAGACCGCCAAATCAAAGCGGCTTAAACCGGCGGAAAAGAGAAGCGCATTATTGCGGGTAAAACCCTCTTTTACCACTTCTTCTAATTCAGATAATTTTTTCCGCTCAGCCTGATTTAACGTGTAGTTATTTTTATCACGGAGGATTCTAACGAGAGGTTTGTTCTCTTCCAAAATAGTGTAGGCTTGTGTTGTATTCATGATCCCCTCCAACTTTCAACTTTGTAATGGGATTGACCTTGTTCTATCTTACACCTATCTCACACCCCAAGTAATTAAAGCGACCCGATTTAATAAATCTATCTTAGCAAAGTAATGTTACGCTACTGTTACAACGCCATTAACTTAGAAGGAATTAGAAATAAGGATTATGGGAAGCAAGTTCTTCTTTTTTACCCACAAAGACCTAATAAACAGACAAGTTACCTATAAAAGGCTGATAATAGTTAGTTTGGGGCAATTTCTGTGGTAGAATTACTTTATACAGGAGCATGACATTACACAACACTTTTATTCTTAGAGCTTTTGTAGACTTAATTAAACTACAAACAAGCGGAGGTAACTGTGGGTACAGTAGCAGTTCTTTATTGTAATTTTGGACCCCCTGAAGTAGTGGGGCAATCCGCCGAATTAAATGAGACCGATTTTACCCTAGGGGCGGTTCTGATCGGTCGTAATCCCAATATTGCCATCCCTATTCCAGATGAAGAAGTTTCACGTGTCCATTGTAGCCTAGAGTATACCAAAGAGGGCTTTACGGTGATGGATGAAAACTCTACTAATGGAACCCGGATTAATGGCGAAAAGTTGGAACCTCATAAACCGTTCAAGCTACATCAAGACGATCAGATTAGCCTTGGACATACTTCTTTTATCTTTAGTCTCGTCCAACCAGGATATGATCGCAGCGACCAACAGGAAATGGCCCGTGAATTACTCCAGAAATATGGCTGGCAAGTTGGTGGCGTAAAGGGTTTTCGCTATTGGATCGTACCTAATCTGGCTCGACTAAAAGAGACCGACCCTATAGCCAAAAGGTGCATTATGCAAGCTTTTGAAAGCTCGGCTCAAATTGGGCTAGATTTAACACCACACCTCGGAAAACGAATGTTGATGGAGAAATATCAGGTCTCAAAGGAAGAGCATCCTGAGTACGAGGCTTATGTGTTGTTTTTGAATGGACGCATTGCGGGAGCCTACGTGGTAGATCCAGATAATGGTTTTGAGCTAATGGCCTTAAACGGTAGTAAACCGCTTAGCCATAAATCCAAGCTGCTAAAGGCTACTAAGAAGGCACGTAATCAGAAGCAGACCGACCCCTTGGGCAAGAAAGCTTTAGTTAACAACGATCTTTCCCACTCGACTGAGGAGGTTTATGCCAAATAACCTCTTCCAAAGTCTCGCACGGGTATAAACGCTCACGTTATTATTATTATTATATTCTTCAATTATTTTTGGCCCGGACAGCAATGTTCGGGCATTTTGAGGTTATTAAGTACTATAAAGTAATTATAGTTACCTGCAAGCCTTGTGGTTTGGAAAATGCAACTTGAATCGGTTATTATAGCCAGTATGGTGCATAGTGATGGCAAGTAAAAAAAAGGAGATTTAATGAATTACCGGAAATTAGGACGGACAGGGCTAAAGGTTTCACCGCTCTGTCTCGGTACAATGCAGTGGGGTTGGACGGCAGACGAGGAGACCGCTTTTCAGGTGATGGATGCCTTTGTCGAGGGAGGAGGCAATTTCTTAGATACGGCGGATATTTACTCTAGTTGGGTAAAGGGTAATCCCGGCGGGGTCTCGGAAGAGATTATCGGGCGTTGGATAAAAGCACGGGGCAATCGCCACCAAATCGTGCTGGCTACTAAGTTACGCGGTTCAATGGGGCCGGGGCCAAACGATCAGGGGCTTTCGCGCAAGCATATCATTGATGCGGTCGAAGCCTCCCTACGTCGCCTTCAAACCGATTATATTGATCTCTATCAGAGCCACTACGCCGATGAGTCTACCCCCATCGAGGAGACGCTCCGAGCCTTTGATGATCTACAACGGGCCGGAAAGATCCGCTATGCGGGTGCTTCCAACTATGATGCTTGGCAATTGGTCGAATCGCTGTGGAAAGCCGAAACCTATCACACGCTCCGCTACGACACCCTTCAACCCTTCTATAACCTAGCCGGGCGGAGCGAATTTGAGCAAGGGCTAAAAGCAATCTGTGAAAAGTATGGTATTGGCGTAATTCCCTACAGCCCTCTGGCCGGTGGCTTCCTCACAGGCAAATATGACCGGGATAAGCTGCCAGAAAGTGAACGAGCCGAAAGCGTCAAGAAACGCTATACCAATGAGGCGGGTTGGTTGATGCTGGATGCGGTTCGTAGCATTGCCACCGAGACCGAAAGTAGTCTCACTGCGGTTTCCCTAGCATGGTTGCTGGCTCAGTCCGTAATTACTGCGCCGATTATCGGGGCCAACACCGTCGAGCAGTTGCAGAGCAACCTAACTGCGGTAGAGCTAAAACTTTCTCCAGCCCAACTTAGTCGCTTAGACGAAGTTTCCGACTGGAAAAAAAGCTAACGTCTAAGCCTTAGCCGGAAATTTATTTCCGGTCTATCTCCTCAATTTGTAGTGGTGTATTGAGTAAACCCGCGTCACATTGGGCGTATGCAATACACCCCGACTAAACCAAGTTACAACAAATTGTCTCCCACATATCCCTTCAAGGAAGCGAGCCTTCACCGCTACTTGACTTGGAAATCGCTTAAAGTCCTGAGTAGTTAATATTAAGTAGATCGTGTTAACATACTTTCCATTTTTCCCAACAAGCGCGTCAATTCGATGGGTTTGGTATCGTAATCGTCGCAACCTGCGGCTAGAGCTTTTTCCCGGTCGCCCGACATAGCGTGAGCGGTGAGGGCGATTACTGGAATAGAGCGGGTTTCAGGAGCCGCTTTAAGTTGACGGGTAGCTTCCCAGCCATCCAGTACAGGCAAACTCATATCCATTAGAATCAAATCAGGTGCTTCCGATTGGGCCATCGCCACCCCTTGTCCCCCATCTACCGCCATTACCACTTTATAGCCTTTTCGTTCTAGGCGGCGCGACAGCATATCGCGATTCATTTCGTTATCTTCTACTATTAGTATTTTCTTGGACATATTTTTACTCCAACTAAAAACTTATACACTGTAATTCGGCTTCGTTTAGCCGACGCTTCCAATAAGCTTGCCGTGAGCTTTCCTTTTCACCTTCATTTGGTTCAGAACCATCTGGCTCTGAATCTAGGGCTTCGGTAAAGAAGCTAATGGCCTCTTGATAGGAACCGTTGCGGAGAGCCTCCTCCCCGGCTTTTATCAAATAGTCCAGTGCTTTGGCCTGTTTTTCGGCCTTGTCCCAATGATAAGCCAGAATGGGATAATAGGGACTTAAATCTTCGGCGTAGGTGCGTTCATACCATTCTGCCACTGCTTGGTGAAGTTGTTGGCGTTGGGAGAAGAGCATCAGGTTATAGGAGACTTCTTGGGTAATCGCGTGTTTAAAAAAGTAGGCTGGTTCTGATTCAGGGGTTTCCAGCATCGTAATATCCAAATTTTGCATCCCACTGAGATTATCGCCTAGTTGCTCTTTATCGGCCTCAAGGGGATAAATATCGCGCAAAAGCCGAAAAGCAAAAGCTCGTCCAATAACACTGGCGGTTTTCAGGATCAATTGTTGTGACGGCGTAAGCCGATCAATCCGGCTAGTAGTAAGAGCCTGTACGGTATCTGGGAAATTTAAAGTGCTAAGGTCGCCTGCGCCGGGAGCAAGCCAACATTCGCCACCGTTCAGCACCAGCAGGCCCGAATCGCGCATGGCATAAGCCAATTCTTCGGTAAAGAAGGGATTACCCTCGGCTTTTTCACAGATTAGCCGCGCCACTGGTTCGGGCAAAGTATTAGCACTAACCCCCAAACACTGACCTACCAAACTGAGCGTATCTTCTAAGGGGAGCGGTTCTAGCCGTAGTCGGATGGTATCCGGTGCTTCAAGAAGCAACCGATATTCCGCTGGAAGTGGTTCGGCGAGGGGACGAGTAGCAATAACCATCAGCAACGGATGCACGTATTGTCTGACTAGCCCGATCAAGGCCCACGAAGCCGAATCGAGCCAATGGGCATCCTCAATAATCAGGACTTTAGGAGAACGGGCGACCGAAGCCTGCAAAGCTTTTAACAGAAAATCGCGCGTATTATCGGCCCGTACCTGACCACTCATAGAGGCAGTAACTTCATTATCGGGTAGTTCCAAAAGCAGAATAGAGTTGAGCAGGGGAGCAAGTTCTAATAGCTCTGGGTCCAATTCCAGCAGGTCAAGGATATGTTGTCGTCGTCCTTCTGGGCTAGTTAAGACCTCTAGGTCAAACAACTGGCTAAAAACCGAACGCCAAGCATAGTAAGAGGTAGCTTTTTCAAAGGCTTCACCCGCCCCGGAAAAGACCGTCAAATGTTGGTCATAGGCTTGCCGTCGCAATTCATCTAATAATTGCGATTTGCCAATCCCAGCGTCGCCTTCAACTAGCACTACACTGCCGCCCTGTTTCAGGGCTTCAAGTTGTTGAGTCAATAGCAGACGTTCTTGAGTACGACCTACGATTCTGCTCTCGGAATAGGTAGTTTTTTTGGCTCGTCCCATAGGACGATAGATTGCCACTGGTTCGGCTTTACCTTTGACATTTATAGCTGGAAGTGCCTCAAAGGTTATATGATTTTCTGCTGCCTGATAGGTGGCGGCATCGCACAAAATATCACCGGGAGCAGCCTGCATCAAACGGGCCGCTAGGTTGACCACATCGCCAATCATAGTGTATTCGCGTCGTTGGGTACTGCCAACCGAACCGCAGAAGACCCGCCCGGTAGTAATACCAATCGCACTCCGCCAGCCCAACTCCCGCAGTTTGGCTTGCATCAAGAGAGCCGCTTCTACCCCCCGCGCCGCATCATCTTCGTGGGCTAGTGGCGGTAAACCTAATGCCGCAACTAGGGTGACACCTTTATCATCTACACTTAACTTATTGATACTTCCTTCGTAGTGATAAAGAGCGATTTGGAGAGCCTGCATTACCGCTTGGGTGTCATCTCGCCGGGTATTTAAAGTTTCGAGGTCATACACTTCGGGTGTAAGAATGGGGGAGTCTGAAGCTGGAATTTCAAAATTAAAGTCGGGTAAATTGACAAAGAGTACCGTGACCCGACGCAGTTCGGCTAACCAGCCGGATTGACCTGCCATAAGCCGAGCAATAATTGCGCCGGGTATATAGGAACGCAGAGCCAGTTCTACCATTTCTTTTTCAAAGGGCGAGGAGAGAGCCAACCACTTAGGTAAGTTTAGGGCTGTGCTGAAATCAGGTAATACCGACGAGGAGTTTAAGAGGGTTTCTAGCCGTACACAGCCTGCCGCTTGGGGTTGACCGAGACATTCGTCGGCTACCAAAGCCCAAGCTTGCGGGGAAAGCACTACATCACCGGGTCGCGCTTGGTGTTCAGCCGCTCCTATTTGGACAAGTGGATCGCCTGCTACCAACAATTCCCAACGTCCCCAGACTCCTCCAACGTGCATCGTAAAGACTTCACCTGCCCCAATACCTATCTTCAGGGTCAAGTTGGGGTGTTGATCGGTGCTAACGGCAAAGGTGGCCTGTTGCAGGTGAGCTTGCACTGTCAAACCACATTGTACCGCCAAGCGAGTGGCCTCGGTTAGGTTCTGGTTAGTGGCAGACCAGAGGGCCAACAGCGCATCACCCGCAAATTTGACCACCTCTACTTCGCCCCCATAGGCGGAAATTATCTCGATAAGTTGCCCAAAATAGGTATTTAAGATGTGGGTCAGTTCCTCGGCCCCCACCGGGCCATGCTGCGCCAGTCGTTCGGTCAGGGCGGTAAAACCGGATATATCGGCAAAAAGCACCGCCGCTGGAAAATGTTCTATACCGGGTGCAGTAATGTGAGCGGGGTTACTGATACAGCGACGCACCACCATTGACGGTACATAACTGGCAAAAGTTTCAAGGAGTCGGTGTCCGGGCATAATTGCTTTCCTTTTGGTTAAAGTAGGTGTGATGCAATGTTGGGATTAGAAATCCCTCCTACAAAGCTGATGCAATGTTGGGAT
>JACAUC010000190.1 GCA_013390945.1 Candidatus Chloroheliaceae bacterium
ATATAAAACCCTCCGTGTTCATCAGTGGTACTCCGTGTTTTCCGTGTTCCTTCTTCTTTCAGTGTTAAAATTCTCAATTCTTAGAAAGGTAAAATATGAGTGTAATCTGGCTGACGACGATGAAGCCAAGCTTTCAGACTCAATGGTTGGCATTGCCGCCAAGGGAGTCTCATCAGGTACTTGAAAAAATTGCGTTATTGGCACAAGACCCCAAGCCCGATGCTAAGACCAAGAAGCAGCTTAAATATATGGATGGCAAGCTGCATCGTATTCGCAGTGGGGATTATCGTATCTTCTACACCTTTGAAGAGCCTTACATAAGCCTGCTCTCCTTGGATCGCCGCAGTGATGATACCTACGAGCAGGAGATTGAAGCCGAGATTTTGGGTGGGTTAAACCCCGAAATTGACAAAATAGCCTCGGCGGATACAAAGAGCGTCCAGCCTGATTGGGAGCGTATCTTTGCCAAGAAGTCTGCATCGGAGGAGAAGACGGAGAAGCGGAAGCTACCGGAACCTATCACCACCGAACTGCTGAAAAACCTGAAAGTGCCACAAAACTACCATGCCCGGCTGGTGAGGCTGGAGACCGAAGATGCTTTGTGGAATTGTCCCGGTGTGCCGGACGAGATTCTGTTGCAACTGTGGGATTGTATGTTTGGCAAGCCACTGGAACAGGTAGTACAGCAACCAGATTACCTGTTAGGCGATGTAAATGACTTGCTCCGCTATAAAGAAGGCGAACTTATGGGCTTTCTCTTAAAGCTGAGTGCGGAACAGGAAAAATTTGTCAATTGGGCGGCCACTGCCGCCGGACCAACGCTGGTCAAGGGCGGGCCGGGTACTGGCAAGAGTACCATCGCCCTCTATCGGGTGCGTAACTTGTTGACTACCCTTAAAAAGCAGGGTAACGTTACGCCCCGCATTCTATTTACCACCTATACCAACGCCCTAGTGCGCTCCTCCGAACAACTTCTCCGGCAACTATTGGGGGAGGATGCCAAGTATGTCAAAGTGCAGACCGCCGATAGCTTAGCTATCTCCATCTTGCAGGAGGCCAAAGCACCAGCCCAACTTGCGCGAGAGGATTCGGCCTACCTGCGGCTACTCCAACGGGCTATCGGGTTAGCCCGTTTTGAGGGCAACCAACTTAAAAGAACCGCCCAAAAGCAAGCGATTGACCGCCTGACCGATAGCTACTTGTTGGAAGAGATTGGTTCGGTAATTGTGGCTCGTCTGCTTCCTTCATTGGAAGCTTACCTTGAAACACCGCGCCCCGGTCGGAAGATTGCCCTAGCCGCCATTCAACGTACAGCCGTTTGGCGGGTCTATGAAGCTTTCTGTGAGCTTCTTCAGGAGAGCAATATCGAGACTTGGCAGCAGGCACGGGCTAGAGCTTCGCGGTTGGTGGCAGAAGGAAAAGGCCCAAAACCCTTTGATGGGATGCTGGTGGATGAAGCTCAGGATATTGACCCTAGCACCTTGAGTATGTTGGTCAATCTCTGTCAGGCTCCGAATCGGCTATTTATCACTGCCGATGCCAACCAGTCTATTTATGGAAGCGGTTTTAACTGGTCGGATGTTCACCAAAACCTAAAATTTCAGGGTCGCACCGGAATACTCAAAGCCAACTATCGTTCTACCAAAGAGATCGGTGAAGCGGCACATTCTTACTTGAACCTTACTACTTTTGGCCTAGATAGCGAACCAGTAGAGCAGAAGTATATCAACACCGGGTTTACGCCTGCGGTGCGGGCGGTGAAAAATATCGCCGACGAGGTAAAACTTTTGGCTCGTTATCTGCCGGGAGCCGCCCGTGAATTGCTTTTGACTCAAGGTTCCTGTGCGGTGCTTTGCCCCTATGAACAAACTGGTCGCGAACTCGCCACTCGTTTGACCGAACAGGGAGTGCAGGCCACCTTTATGACCGGAAAAGATTTGGATTTGACCTACCCCGGCGTAAAAGTTTTGACCCTCAAATCTTCAAAGGGCTTAGAATTTCCGATTGTGGCCTTAGCCGGATTTCCAGAAAGTAGCTATCCCCGGTTTACCACCAATATGTCCCCGGAGGAGCGCGATGAAATCTTGGCACGGGAACGCCGCACCGTCTTTGTTGCAATGACCCGCGCCATGCGAGCCTTACTGGTGATCGTACCACCACAGACCAAGAACCTACTGCTCAAAGATTTTAACGAAACCTACTGGAATCTTGGCAACGAGAAAGCAGGAGCAAACGAATGAAGAGTAGCCCCGGCCCAAAGGCCCCACCGGAAAATCTTATCTTGCCACCAGAGTTACCGGGTGATTTGGATCTGCCCGCGCTTAACCGCCGCCTTAAAGCGGGTGAAATCTGCCTAGATTGGAGCAAGGTCAAAACCGCCAGTTATGAGACTTTAGTGGCGTTGTTGCGTGGACTAGATTTAATCAAAGATTTTGAGATCATCGGCGGAATGACCATACCGGACGAACTGAGCGAGGACGTAGAAAAGGTAGTACAAAAAAAATGGCCTAATGGCTTTATTACCGAACCACCGGAAGATAAGGGCTATAAACTGACCACTCCAGAGGTAACTACAACTACCCTTACTCCTTCGCCAGCAGTTTGGACTGCCGATAATGACGAGTCAACTCCAGACTGGAATCCTTTGAGTGAGGTTGATATTGTACCGAATGAGATCAACCCTCTGGTCTTACCAATCATTTCGGCTATAGAAACTGAGGGTCAACTCCTAAAAGCCCCCTCTTATTCGGCTATCCGTGACGAACTGGAAAAACTGGTCTTGGCTGATTTATTAGGGCCAGCTATCGGGCCAGAAGAAGAGATCTTAGACACGGGAGTGCGAGATCGCTATCTGGTTGGGATGTTGGCTCCACGTGGGCAAAAGTTGGAACCGGAGGAAGACGATGAAGTGGGCGTAGCCGGGGAACAGAGCGCAGAGGATGGTAGCAATTCCAGAGACCAGACGGCACTACAAACCACTACCTTCTCTCCCTCTTCGTTTGGCCTAAGTTTTTGCGTGGCTTCCTCCGCTACTCAGGTAAAGGTTAGAGCTTCGTGGGGACACTACCAGCGCAAAGTGAGCGAAACCGAAACCAACAAAGCGGGTGCAGCCGCGCAGGTTTGGAAACGTCGCCCCATGGGGGGAAAGTCCGCCCTGCTGAACTTACGCGAGGGTACTATTGGCGAGTGGCAACCCGAACCGGATGAGCAGCCCCAAGTGGTAGTCAAAGGCCGGATTCGCCGCTCTCCCAAAGATGGTCGCTGGACGGTAACGCTCTTTTTGGTCAACCAGCAGTACGAACCTAGGCGCAACCGCGACGAAGCTTGGCTCTTCCAACCTGAGCTAATCGTAGAAGCCCCGGACGGTAGTGCCATCTTCCAGCGTCGCCCTGAACTTGCCGGGCTTAGCACCAACACAGTTGAAACCAATAACACCCTAACTTCCAGCGAAGTAGAAGAGCAGGCAATGCGTATGCGTTACCGCAAACAGGTAAACTTTGCGGTTGGTCACGGGATTAGCGTCCATGCCACTACATTACCGGAAGATTCCACCCGTGCTACCCGTCTTTCTACCGTAGTTGTACCCACCTACGATGTACCCCTCACCGAAGCTCCTACCCCCGCCGAAATTCCGGGGCTGACGGGCTTAGTATTAGATATGAAGGAGCTTGCCGAAACACCCCGCTTGTTATTAGCGACCCGGCTCACTCCTTTAGCCGATGCCTATGAAAGCTGGATTGCAGAGCAGGCCGCAAAAATAGGGAACCCTGCCAGTGACCTCGCCGATTATCGGAACGTAGCCGAACAAAGCCTTCAGGATTGCCGCCGCACTTTGGCACGTATCAGGGAGGGTATCCAACTTTTGGCTACCAACGAACAAGCCGCCCAAGCTTTTGCTTTCGCTAATCGGGCGATGTGGCAGCAGCGCATCCAGACCCTTAGTGCCGAAAAGGTACGGCATAGTAGTCCAGTTCTGGCTGACAACAGCGAGTTTGATCTGCCAAAAAACCGGAGTTGGCGGCCCTTTCAGTTGGCTTTTATCCTACTAAATTTACCCTCCCTAACCGATGTACAGCACCCCGACCGCAGCCAAGATATAAAGGCTATCGCTGATTTGCTCTGGTTTCCTACTGGCGGTGGTAAAACCGAAGCTTATCTGGGCCTTACCGCCTATACTTTGGGCATTCGCCGACTTCAAGGCGTAGTAGAAGGACGCTCTGGCCTAGAGGGAATTGCGGTAATTATGCGCTACACCCTACGGCTCCTTACCATTCAGCAGTTCCAACGTGCCGCCGCTCTAATTTGTGCCTGTGAAATGATTCGCCGAGAAGATAACGGGCAGACTTGGGGTACTACTCCCTTCCGGCTCGGTCTTTGGGTTGGACAGCGCACTACACCCAATACGACTCGGGACAGTGCTGATGCAATCAAACAATTGCATGGTCACTACCAAGGTGGTTCAATTGGTACTCCGGCGCAGCTTACCAACTGCCCTTGGTGCGGTAGCAAAATTGACCCCGGTAGGAACATCCGGGTAGACCTCTACCCGAAAGGTCAGTCTCGTACCCTGATGTACTGTGGCGATTCTGTAGGTCGCTGTCCCTTTAGTGCTAGGAAATCCCCGGAGGAAGGGCTACCCGTGATCGTGGTAGATGAGGAGATTTATCGCCGCCTGCCCTCCCTTCTGATTGCAACGGTGGACAAGTTTGCCCAAATGCCTTGGAATGGTGCTACCCAAATGCTCTTTGGTCAGGTAGACAAATATTGCCCACGTCACGGCTTCCGATCCTCAGAAATAGAGGATGCAGATTCCCATACCGCTGCCGGGAACCTTCCATCGGTAAAATCCCATGATTGTAAGCCTTTACGTCCGCCCGATTTGATTATTCAGGATGAGCTACACCTCATCTCCGGGCCATTAGGTACACTGATGGGCCTGTATGAAAGCGCAGTAGACCGTCTCTCTTCTTGGCAGGTAGGTGGTAAAACCGTCCGACCAAAGGTGATTGCCTCTACCGCTACCATTCGTCGTGCTTCTAATCAGGTACACGCTATTTTTGCGCGTCAGGTTAACATCTTCCCCCCACAAGGGCTAGAAGCCGCCGATAATTTCTTTGCCCGCCAACGCCCCCCTTCGGAAAAGGCTTTTGGTCGGCGTTATCTAGGTATCTGCGCCAGTGGTCGGCGGCTTAAAGCAGCTCTCATTCGGGTCTATGTCGCTTACCTTTCTGCCTCCCAATTCCTCTATCAAAAGTATGGCGTGTTGGTAGACCCTTGGATGACGCTGGTGGGTTACTTTAACTCTATGAATGAACTGGCCGGAATGCGTCGTCTAGTGGAAGATGATGTGCGTTCCCGTTTGGGCAAGATGCCGCAGCATGGCCTAGCTTTGCGCCGCCCTCCCAACCTAGAAGAACTGACTAGTCGCAAAGGCTCCGCCGACATTCCTCGCGTACTTGACCTGCTTGAAACCAGCTTTAGCGAACCAGTCCAAGATGCCGGAAAGGGAAAAGGGCAAGCCAGTACCGGGTTGCGTCCTCTGGACGTATTGCTTGCCACCAATATGATTTCAGTTGGGGTGGACGTAAAGCGGTTGGGTCTGATGGTGGTGGCTGGTCAACCCAAGACCACCGCCGAATATATTCAGGCTACCAGCCGGGTAGGTCGTTCTTTCCCCGGCTTAGTCTGTGTGATCTATAACTGGGCCAGACCCCGCGACTTATCTCACTACGAACAATTTGAACACTATCACGCCACTTTCTATCA
This sequence comes from Candidatus Chloroheliaceae bacterium, assembly GCA_013390945.1. Classification (GTDB taxonomy): domain Bacteria; phylum Chloroflexota; class Chloroflexia; order Chloroheliales; family Chloroheliaceae; genus L227-5C. The sequence continues at coordinate 5,767 of JACAUC010000190.1, forward strand.
ATATGTCGAGGCTCTTTCGGTCACACCTTTTGCTTCACGAGCCAGAGATAGAGGGTTGGCCGCCCTTCTGGTAAGTGCCATCCGGTTAGCGGGTACGGAGTTCAACCAAAATAAGCGAGCCGGATCGCTTACCGCAGGTCATCCCTACCTCACCTCGACCCTAGATGCTCTGGTGGAACGGGCCTGCCTAGTAACAGGCAAACCTAAAGTAGGTCAAGAGGTCAAAACCGAATTGGAAACCCTGAGCCAACACTGGCTCAATCGGGCGGCTAACCCGATAGGTGGCAACAGTCTAGGCTACCGCATGGATCGTGACGGTCACACTATCAATCTCTTGAAAGCACCTAGCCGGGGTATATGGGAACCTTTTACTTGTCTTAATTCGCTCAGAGATGTGGAACCAACGGTCAATCTGATTTTGGACGAGAGTACCCTTGAAACTCGCGGCTATGACTATGAAGCTAATAGCAGCACCACAGATGTTACAGACGAAACCACAAAGGAGGAGGCAGAATGACCGCTATCAGCACAACTAAAAGCCACCGGATAGGTGAACTACGTCCCAGCCAGTTGCTCTTTTCTTTCGGAGTAGGCTCCATTATTGATTTGCCTCGGCTCTCGGTAATGGTGATGGGCTTGGATGACTGGAATGTCGCTAATACTCGTGAAATCGTAGAGGAGCGGCTACTTCAGGCGGTTAAAGCCCAATTGGGCCAACAGGTCGAAAAGCTTAGGTTTCCTCCCGCGATAGAGGAGCAAAATGGTGCGCCACTTGCCGGATTTTATGACGAGACCTCTAAAGTGGGTGTACCAGTCGCGGTCTTTCCGCGCTGGATGCTCTGCCCTGAATATAGCTGCCGTTTGCTGGCTCCCCTAGAATCAGGACTTTTCCAGCTAAAGACCGATCTCTTCCATCCCGATAAAACCCGTTACGTCCATGTCAACTGTCCCAAATCGGGACTATCCCGTCCGGCGGTCTTACCAGCCCGTTTCCTAGTCGCTTGTTCGGCGGGTCATTTGGACGATTTTCCCTGGGAACGGTTTGTGCATAGTGGGCCAACCAAATGTAACTATCGTCTGCGCCTGCTCGAACTTGGCGTATCTGGGGAGGCTGCCGACATCTTGGTAAAATGTGATACCTGCGGCGAGAGCAAGCGCATGTCCGAGGCTTTTGGCGAAGCCGCCGCCAAAAGCTTGCCACCTTGTAGTGGGCGTTCGCCCCATCTTAGAAGCTATGTGGAAGAGAATTGTAAAGAAAAAAACCGCGCTATCCTCTTAGGAGCTTCCAACAGTTGGTTTCCGGTCTACCTTTCGGCCCTCTCTATACCAAAAGCCCCGGATAAGCTGGGTCTTCTGGTAGAAAGTTATTGGACGCTTCTCAAGAACGCCAGTAGCCCGGATATAATGAAGGCTTTTCGTAATAGTGATCTTCTGCCACGTCTGGCAACTTATTCCGAAGAAGATATTTGGTCGGCAATCCAACGTAAAAATAGCTTGGATAGTGGTCAAGCCCCGGATAGTGGCGAGACCAAAGCCACCAACTTAAAACTACCCGAATGGCAAGTGTTAAGCGACCCTAGTTCTATGGCAGCAAACTTGACGGCAAACGGTGGGTACTCCGATTTCCAGATTACTCCGATAGCACCACCTGTCGCCTTCCAGAAGCAATTGGAAGAGGTAGTCCTAGTCGAACGCCTAAGAGAAGTACAGGCACTGATAGGCTTTACCCGAATCGAATCGCCTCGTGATTTTGGTGAGGCCGATGCCTTTCCCTCAGAACATCGGGTCAAGCTGGCTCGCAAAGCCCCTAGCTGGGTACCCGCCGCCGAGGTACGGGGTGAGGGTCTCTTTCTTCGGTTTAACGAAGCGGCTATATTGGATTGGCTGGCTCAACCTTACCTTCAAAATTATGATTATGCCTTTCGGAAAGCGCATCGCAAGTGGCGAAAATTTCGCGGCATTCCTAATCTGGAGGCGGGTTATCCCGGCACACGCTATATACTGCTCCATTCACTCTCTCACGCCCTGATGCGCCAATTGACCTTGGAATGTGGCTATACTGCCGCCAGTATCCGGGAACGCATTTATTCTAGCTATCCTGAAGAAGAGGGAGGGCCAATGGCTGGTATTCTGATCTATACCGCCGCCCCGGATAGCGAGGGAACTTTGGGGGGCTTGGTGGCACTAGGTCAACCAGAACAATTAGGCCATCACTTAGAAGCGGCCCTCGATCAGATACGGCTATGTGCCTCTGATCCACTCTGCGCCGAACACTTTAGCACTAGGGGCCAGACTCTACACGGAGCTTCCTGCCACGCCTGTCTTTTTGCTCCTGAAACTTCCTGTGAACGGGGCAATAAATATCTGGATCGCTCGGTTCTAGTACCAACTGTAGACAAAGATTACTTAGCCTTCTTCCAATAAACGAAGGCAGAAAGAAAAGAGTTAACGCTATGACAAATCATATTTCGGCCCGTCTTGCTTGGCACTCTGATGGCTGGAACGGCCATATTTGTAAAAATCCGGTGGCTAACACCTACTGTTCCGGTCAACATTCCTACCCAGGGAACACGATTGCCGAACGGCGCGATCTAACGGTTTTGAAGTGGGAACAGACCAATGCTGGTAAAAGCTGTGCCAGTCTCTCCGATATTGCACCTTGCATTTATAGCGTCAATGCTTTTGGTGCAGAGAAACTAACGGCTTTTACTGACCCACCAGCCTTTTTCAGGGATGGTACGAAGCAAAAACGCTGGGAATTACCCCCGGCCACTACTTGCATCTGGCCCTACGAAGAGATGTTCTCGGCGGAAGTAAAAAAGGGCAACAGCTTTGACAATGACAAACGGCTGGAAAAAGCTAGGCAATATTTTACTCGGATAGAAGAAGATAAGAGCCTAGTTTTTTACTATGCCAACTACAGCAACCCCTTCAGCGAGGATGAGAATCAGCACTACGCCTTGGTGGGCCTTTCGCGTATTAAGAAAGTAGGCGAGATTCTGTTTTATGAGGATACTTCTGCTGAAACAAAGAGACGTTTCGGCGGTGCTTATGTGTGGCAGTGTAATATAACTTCTCATTATCCGAACGAAGGTTTTAGGATTCCTTATCACCTCTACGCCGACCAGCCGGAGATCTTGGAGAAGATGTTGCTGACCCCTGACAATCCGCGTAACTTCAAATTTGGTACGCGCATGTTCAGCGATGACGAGAGCCTTGATTTGGTGGAACGCTTTTTAGAAATAGCCGCCTTTCTCAAGGAGAAAGGCGATACCAGCGAGAATTGGACGATTAGAATTGAATGGCTTCAAAAGCTAATCGCCGAGCTTTGGCAGTGTCGCGGCCTTTATCCCGGCTTTCCCCGCATTCTGGATTACCTCGGTTTTACGGAAGCTATCCAATTTTACAAGAAACGCTTGACCACCGAGCCGGAAAAGGAAAAGGAACTTGTAGAGTCTCTCTTTGCTTTCCTAGAAGGCAAATCTTCCACGATTCCCGGCCTACCCCTGCCTGCCATCCGCTCAAATGAAATCATTCGCCAGTGGCAGCTAAAAAGTGAGGATGAGCGGCTTCTTTTGCGACACACACTACCTCGCTTTGAACTTCAGACGGAGCAGCTAAAGCGAATTTTGGGAAATGCGCGAGCCGAAAATGGCATTGTCGCCACCCTTCCCGAAATTGCCGCGAATCCTTATCTTCTAACCGAGCAGTTTGTGGGAAGCGACCAAGACGATATTATTACCTTCAACAAAATTGACCATGGCATGTTTCCTTCGCCGGAGCTAGGCGGCACTACGCTTGCCGCTAAAGACGATTGGCGACGTTTAAGAGCCTTGTGCGTGGAGCGGCTGAAGCACGAAAGCAAGCACAGTTTTGCCACTGCCAGCCAAGTGATCCATGAGATAAACCACAAGCTCAGCTATTTGCCAGAGTGGAAACGCCACCAATTTACCGAACGCTATCTGGAGGTAGATGAGGAAAACCTATCAGGTGCCCTCACTTTCCGCACTGGAAATGACCCTGAGCGGAAGAAATATATTTACCTGAAGAGTGTTTATGAGGCTGAAAGGGAAGTAGAGGAGCAAATTCGCAAACTGGCTCGCCGACCAGATATATCCATCAATGTACCTATGACTGCCGAACGCCATTGGGTAGACTATTTGAGGGTATTGGACAGTCCACTCGCTAGTGGCAATACCCGCGAGGAGTATGATGCGGCGATTCTAGGACAGGCCGAGGTTTGCCAAAAGATTTTTGTCCGTCCCCTCTGCGTTCTATCCGGGGCGGCGGGAACGGGCAAAACTACCGTAATCCGCGCCCTTCTTCAGGGAATCAGGCGCACGAAGGGTAGTGGGGTCACTATTCAGCTTCTCGCCCCTACTGGCAAAGCCGCCGACATTATGCGTGAAAAAACTGGTGAGCCTGCGGCTACGATTCACTCTTTCCTAGCTCAACGAGGCTGGCTCAACGAAAATATGACCTTCAAAAGGAGGGGTGGGCGTAAAGAGGAGGCGATCAGTACCTATATTATTGATGAAGCCTCGATGCTAGATCTGGAGCTTATCGCTACCCTCTTCCGGGCGATCAATTGGGCTACTGTACAACGGTTGATTTTTGTGGGAGATCCAAACCAGTTGCCTCCAATTGGGCGAGGGAAGATTTTTGCCGATCTAATTGACTGGATCAGGGAAACTAACCCGGAAAGCTTAGGTTTCCTAGAAATTAATATCCGGCAAATGGAGAATCGCCTTAAAAAGCTGGGTACAGGGATTTTAGACCTAGCTTCTCTCTTCACTCGGTTGGGAGACGATGTACATAAGAGCCACACCAAGATGGACGCGGAGCTAATGCTTGGACGGGTACAGGAACAAGGCGATATAGATCAGGATCTCAGGGTAATTTACTGGTCTGACCCGGATGATCTGTCCAAGAAGTTGATTGAGACTATCTTCAGCGATCTGGAAAAGGATACTGACCAACCTTACGACCCCACTAAACCCTCCCTACTCTGGGAAGCAGCCTTTAAGGTTCAAGATGATAACGGTCAGACTAAACACTGGCAACCAGAGATTCTTCAAATTATTTCTCCCTATCGGGGTGAGCAATATGGAACGGGCTACCTTAACACCCTTTTGCAAAGGCACATTAACGGCTGGCGAATGGGGCGAGTAGGTCAGTTAGGCGGCATTACTCTTTTTGATAAGGTAATCCAAGTGGTAAACCGACCCAAGTCGAACCCTTATTGGGCCTATTCCACTGAGAGCAAAAAGAGTGAGAAGATCGAGGCTTACAATGGAGAGATTGGCTTTGCCCAACCTGACCTCCGGGATTGGAGAAGGGATGCACGGGGAAATGTACCCTTCCTTCAGCCTGGGTTTACCATGAAGCGTTTTCAGGTACAGTTCAGCCGTAAATCCCAATATAGGATTACGTTGGATAGTGGCAGTGAGGTAGAGCGGAATTTAGAATTGGCCTACGCTATTTCGGTGCATAAATCGCAGGGTAGCGAATTTAAGCGCGTCTATTTTATCGTCCCCAAGCATAAAATGGCCCTGCTTTCGCGAGAGATGTTCTACACCGGAATAACCCGGGCCAACCGTCACTGTACCTTGCTGGTTCAGGAAGATATTTCTCCGCTACTGAATATGCGTCGGCCCGAAAGTTCGCACTTAGCCGGGATAAATTCGTCCCTCTTTGATTTCCGGCCTATCCCCGAAGAGTTCCTAAACCGGAGCGGCTGGTACGAAGAAGGGAAAATTCATCGGACGCTGGCCGACATTATGGTTCGCTCAAAGTCTGAGGTTATACTTGCTAATATGCTTTTCGAGCGGGACATTCCTTTTAGGTACGAGGTTCCCCTCCGTGCGCCAGATGGTACTTTCTACCTCCCCGACTTTGTCATAAATTGGGCGGGGGAAGAGTATTATTGGGAACATTTGGGAATGTTAGATCAGGAGAAATATAGAAATCATTGGGAAACCAAGAAAGCGTGGTATGCTAAATTCTTCCCAGGTAAGCTGCTAATCACTGAGGAGTCAGGCGAACTCAGCAAAGAGGCAAATAGCCTTATTGAGCAACACTTTTCCTAAATGGAATCGTTTCAATAGGTAAGGGTTTACTGAGACCAGTTCAGGTAAACCCAATGCGTTTCGGGCATATTCAATACGCCCGAAACGTACATAATTGAAACGATAGCCAAAAGCTGTAGTGAGCAATTCAGTTTCAACGCGAAAGGAAGCACTATGAACCAACCAGCACCGCAAGTTTTACCGCTAAA
>JACAUC010000191.1 GCA_013390945.1 Candidatus Chloroheliaceae bacterium
GGATTGGAAATCCCTCCTACAGAACCTCAAATCGGGATTGGAAATCCCTCCTACAGAGCCTCAAATCAGGATTGGAAATCCCTCTTACAGGGCTGTCCTTATGTATTCGGACAAGAAACCGTCTGGTAAAAGCCTTTATCAGATTTTTAATTTCCTGATTTGGTTAAGATGCCCGTACCGTTACCGTTGTTGAAGGGTGAAGGCGCGACAGAGACCAACGGTAGCGTATTACCAGTACTATTACTCAGATTAGCACCCCCAGCCAAGAAACTATCGAGGTAGTCCTCTTGTAAGCGGAAACGAGCGACTACCATCAAGAGATTATCACTCATTCCAGCTAAACCTTCAACTGAAGTCACCATCTCTTGAATTTGGGCGCTCATCTCTTCGGTAGCCGCTGAAACCTCTTCCGCGGCGGCACTATTTTCTTCGGAGACCACCGCAATATTCTCGATAGCCTGAATAACGTCGCGGGAGTTGCCATCCATAGTTCGGGCAAGGGTACTATTTTGCTGGGCTACTTCTGAAACCGCCGCGAAAGTAAGTACTAAACCCTCGCTTACCCGACGCATATCATCGGCAGCGGCACTAATTTGAATTACCTCGCGGTTGGTAGCCCCAACTTCATGTAGGATAGATTCTAAGGAACGACCTGCTTCTTCCGCTAAACGTGCGCCATTTTCAACTTCCCGCGTACCCTGTTCCATAGTAAATACGGCGGCTTCGGTGGCTTTACGTACCGAATTTATCAACATCGAAATTTCTTTGGTAGATTTACTAGCCCGCTCCGCTAGGCTACGCACGGCATCGGCTACTACGGCAAAACCCCGTCCATGCTCCCCGGCTCTGGCGGCTTCAATCGCGGCATTTAAAGCGAGCAAGTTAGTCTGATCGGCAATATCGTCGATGGCTTCCACAATTATGCCAATTAAACTCGATTTTTCGCCTAGCTCCAAAATGGTCTGGCTACTATTAGCGACACTGGAACGTATAGCGTTCATCCCCTCCGAGGTTTTGTTAACCGATTGCGAACCCATTTCAGCCGCCATTGCCGCCCTAGCAGCGACGGCGGCAATGGCTTTGGAACTGGTCGTTAAACGTTCGCTAACTTGGGAGAGACGGTTAATGCTTTCGTTGGTGGTTTCGACAATACTGGTCTGGCCTTGTGAGCCAGTCGTCACTTGCTCAATGGCATGGGCCAGTTGGAGCGTATTTTCACTGGTGCTACTAACAGACTGGCTTTGCTCCTGTGCGCCTCGCGCTACCTGCTGGATAGTACGGGCAATCTGTTGGACTACCGCGCCAGATTGAGAAGCCACTTGGGAGAGTTCACTGGAAGCGGTAGCTACTTGGATGGCATTGCTATAGACTTGGGCCACCGAGGTACGGAGGGTTTTCAACATTTCGTTGAAGGCATTGCCCAAGACATCATTCTCCGAACGTGGCTTGACTTCGCCCGTCAGGTCTCCGACGGCAATGGTGGAGGCAATCGCCGCCATCTCCAACAAATAACTGGTCATATCATTGAAGTAGTGCGAAAGCGCACCAATTTCGTCTTCGCGGTTAACTTCAATGCTCTGGCGTAATTCACCTTTAGAGATAGCCTTAGCCGCATCGGAAATGCGGGAGATAGGACGTGCCACATTTCTAGCAATTAAGAGGCCCATAATGATGGCGGCTAAGAGAGCCAAGACCCCAACTACTATCAATAGATAGCCCAAATCCATCGTCACCGAAAAAGCTTCTTTACCATCCTGTTGGACAAGTGTAACCCAACCCAAACCCTTGTAATCTTCATGGCCCTTTTCAAGGCTATAGCCAAAAATGCGGTTCTGTGATTCATCGTCGGCGATCACAGAGCCATCACCCTTAGCTAAAGCCTCTTTGAAGGCCAGCAGATTAGCTCGACTAGAGCCAATATTAGGACCGATCAAGACTTTGCCTTCATGGTCGAGCAGTTGGATTGAGCCACTAGTGCCAATTTTAATCTCATTAACAATATTTTCGATTGCCCCAAAATCCATCCTTAAATTCACTACACCTTCAAAAAAGTGGTTAGAGCCAAAGACCGGGGCACTGAAGAGAAGTACTCGCTTATCCCCGGTCTCGGCGGTTAGGGTGGGTCCTTCCACGCTAATCTGCTGGGTAGTACTAGTTGTTTTAAACCAACTAGTACTAGACATATCACGTCCTTGAGTAGAAGTAAGGTTAGATGCCAGAATTTTGCCATCCGGTCCGGCAAAAGCAATATATTGATAGACTTTATAGCTTTGAATCATCTGCTTTAAAAGGGTGTTACGGGCCTCGTCCTCCCGCAATAAAATCGGATTAGAAGCGACTACCTGCACATTAGCATAGCGTTCAAACAAAAAATGATCTATTTTATCGCCAACCAGATAGCTAAGACTAGAGACCGTAGCCTTTTCTTTTTGTTCGACCGAGCCTTTAGCTAGGAGATAGGCCGTCATACCACCAATCAGCAAAGGAATCATAATAGTTAGAAATATAAATAGGAAAAGCTTCCGCTCCAACTTACCGGAGGCACGGAGGGGATTAATGGATTTTCGCTGGATTTGCATCTAGTTGCCCTCAAGGTTATCAAACACTCTATTTGAAAGTAGACCGTTCAACTTAGCGTAACACCGCAATTATTATACATGGTTAAACTACTTAGGCATAATGAAGGTCAAATGGCCGAATTATAACTACCCACCACTGCGATTTGTTACATTCGTTATAAAGAGGCATTTCTTTTGTCGCTTTTTATGTTATCATGGTTTACCGAAGAACACTTAGGTAGCCATCATAGCACAAGCTAATAATCACGTAAAGGGGGTAAGGCGGTTTTTAGGTATCCTCTCAAAATTTCGGGGTAGGGGCGTATGGCATACGCCAAAAGACCAGTCTACGACCAGTCTACGACCAGTCTACAACCCCTACTTATGGAGAAGATACGTTTTAATCTAAACCATCCCTTTAAGACAGACCAAACTGTTACGGAGCGTAACAGCTTTGGAGAAGTATAATTTTTTAGCGGAGCAAACTGAAAAACATTTGCTTTTTTAGCTGGCATAAGCTACATTTAGAACAAACTTACACGTGATGCTAAGAAGCTAAATTGTTTCCCGTGAAACTTCCAGTGGCCCTCTCGTTGGGCAAAAACAAGAAAACAGAAGAAAGGAAGGAGAAGGGCGTTCCTCTCCGGGCTTAAAGACTTTAAAAAGTCTTAGGTGAGGCTAAATACCGGGGTTATCACGCTCTGAGCTAGAATGAGTAAAAAAATTGCGGTAGCCAATCAGAAAGGTGGAGTTGGCAAAACTACCACTACCATAAATTTAGGGGCAGCCTTAGCCGAAAAGGGCTATAAAGTGCTACTGGTAGATTTGGACTCACAAGCTAACCTTACCACCTCGCTTGGAATCAATCCAGTACGCCTTACAAAGAGTGTCTTTAATTTGCTAACTTCAGAGGCCACCCTTGAAGAGATTATTCAAACCACCTCGCTCGCCAATATTCAGGTCTTACCAGGACATATTGACCTTTCGGCAGCAGACCGGGTACTGAATGATATAGGGCGCGAACGGGTGCTACAAAAAAAGCTGACTAGTAAGAGTTTAGACCATTACGATTTTATCCTTTTTGACTGCGGTCCCACCTTGAACATTACTACGATCAATGCTCTGACCGCTGCCGATTTTTTAATCATTCCGGTTCAATCGGAGCCAATGGCCCTCTATGGGTTAGGCCATTTAATCAACACCATCAAGTTAGTACAGGAAAATACTAACCCACAATTAACCGTGATGGGGGTACTGATTACCATGTATGTAACCCGCCTCTCCTCTTCTCAGGAAGTCCTAGAATTAGTACGACGTGATTTTGGCGAATTGCTCTTTAAAACCCTGGTTAGGCAACGGAATAACTTAACCGAAATGCCTGCTCGCCAACTTCCTATAACTGAATACGCCGGGAAAACCGATGCCGCCGAAGATTATCGTAATTTAGCGAAAGAGGTACTGGAACGTGTCGGATAATAATAGTAATATAAAGAAAAAAGGTACACGCGCTTCGATAGCCGGAATGGATTACGGTATTAACGCGGGACTAAATAATGGCGGTGGTTTTGGTATGGGTCAGGCGGCTCGCAGTCTTATATCTGGCCCTTTAGCTAATACCGAAGCCAAAATCATCGCCTTGGATTTGATAGATTCTAACCCTAAGCAACCACGCCTACATTTCGATCAGGAAAAACTTAAAGAACTAGCCGCCGATATAAAGGAACGGGGAATACTTCAGCCACCCATAGTCAGAGAAACGAGTGAGGGACGTTATGAGATAGTGGCTGGAGAACGCCGCTGCCGCGCCGCACGTTTGGCCGGGCTGATGGATGTTCCGGTAATAATCAAAGAATTTAAGAGCGAACAGGAAGCCAAGCTAGTCAGCCTCGCCGAAAACTTGCAACGTGACGACCTCGACCTTGAGGATGAAGCCCGCTTCCTAAGTATTTTGCAAAAAGAGATGAAGATGTCGCTACGGGAGATCGCCGAGGTGATCCATCGTAGCCACCTCTATGTCTACCGTCGCCTTAAAATCGCGGCAGAACCAGAATTACTTGAACTTTATAGGAACGGGCTGGCTGGAATAGAGACCCTATTAAAAATCGCAGAAATTCCAAAAGAGGATGAACTCGAACGCGCTAAAGCGATCAAAAACCTCAAATCGGAGAAGATGACGGATAAACCTCCGGCTAAAGAAGCGGTTCCGAAACCAGAGGAACCCAAAGTTACTGTTACGGCCCGTAACACCATCAACCCGATCAATCGGCTAGGTTTCGCCCTTTCAAAACTTTCGGTAGATAAATTGAAAGCCGAAGAAAAGCAACAATTAATCGGGGCCATCAGCGAACTTGAAGCTGTCATCGCCGAACTCAGACGCAAAATAGAGGCTTAACTTGACATAACTTTGGTTATTGTAGGAGACTTAATGGCTTAACTTGACATAATATAAGTTAAGGAGAAGGGCTAGTGGACTTACCTCTAATGTTAGGGTTAGCCGTTGTTATTCTGGTAACAGCGGTTATTATTATCAGCGTGATAACCAGCGACATACTCCAGAGTCGCTGGCTTAAATTTGTACGCCAGCAACGTAGCCGGAAAGAACTCGCTCTAAGCAGGCATGAAACCGATCTGATGCTAGAACTAGGTCGCTACTGGCCTCAAGATGAAATTCTGCCGATTAGCCTAGAACAATATAACGTTATTCTGATGCCCAAACAAAAATTAATCATCACCCTAAACCGACCAGACTTAGCGCCAGCGACGACCCGCATTGGCTGGCTAGTACTAGAATTAACCGAAACAGAAGTGGCCCAAAATAAGCAGGAAATTATCGAACTAATCGAAAAATACTTGAAAAACCCCCGCATAATGAATATGCAAAGAATCAGGCCAAAGCCACCACACCCTTAAAAGAATCAGAAAATGGGCTGTTACTTAGCGTAACTCTAAAGATTGTGGCAAAACTCCTGCACTATCCTAACTTTCAGCCCTTTTTTTACGAATTTCCACAAAATTGTGGATAAACCCCTTGACAAAAAGGAGAACATGGGTTAAAACCATATAAGAACGATTCGATATGAGATTCTTTTAAACTTTTCCCATTAATCGTAATGGGGGCCATGTTCAAGGATTGAATAGTGCGATGCTAAACATAACCGAACTGGATGAGCTAGGCGCAGAGCCTTATGTAGAATATTACGGGTTGCTTGAACCGCCTTTTCAAATTATCGGGACAAGCACCCGCTTTGCCTACCTGACTGCCGCCCATCAAGAGGTACTACGCAGTTGCCTGCGCGTTATCCGTGACCGACAGGGGATTGCCTGCGTGAGCGGTCCGGTCGGTATCGGCAAGTCTACTATCTCTATGTTAATTCGAGAACGGGCTTTATCCAATGGCTACTATCGGGTAGGCTATGTAAGTGACTCGGATAGTACCCCCAGTCGCATGATGATGAATATTCTAATGGCTTTAGGCGAGTTACCCCAAAGCGGTAAAACTGGTACTTTGCAGGATCAGTTCAAAACTTATGTAAAACGCGAGACCTTGTTGGGCTACCATACCATTGTACTACTCGTGGATGAGGCACAAATGGCAAAACCCGAAACTTTGAAATTATTAAAACTAGTTTCGGATATAGGAGCAGGGGAGAGCAAACCCGTTCAAATTATCCTCTTCGGGCAACAAGAGTTGCCCCGCCGAATTGTAAGAGATGAGGCTCTAAGCAGTCGGGTGGTAAGCTGGCATCAACTCCGCTCACTCAGCCAAACCGAGTCGGTGGAGGTAGTCAAACATCGGCTCAGCACCGCCGGTGCGCCCCGCCCTATTTTTAATGAGGCGGCACTTGAAACCCTAGCCAAATTAAGTGGTGGTATTCCACGTGAAATTTGTAAAATTGGCTATAATGCACTAGTGGTGGGTATGGAACACCAAGAACGGCTGATCGGTTCCGCCTTGGTAGAGGAAGCGCATCAACGCTCCTCACTCCGGCTGGAAAATAGCACACCGGATTTATAATTAAGAAACTTATAGTTGAACTAACATTAAAGGAGAGCCTTATGGCTCGCATAGCAAGTAAACATAAAGATCAGCCAAAAGAGAATAAAGAAAAGAAACCAGTTAGCGTCTCTGATATGCTCAACCTAGAGAGTGAAATACCGCGTGGGGTGTTGGCCTATGTAGATCCTTATCGGATTGATCCCAACCCTTACCAACCGCGTAAAACCAAAGACCCCCAAAAACTGGCTAGTCTCGCTGCCAGTATCAGGGAACGGGGAATACTTCAACCGCTCCTAGCAGTACGGGCACCCGGTGGGCGGTTGACGTTAATTGCAGGCGAACGGCGGCTAGAGGCAGCACGTAGAATTGGTTTACAACGTGTACCAGTACTCATTGTAGAACACCGCGACGATGTAATAAATGGTCAAGAACATTTGCCACTAGTGGTTGAGAGTAAACCATTAGCACAAGCTAATTTCAAATTCAACGTACAAGATGCCATTATTGACGCGGTAGTTGAAAACATCCAACGCGAGGAATTGGATGCCATCAGTGAAGGCGAATCGTACCGTATTTTGGTCAACGAATATAACTGGACACATCAAGAAGTTGCTTTGCGGATCGGCAAAACCCGCGCTTACGTTACAATGCGAATCAGCCTAGCCGAAGAGCTAAGCCCTCAAGCCCGTGAATTGCTAACCACTAGCTTTAACACGGCTTCTAGTGCTATTTCTGAGTTGGAAGGGCCAGAAGCTAGTTTTATCGCAACCTCTCAAAGCGAACCAGAACATGCAACGCAGGAGACTTTAACCGAATCAGGTGAGGTAACGCGCGTTACCAATAGTGAAAAACGTAACAATCTAACGGTAAAGGGACGGCCCGGAGTAGACGTACTCCGCAATGTAGCCCGCCTACCCAAGGAACTACAAGTAGCCGCCGCCCAAGCGATCATCGCAGAGACGGTTCGGCTCGGTCAATTACCCACCACTCGTCAGGTGGCGACGATTCTTAAAACATTGACTCAACCTACCACCGTAATTTCTAAGGAAGATGCTCAGCAATTAAAACTCGATTTCGGCCCCGACTTCGAGTTAGAAGTGCCGCGCTGGTTGAATGGTTCTAGCCCAGACCTGACGAAACTAATGGAAGAAGAAAACACTGTTAGTGCTAGTGTAGATAATAAGGAAGCCAAGGAGACGGAAGTAGAGCGAGGGGAAGTCTTACGCCGCTTGATTGAACTTTACGAACGTGACCTTTCGCGCCTGAAAAACCAACTGGCTAAGGAGGAGCAGACTGAGATTAAGAGCTAACGTTTGAGGACATTGAGCTAAAAAGAGTGCCAATGTTATAAAACAAAAACGGCCCCCTGCCGCCAAGCTACCGGGCCGTTCAAGCCGATCATCGTTACCCGTAGGGCAAGGATAAGTCTTTTGTTATCTTCTTCTAGTAAGATACTGTAGATAGCATAAAGCATTTTTCCCTAACTGTCAACGGTCAAAGGAGTTTCTGTGTCAAAAAATAGCGGACAGCCACAAGCTAAAAATCAGGGAGAGGATAACCTGCAAATTCGGCGACGTAACAAGCTGCGCCGTCATACTACGGTGGTCTCAAATGTGATTATTCGGGGCTATCATCACGTCAGCGACCATGCCAAAATGACTTATCTGGCATTGGATAGTTACGACTGGCCCGATGAAAACGGGCAATCAAAGGGCAATGTCTGGCCTGCAATGAGTACTATAGCCGCCGACAGGGGCAAGTCGCGACTAAGTATTTTGCGCGATGTACAGGAATTGTCCGAAGCGGGTCTATTGACGGTGGAGAGTGGGAAAGAACGGGGCATTCCCAATCTCTACTGGATAGAAGACCCCTCGGAGGAAGAATCCGAAAAATATCAGGCTCGTTATGTAAAAAAAGCGGAGCATAATCTGGTAGAATTTCCAGAGCGAGGTGTAGTGACGGAAGAGGGTGTATCAGAAGTGAAACACGGGGGTATATCAAATCTGAAGTACCAAGGTGTATCAAATGTGAAACACAAAGGAATTGAGTCTGAATCAATCTCAAGAAAAGAAGAAGATTCGAATCACCAAGCACCACTGAAAACAAATGAGAAGAAGATTTCTCGTTCGGAATATATCTCAAGAGTTATGCAGGATTTTAGTCGTGAATTGCGTGATCTTGAACATGTTGAATCAAACATAACTCAAGCTAACAACCTGTATCGGCAAAGCACTTTATCAGAAAAGCACTTTATCGAATTGATGTACGAAGCCCGCAAACGTACTAGCTGGCAAGTAGTTACAAAAGTGGCAGAAGATGGTTATGAGGGTGCGCGTAATCGTTGCCCCTATTTCTTCAAGGTGCTACGCAATCTGTTAGAAGAAAAAGTACAGTTATAATAATAAGCCTGAATAATCTAAGGCTAATAGTTCAAGGAGTTGCTACATGGCGACTACATTAGTAATTGCAGGGGCTTCAAGTGGAGTAGGTAAAACTACTTTTGCAACAGGATTGGTACTGGCCTTAAAAAACCGGGGTCGGAAGGTGCAACCTTTCAAAGTGGGGCCAGATTATCTTGACCCAACCTATCATAGCCGGGCCTCTGGTCTACCCTCGCGTAATTTGGATACGTGGATGCTACCACCCCAGAATTTGCTAGAGTTATATCAACGAGTGGCTAAGTCGGTAGATATTTGTCTGGTGGAAGGGGTGATGGGTCTTTACGATGGTAAAAATGGCCGGGATGAAGATGGTAGTACTGCGGCTTTGGCTAAATTGCTTGGTGCGCCAGTAGTGGTGGTAATGGACGTTGGCAAACTCTCTCGCACAGCAGGAGCAATTGCGTTAGGTTTGCAAAAGTTTGATCCCAAACTTAATCTGGCCGGGTTTTTGCTTAATAACGTGGGGAGTGCCACCCATTATAAGTGGGTACAGCAAGCAATTGAGGCTGCTACTGGATTGCCAGTGTTAGGTGGCTTGCCTAAAAATCGGAAATATGCTTTACCGGAACGCCATCTCGGTTTGGTTCCGGCGGGTGAGGGTCTGAAAGAAGGGGAATTAGAAGCCACCCTAGCAAAATTGGCTGAAGAAATAGCCCATATGGTTGACCTCGATGCGCTAGAACGGTTGGCAACTACGGCAAGTTTTGAACAGACTAGGGTTAGCCCCAAACTCTTCCCGGCTGAGCCACTTAGCAAAATTGTTCGGTTGGGCTTAGCTTATGATGCCGCTTTTGGCTTCTATTATCAAGATAACCTAGATCTGTTGCAAGCGTGGGGCGCAGAAATAGTACCGTTTAGTCCAATGGTTGACCAAGAACTACCCCCTAACCTAGATGGTTTGTATATTGGTGGCGGTTTCCCCGAAGTCTTTGCCCGCGACTTGGCGGCAAATCAGGCCATGCACCAAGCGATTCGAGAATTTGCTTGGCAAGGGTTGCCCGTTTATGCTGAATGTGGGGGATTGATGTATTTATGCCAAGCTTTGGTAGATTTTGAAGGTCGGGTATATCCAATGGTTGGATTACTACCTTATCGCACGGTGATGCAAAACCGCCGCTTGAAAATTGGTTATGCCGAGGCGAGTGCTTGTAGTGGGCATCCTCTGGTTGAGCCAGGCACAATTTTGCGCGGCCATGAGTTTCACTGGTCTTTACTGGAAAGTGACTTTGATCCTGTCAGTGCGGCCTATCTTATACCCGCACAGGGGAACCGACCTGAAGGTTGGCTACACGGCAACGTATTGGCATCCTATTTACATTTGCATTTCGGCAGTGACCACCGCTTAGCTCCTCGTCTAGTACAGTGGTGCGCTGAAAACCGTATCGGCTGACAAGATAGGGGCGGGGATAAATCGGCTGACGTAGCAACACTCCAACAAGAGCCGGGTGAAAATCAGCTGACGGAGCATAGAACTATCACCTAATAAAGAAGCTAGTTGGTTGGAGTGCGACACCCGGCGAGATAAAAAACCCGGAAGTGTTGGAGTGCTGCTCCGCCAGCCGATTTACCTGTAGGAGTCTCAATTGAATGAGGTAGTTTTGTTGATAGGCCATGGTACGCGAGACGCTGAAGGAGTGGCTGAGCTTCGCGCTTTTGCCGCCCGACTCAACCAGACGATAGGTGAGCAAAGGCCAGTATATCTCTGCTTCTTGGAACAGGCCGAGCCTTCCGTAATGGAAATGATTGAGCGATGTGTCGCCGGGGGAGCCAAGCGGATCATAGCTATTCCCTTTCTGTTATTAGCGGCTAACCATGTCAAAAATGATCTAGCGAATTTGATAGACTTAGCCCGGCGGCAACATACCCAAGTAGAGATTCGTTTTGGTGGCCCAATTGGTTTGCAACCTCTTTTGCTTGAGATTCTAGCCGATCAACTAGCCGCCGTTGAGCAGGTTTACCCCTCGCGGTTTACTCCTGCCGAAACTGCCCTGCTGCTGGCTAGGTTTGGTAATAACGATCCGGAGGCTAACCGCGAGGTTTATAAATTGGCTCGGCTACTTTGGGAAGGGCGCGGCTATGGTTGGATGGAGGTAACCTTTCTCAGCAATGCTAAGCCTAACCTGCCAGAGGCTATCGAACGTTGTCGGGCGTTAGGTGCAAGGCGGGTGGTAGTTTTGCCTTACATCCTCTTCACAGGTCTTCTAATTAAACGTTTACACACCATAATAGCTCAGCTAAGTGAGCAATATCCCAATGTGGAACTGGTTTGTGCTAACTATCTTGGTCAGCATCCTCGGTTGGTAGAACTGGCCCACTTCCAACTAGCCCAAGTTACATAATACATATCCCCTAAGAAAACGTCGGGGGTTATTGCATACTTCCGACGTACTTCGGGCGAGTGTAATAAACCCTTAATTCTGAAATTTTTGAGTATATGAAGAGACTATACCCCGACTGAGGTGATTTTTTCGGGTATAATGTATATGGTTAGGCGTGGGGCGGATCCAAAACTCTCTACCTGATTCATGCCCTCAATTGACCCGTAGTAACGGTAGCCGAGTTTTATAAGGTCGGCCCGTGCTTCGGTTTGATCCTGATTTTCATCAAATTCGGCCCGGCCCTTGATTGCCACATAACGTCCACCATGGGGTATACTGATTGCTACACGGGGATCGCGTTTGATATGTCGGGCTTTCAGGCTCTCTTTTTCGATATTTATAACGATTTTATCACCCTCTAAACCAAACCAAGTGGTAGAGAGTTGTGGGCTACCGTCTGCACTGAGGGTCGCGAGGACGGCGTAATGCGGATAAGCTAAATAAGCTCGTTGTCGCTCACTAAATTGGATGCTCGGTTTTTCGTCAGCCATCTTTTCGGTCTCCTTTCGGGATTAGAAATCCCTCCTACATAAATTGGGATTAGAAATCCCTCCTACATAAATTGGGATTAGAAATCCCTCCTACATAAAT
>JACAUC010000192.1 GCA_013390945.1 Candidatus Chloroheliaceae bacterium
CAATCGGGATTGCCCATGGGTTCAATCGGGATTGCCCATGGGTTCAATCGGGATTAGAAATCCCTCCTACAATTTTAGGAGCGTGTCCAGTTGGTGAAGGGATCAAGGTCGGTGGCGAGGGCAAAGAGGGTGTCGGCTTCGGTTTGGCGGCCTAACTCTTGATAGGTGAGGGCCAAGCGATGAATCACGGCAGGCCAGTTTGGATGGAGGCTGAGTGCCTTTTCCAATTGGGGAGCGGCTTGAGTGGGTTTGTGGCAAAAGGCATAAGCTAGGCCAGAGGCATACCAACTTTCAGGGTCTTGAGGTAAGTCGCGGGTGGTTTGTAGGCCGACTTCTACGCCCCGTTTGCAGGGATCATAGCCTGTTTCGGCATAGAACCGGGTCAGCATTGCGCCGGGGTTAATTCCCGCTAAGGGTTTTTCTCGATTTACCTTGATGGCCTGATAGTAAAACGCCTCGACCTTATCGTATTCACGCAACGCCACATTTAGTCGGGCCAAATCTAGCAATAGCAATATATCGTCCGGCTTTTCCGAAAGGAGGCTTTCTAGTAGACGGCGGGCGTTTTCACTTTGGGTTCTAAGCTGGGTGGTGGAACCCAATTCAGGTTGATAATTTTGAATCTGTGCGGTATAAATTTGGGCCAACGTTTGTCGGGCCAAGCGGTTTTTTGGATCTTGGTTGAGTGTATTTAGTAGGGTAGAGATAGCTTGAGTAGTGCGCCCGGTGCGCCAGTAGACCAGTCCTAAATAGGCGTGAGCATCTGAAAAATTAGGAATCGCGCCTAGTACCAGAAGCAATTGTTCTTCTGCCGGGCCAAATTCCTCGGCTGTAATAAAGGCATAGGCTAACTTGGCTCGCCGGGCCGTCTCGATCTTCTCTTGCTTTGCTGCCGCAAGATTTGCCAATAATTGCCGGGCGCGTTCTCCTGTTTGGGCTAGGGCGTTTTGCACCACGCCATTATTTGCCCATATACCAGCCGCTTTAAAATCGGCGGCATGTTGCAACTGGACTAGAGCATCGTCAAAGCGCAAATCACGCGCCAACAAAACCCCGTAGAGATAGTTAACCCGCTCTTCTTCCATTGGCTCCAGCACCCCCCGTACAAGCAGGGCTTCATAGAGCAGACGTGCCGCCCGGTTATAATCACCCTGTTTATATTGCATTTCGGCTAGGGCCAGCCCGGTGCGACTTTTTAAGTCAGGATCATTCCATCCCAAGAGGCTTTGCCAGTTTCGTTCGGCTTCGGCGGTATTACCTGCACCGTAGAGTGCTTGCCCCAGCCAATATCTTGCCATTCCATTTTGGGGTTGGGCAGTTAGGTATTCCTTCAGGTAGTTTTGGGCGGTTGTCCATTGTCGCAGGTTTACAAAGCTTTGGGCCAACATTAGTCGGGCTTCCTGCCGCTCTGGATGAAGTTGTAATTCGCGCCGCAAGGTCGTAACCGCAAAGCTATAATTGCCGTGTTGATAAAGTTCGCGGCCCTCTTCAAAGAGGTCGGGCGCAGGTTTAGGGGGTAAAAATAAACGTAACACTAGGAAAAGCACCAACCCTACTGCCAAGACTACACCAGAAACAATTAGTAGTAAGCGCTGATGCGGTATAACCCAATTTCGCGCTTTGATGGTTAATGCACCGAGTCCTTTTCCCAAAATGGAGCCTCTCCTAGCAATCCCTGCATAGCCTTTTAGTTTACATAAGCTTGAGGATATGATACCGTAAATGGTGGGAATGTCAACTTAGAGGGAGCCAGTAAGTTTGGGGTGGAAGAAGTAGGGAGAAGGGCGTATGCTAAAACAATTTGTAGCACCCTGATTAATTCCAAAATTTAGCCATTAAAACCACATTTATTACTAAGTTATTAATATAATATGAAGATTTGAATTTAATAAAATTAAATTCCGCCATTGGTTAATGCCTCTCTCAATAGGGTGGTTATTCCAAGTCGCTCGGCCCACTCTTCTAAATAGGTGCGGTCAAGGGTGTGACCTCGAACCTTTAGTAGCCCAATTACATCTAGCCATTGCCGTTCGGAGACCCGCTTCCCGGCCTCGTACCACATGAGTTTGTGCAGCAGAATATCTTCAGGGCTGGAGAGGAAATATTCTTTAGGGTTGGCAGTATCAACCCGGCTAGGTTGGCGGCGACTAAAGGCTAATAGATCAAAGGGATTGGTTTTGAGGATAAAAATATCCACTTTGGACATTGTAACTAGATGCAGCACGTTAAAGGAGCTTTTACGGGCAATCGCCTCCTCAATGGCTGAAGTTGTCAAATAGTAATCCTGCTCTAGTGCCGCCACCAATAGGGGTACATGTTCCAAGCGGAGGTCGGCCACCAAATCGGCATCAATGGTGGAGCGCGGAAGGCCAAGAATAGAAGTGGCAACCGAACCACCAATCAAGTAAGCCACCTTTAGTTTTTCAAAAGCGGCTACTACTGGCTCTATTGCAGCGATTATATCTTCGTTCATTAAATTTTCACCTTTATCTGAGGTGCGGCAGATATTAAGCTTGGCGGCAGTGGTCTGATCGAGTTCTAGGTTATAGAGATGTTTTAGAAAGAGTAAATCGAGTTCTGGCTCAGAAAGGTCTGGATGCAGTTTTCTAAGACCATAGCGCGACATACGGCGCACACTTGTCGTCCAGTTACGCATCAAGTTAGCCCGACGCTCTGGCCCGGCTTGTCGCAAAAGCTCCATCTGCTTCTGCTCTATATCGAAACTGGTATCAATTGCTTGCAATTTCATCGCCAAACCCTATCTTCTCAATTGGTAGGGGTGTATTGCATACGCCCAATGTGAGGCTGGTCTACAGCGGGCGTATGCAATACACCCCTAACCCAAATTCCTACCCCAAATTATTGATATGATATGCCAAACCTTTATTACCTCGCCAAGTCTAAGCGAGGGCTAGTGGGCTGCACCTATAGTTACCGGGCGGTTTGCGCCGGGGCCAACCATACAGCGGCCTTGGTGGATGTGATATTCAAACTCTTCCCGGAAGAGTTTTAAGGCACTCTCAATCGGAACCGGAGCCGAATCGCCGAGTAGACAAAAGCTTTTACCTGCAATATTGCTACCCACGTTGAGTAGTAATTCGAGATCACCGGGCCGTCCTTCTCCATGTTCGAGGCGGTGTAGGATTTGTACTAGCCATTGTGTCCCTTCGCGGCAGGGGGTACACTTGCCACACGACTCATCCTTATAAAACTCCACTAGCCGCAATACTGCCCCGACTATACAGGTCTGGTCATCAAAGACGATTACACCAGCAGAGCCTTGCATCGAGCCTCGTGCCGCAATCCCCTCAAAGTCCATGGGGGTATCTAACACCTCGTCGGTAGCCGCCAGAAACGGAGTAGAGGAACCACCCGGTATCAAGGCTTTGAGCTTACGCCCTTTCCAAACACCCCCCGCCAGATCATAAATTAGTTTGCGGAAGGTAGTGCCGCAGGGCAATTCGTAGTTGCCGGGCCGCTCCACATGACCACTCAGGCAGTAGAGCCGAAAGCCTTTGGTCTTTTCGGTTCCATAGTTGGCGTACCACTCTGGCCCATGCCGCAAAATATGGGGTACGTTGCAGAGCGTTTCGGAATTGTTAATTACGGTGGGGCGAGCATAGAGACCAGCGATAGCCGGGAAGGGTGGGCGCAGACGTGGAAAACCCCGTTTACCCTCCAACGATTCCAGCAAAGCCGATTCTTCGCCACAGATATAGGCTCCCGCTCCCCGATGAACTATTACTTCACAGTTGAAGCCCGTGCCAAGTATATTCTTCCCGACTAAGCCTGCCGCCCGTGCCTCTTTTACCGCTTCCTCTAGTACCCGCGCCCCCCGTGCAAATTCACCGCGAATGTAAATAAAGCCCAATTCCGAGCCAATCGCATAACAGGTTATCAGGATACCTTCGATAAGTTGGTGGGGGTTATTTTCAATCAGTTCGTGGTTACTAAAAGTACCCGGCTCCGATTCGTCGGCATTGCAGCAGACATATTTTGCTCCGCCGACTTTGGGGATAAAACTCCACTTAGTACCCGCCGGGAAACCGGCCCCTCCTCGTCCGCGTAAGCCACTCTGCTTCACCAGATCAATCACCTGACCCGGCTGGTAATCATTTAAAGCTTTTTTCAGCCCCTCGTAGCCACCCTCTTTCTGGTAGACCGCCAACTTACGTAAGCCGGGTACAACCCGGTGTTTTAATAGAATATACTGGTAAGTTGGATCGCCGCTAGGTGGCGGAGGTGGGAAAATCTGATTAGATTTATAATTTATTACGCTCATTTACCTTCTCGTTTATGAAACCCGTTAGATTTCCAATCCCGATTGGTTGGGCAAATAAAATCGGGATTAGAAATCCCTCTTACAGGGTTATATTTAGGGTACAAAGTAAGGGTTCTTTTTGGCTCTTTTTAATTCGTCTAAGACTGCATCAAATTGGGCGGGTGTTACATCATAGATAAATTCGTCGTTGACTTGGATGCAGGGTGCATTGCCACAAGCGGCCAAACATTCGATTTTATCTAGCGTAATCTGACCGTCGGGAGTAGTTCCACCACATTTAACCCCCAACTTCTGCTGACCCTGAGCCAAGAGTTCGTCGCTACCGCGCAAATAGCACGAAATACTATCGCAGACCTTGACCACAAACTTACCAACGGGTTGCTGGTGATACATACGGTAGAAGGTTGCCACCTGTTCTACCTCACCGTGCAATATCTCCAGAATATCGGCTACCTCGGCCATTGGCGGAACCGGAACATAACCGAACTGTTCTTGTACCACATGTAAAGCGGGTAGTACCGCCGACCTTGGGCTGGGATAAAGCTGTTTGAGCGCGACTATTTTTTGGCGCGACTCCCCGGTTAACTTCAAATTGCTCTCTTCCACCATAACGAATTATCTATCTACCTCACCAAGAATAATATCAATCGAGCCGATAGCCGCGATAATATCGGCAAACATGGCCTTACCCTCCAGCGTAATCGGCATTGCCTGTAGATTGGTAAAACTAGGGGCGCGAATGTGCATCCGCATGGGCTTGTTTGAGCCATCGCTAACCATAAAGTAAGCCAACTCCCCACGCGCCGATTCGACCCGCGAATAGACTTCACCCGGTGCAGGCTTGAAACCTTCCGTAAAGAGTTTGAAGTGGTGGATTAACGACTCCATGTTGGTAGCGATTTCCCATTTTTTAGGTGGTGCAATCTTGCGGTCACTGACCTGCCATTCGCCAGAGGGTAACTTTTGTAGGGCTTGCTCTATAAGCCGCACGGTTTGCTCTACCTCTTGCATCCGCACGGTAAAGCGGTCATACACATCGCCTTTGGTGGCGGTTGGAACCTCAAAATCGTAGGTCTCATAACCGCTATAGGGGAACATTTTACGCACGTCATATTTAATACCACAGGCTCGCAAACAAGGGCCAGTTACGCCATAGCCCAAAGCCTGCTCCGGGGTCAGTACGGCAATACCTTTGGTGCGTTCGTACCAAAGTTCGCTTTTAGTGAGCAACGCCCCGTACTCCGGCCAAATCTTCTTGAAATATTTGATAAATTTAGCGACGGCCTCTTCAAAGCCCTTTGGCAAGTCGGCATAAAGACCACCTGGCATAATATAGCTAGTCATCATCCGCACCCCGCTGCACATCTCAAAGATGTCCAGAATCATTTCGCGCTCGCGCATACCATAGAGGAAGGTGCTTTGCGCCCCCAAATCCATCGCATGAGTACCTAACCAAACTAGATGGCTGGAGAGACGCTGAAGTTCGCACAACAACACACGGGCTACTTGCGCCCTAGCTGGAATCTGATCGGTAATATTGAGCAATTTTTCTACCGCCAGCGAAAACCCTAGATTATTAATGAGCGGATTCAGATAGTCGGTGCGGTCGGTTAAAGTGAGTGCCTGATTGTAGGTCTTACTTTCTGCCGTTTTTTCGACTCCGGTATGTAGGTAGCCAATATCGGGAATACATTTGACCACCTCTTCCCCGCTCAAGGTGACGACTAGACGGAGTACCCCGTGAGTGGAGGGATGCTGCGGCCCCATGTTGATAGTCATCAACTCTTTACTAGGTGTGCCATCCTCGGCCTCTGGATCGAAATCATCTTCTAAGAGGTCGTCCAGCCAAAGCTCTTTAATTCCAAGATCATCCATAGTGGTTACTTCTCAATCTTTCATTGGGGTGAGCCACTTCTGCCCTCTACGCGAATCCAGTTGGCAGGTAGGTTGGCCCGTCGAGGCCCGGTGACGGGATAATCCCGCCGCAGGGGATGACCATCCCAATCTTCAGGTAGCTCAATCCGCCGCAGGTCAGGGTGTCCTTCAAAGTTTATCCCAAAGAGGTCAAAGACCTCACGTTCGTACCAATTTGCGCCCGG
Source organism: Candidatus Chloroheliaceae bacterium (assembly GCA_013390945.1). GTDB lineage: Bacteria > Chloroflexota > Chloroflexia > Chloroheliales > Chloroheliaceae > L227-5C. The sequence goes on from JACAUC010000192.1 coordinate 6,382, forward strand.
CCACAGGTTAGTGACGGTGGCGATAGTGGGATTTTGTGCGGGTAGATCAACCTTGATCCGAATCACCTTTTGCCGCTCTATCGAAAGCAGATTATAGACTACTTGGAAGCGTGGTTCTTTTGGATACCAATCAATTGCGGTCACGTCTTCTAGCATAGTGAAGCGTTCTACGTCGCGCAAATAGCGCAAGATTTCGACTACTTTTGCCGCTGGAACGATGTAGGTAGGAGTACCATCTGCCGCCCGGAAATCACTTGTCCGTACATCAGGGAAGCGTTGTGGATCAATCAAAGCCGGTTCCGTTTCCATTTTAGTAAACTCTATTCCCAATTAAACGCGCCTTTTTTCCATAGGTAGATGTAACCAACACCCAAGACCAGTAAAAAAAGGCCCATTTCGATTAACCCGAAAAGTTTTAACTGTTTGAGTAAGACGGCCCAAGGATAAAAGGCGACGGTTTCAATATCGAAGATAAGGAAGAGCATTGCTACTTGTAGGAATTTTACCGGGAAGCGGCGTGGCACATCTTCTACGAGTGGCACACCGCCCTCGTAGGGTGATAGTTTGGCTTCGCTTAGGTTTTTTGGCCCCATAAAAGCCGCCAACAGGCTCATCACAACCGCTACGCCAGTAGCCACAATAATTAGGATTAAGACCGGTATATAACTTTCGAGCATTTATCTTCTTTCTAATATACTGGAATAAACTTCGCAGAGTTAAACGAGTCTAAATTTTGTACAAAGTTTGGGCTAAATTCGGTAAAAGAGTACCACGCACATTCATTGCTGTCAAACTGAGCAATTGGCCCAAGGTTCTTCATATTTTGACTAACCGCCTCTACTAGTCTAAAATAGAGGTTAGCACTCACTGCATATCTTAGTGCTTTCGTAAACCAACACAACTTGTAATTATTCAGGAGATCATAGGTGCGCTCCCTATGAGAAATCTGAGGTGGCCTGATAAAGCTTCCTCTCTTTTCAGTTGGGCTGTGTAGGTCACATTTCAGAAACGCAAGATAGAATGGTTGAAAATAGAGAGTCTGAAAGGATGGAACCGTGCCAATCGCAACTACTTACGATGCCATAGTAATCGGAGCAGGACACAACGGTTTGACCAGTGCCTGTTATCTGGCAAAGGCAGGCTATAAAGTACTGGTACTGGAACGACGCAATTTAGTAGGTGGCGCAGTAGTCACCGAAACGGATATTTTCCCCGGCTTTCGGGTAGATACTTGTAGCACTTTTCATGTAGTTATTCATGGTACACCCGTGGTGCGCGACTTGGAGTTGGAGAAGTTTGGGCTCGAATATATTGATGTGGATCCTTGGGCCTTTGCCCCGTTTCCCAATGGTAAGCATATTGTCTTCTATCGCGATGTGGATAAAACGGCCCAAACTATTGCCCAATTTTCACCGCGCGATGCCGAAACCTATCGCCAATTTATGCAGTTCTGGATTCGTTTCAACGAGACGATGATAGATATTTTCTGCAATCCTCCTACTTTAACCTCCCTCTCCACTAGGATAGTGGTAAAGGAGACGAGTAAACTGCTGGAAGGTATCGGAGACCTCGCAAATAAGGGTCTAACTCAAGAAGTATGGAACAAAACCTTAGCGGCAATCAAAAACTCTTCTCCACCCGCTTTGTTAGGCAGCATCATAGATATTTTCAGTTCCTATGGCAAGGTCATTAAAGAGAATTTTGAGTCACCAGAGGTGCGGGCGGCCCTTTCTTGGTTGGGCTCGCAGAGTGGGCCGGGGCCACATGCCCCGGCCAGTGGCGAACTTTTCGCGATGCAGCAATCACTTTACCACTTCTTAGGGGTGCGGCGACCACGTGGCGGAAGTGGAATGTTGACTCAGGCGATGGCCCGTTGTCTGGAACATTACGGTGGCGAGATTAAGGTGGGTGCGGAAGTTGGTCAAATCTTGGTCAAAGGCGGCAAGGTGACAGGGGTAGCACTGGCGAGTGGTGAGCAATTCTTTGCACCCACGGTCATCTCTAACGCCCACGTGCAGACTACTTTGCTAAAGCTAACCCCCAGTGAAGCGTTGAAACCGGAATTTCGGCGGCGGGTAGAGCAGATCAAGGTAATGAATGGTTTTGGTATGACGGTACGTTATGCCACCAACAGCCTCCCTAACTATACCGCCCTCCCCACTCAGGATAAACAAGGGACGGTGCAGCCGGGCTTGCCACATCAGGGTATGCAATTGCTCTGCCCCTCGATGAAATATTTAGAGGATGCGTACAAGGAATCGGAGGCAGGACTACCACCCACGCGCCCGGCAGTAGTGGCGATGACCCCTAGTGCCATAGACCCCACGTTGGCTCCTGCTGGTAAACACCTACTTTATATTTGGGCGCAAACCCATCCCTACCAACTCTCTAATGGCGAAAATTGGGAGGAGATCAGAAAACGGGAGGCCGATAAATGCCTTCAAGTGGTCGAAGATTTTGCGCCGGGATTTAAAAAACAATTAATCGGTGAATATATAAAAAGCCCGGTAGATTTGGAGCGCATTGGTGGTCTGGTGCGGGGTAACCTAATGCACGTGGATATGAATCTTGACCAGATGTTTATGTTTCGCCCTATGCGCGAATTATCTAACTATCGCACTCCTATCGGCGGTCTTTACCTGACTGGTGCTGGTACTCACCCCGGTGGTGGTGTTAGTGCCGCTCCCGGCTATAACACTTCTCGTGTGGTGCTAGACGACTTGAGGCTGACCGTGCGGAAACGGTAGTTAGTTTAAAGTTATTAGTTTATAGTTTATAATGCTCAGCTAGACGAGGTTCAGGGCAGTGGTCACTAATGACTATAAACTAATAACTGTGAACTTACCACTGACCTAGCGAAACTCGTTTGTATCGTTTACCTTATTTTTACCTTAATTTACTTGAAAATTTACCGTTATTGTATAAAGTAAGGCTATCTGTGGATAGCGAGAGATTTCTATATCACCCTAAACAACCTAAGTAGTGTTGAGCTACTGCTCAGAGAAGAAGAGGAGCAAACATGCGGATTCTCCTAATTCAACCGAATTACCACGCTGGTGGGGCTGAAATTGCTGGGAACTGGCCCCCAAGCTGGGCACCGTTTATCGGAGGAGCTTTAAAGACTGCCGGATTCCCCAATGTTAAGTTCGTAGATGCAATGGCTGATGATATACCCGATGATGCCTTAACCGAAGTCATCCGACGCAATCAACCCGATGTGGTGCTGGCTACTGCCATTACCCCAATGATCTACAAATCTCAGAATACCCTGAAACTTGCCAAATCAGTCAATCCCAAAATAATAACCATTATGGGTGGTATTCATCCCACCTTTATGTATGCCGAAGTCTTGAATGAAGCACCTTGGATTGATTATATTGTACGTGGTGAAGGCGAAGAGATTATAGTTAATCTGATGAAGTCGCTTGATGCCGGTACCGTGGTGGAAGATCGAGTCGGTATTAAGGGCATTGCCTTCCTAGAGAATGGCAAAGTAATGGCTACCCCAGCCCATCCACCCATTGACAACCTTGATACCTTGACCCCCGATTGGAGCATCTTGGGCTGGGAAAAATATATTTATCGCCCCTTAAATGTACGGGTAGCCGTACCGAACTTTGCGCGAGGTTGCCCCTTTACCTGCCGTTTCTGCTCACAGTGGAAATTCTGGCGTAAGTATCGTACCTCCAGCCCTAAAAAGTTCGTGGACGAAATCGAAATTCTGGTTAAGCAACACAAAGTGGGCTTCTTCATTTTGGCCGACGAAGAGCCGACCATCAACAAGAAAAAGTTCATGGCACTCTGCCAGGAATTGATTGATCGCAAGCTAGATGTACACTGGGGTATCAATACCCGCGTAACCGATATTTTGCGTGATGCGGATCAGCTTGCTTTCTACCGTCAAGCCGGATTGATCCACGTCTCGCTGGGTACAGAAGCCGCCGCCCAACTAAAACTGGATCGCTTCCGTAAACAGACTACCATCGAACAGAATAAGCGGGCCATTAACCTGCTGAAACAGAATGGTATGGTAGCCGAGGCTCAGTTTATCATGGGTATGGATAACGAGACCCAAGAGACCATCGAAGAGACCTATCGTTTGGCTCAGGACTGGAAGCCGGACATGGCGAACTGGAATATGTATACGCCTTGGCCGTTTGCCGAATTGTTTGAGGAGTTGGGCGATAAGGTAGAAGTCCGCGATTACTCCAAGTACAACTTCGTTACGCCAATCATGAAGCCGGACGAAATGGAACGGGAAGATGTTCTCAAGGGTGTACTACGCAACTATGGTCGGTTCTATGCCCGCAAAGCCTTCTTTGAGTATCCGTTCATCAAAGACCCGTACAAGCGCAAGTATATGTTGGGCTGTCTGAAAGCTTTTGCCCAGACTACCCTTAACAAACGCTTCTACGACTTGGGCCGCATCAAGCGCAAAGGTCTAAAAGCGGAAATTGACCTAGGCTTTGACCAGTCGAAAGTCTTGAGCCGGGAAGAGTTGGCGAGTATCAAGGAGCGTCGGCCTGATTTGAGGGCAGACGTGAACTATATCGGTACGATTTCGGCCTGTGGTGCGCCTTCTGATCTCGTTTACGAGGAAGAAGAACATAAGCATGACTACGACGAAAGCGATGATTTCATTCCGACCGATAATCCTTCTGGTTCCGGTATGAAAATCTAATTTAGGGAAACCAAGCAAAGCGGGTATTCCTAAAGGATAGAGTAAGGGCAACCTTTATGGTTGCCCTTACTAGATTAATCAATAATTCAGATTCCAGCCAAAAAGGAAGATTTATATGACTATGCCTCACGTTGGAGGGCCGGAGCAACGTAATCATAGCGGAGAGTCGCTTGTCCCCGGTGCTAAAATGGGTCCCAACTCCATCATACAAACGGTGGGAGCCTTAAAAGAGTTCTATGGTACTACTAAGGCACTTGAAATTTTGAAACAGGGCGGAAAAGAACGGCTAGGTCTCGAGCTACCCTCCGAAATGACCGATCAGCGCGAATTTATCTCCCTTTCTCAAATGCTCTTTCGGCAACTCGACATAGACCCGGCGATGCGGATTTTAAAACGTTCTGGTCAACGCACTGCCCATTACCTGTTAAAAAACCGAATACCAAAGTTTGCCCAAGTTATCTTGCACTTGTTACCGCGCCAACTCGGTCTCAAGTTGCTACTCACCGCCATTGGCAAAAATGCTTGGACTTTTGCGGGTAGTGGCACTTATAGCTTTGTACTCGGTAAATCGCCCACTATCACACTCCAAAACTGCATTGGTTGTCTGGACATTCAAGCCTCCAAACCTGTCTGTAGCTATTATGCCGGAACTTTTGAAACTTTGCTCAAAAATATCATTGATACCCGCATCCAGGTAGAAGAGATAAAATGCCAAGCCAACGGCGCATCCGCCTGCACCTTCTCCGTTACTTTTAGCTAAGTTCAACTGGCGGAGCAGCATCCTACACTGTAGGTTCCACTGGCGGAGCAGCATC
>JACAUC010000193.1 GCA_013390945.1 Candidatus Chloroheliaceae bacterium
GATTTCCAATCCCGAAAAGTCGCCGTGCCGATGTAAGAGGGATTTCCAATCCCGAAAAGTCGCCGTGCCGATGTAAGAGGGATTTCCAATCCCGACTATTGTCCCAAACCTGATTTATTTCTTGAAAGGAGAAGCTTAATCCGATGACTGTAGCACCTTATGGCTCTTGGAAATCGCCTATTACCTCTGATCTGATAGTGGCCGGAATGATTGGCTTGGGCCAAATCGTTTTGGATGGCGACGATATTTATTGGACGGAGTTGCGCCCAGCGGAGGGCGGACGCAATGTAGTTGTGCGTAGGCAACCGAATGGTAACCTTTCGGAGCTAACACCTGCTCCGTTTAATGTTCGTACTCGTGTGCATGAGTATGGTGGCGGCTCTTTTACGGTTAGTGAAGGGGTGGTCTACTTCTCAAATTTTGCCGATCAGCAGATTTATCGGCTGATTCCCGGCTCCGACCCTACGCCCCTTACGCCTGCCCTTGCTCTGCGCTACGCCGATGGGGTAATTGACCCCCACCGCAATCTGCTCTTCTGTGTGCGCGAGGATCATACCAAGCCCGAATTAGAGGCGGTTAATACTATCGTGAGTTTGGCCCTAGATGACCGTGTGGGTAGCCCGGAAGGGGGCCGAGTCTTAATCTCAGGGAATGATTTTTACTCGTCGCCACGCCTCAGTCCCGACGGTTCTCGCCTAGCTTGGCTTACTTGGAACCATCCTAATATGCCTTGGGAGGGGACTGAACTCTGGGTGGGTGAGCTAACCGAGGATGGTTTGCTAATCCATCCTGAGCTGGTAGCGGGTGGACTGACCGAAGCAATCTTTCAACCCCAATGGTCGCCCGATGGTGTGTTGTATTTTGTCTCAGACCGCAGCGGTTGGTGGAATCTCTATCGCTGGCACGAGGGGCAGAGTGAGCCACTCTACCCGCTGGAGGCCGAATTTGGCTTGCCTCACTGGGTCTTTGGCATGTCTACTTATGGTTTTCTTTCTGCCACCCAAATTATATGTAGCTATATTGAGTTGGGAATCGCACGTTTGGGCCTGCTTGATCTGACAACCCGCCAGCTTGAAACAGTAGCGATGCCTTATACCGACGTAGATTATCTTCAAGTTGGGCGTGGCTATGTTGTTTTTGAGGCTGGCTCACCCACCGAGACGAGTTCCATTGTTCGGTTTGATCTAACTACCCGCCAGTTTGAAGTTTTGCGCCGTTCTAGTGATTTAGTGGTTGACCCCGGCTATCTCTCACTTCCGCAAACAATTGAATTTCCTACCGAAAATGGCCTGACAGCTTACGCCTTTTTTTATTCGCCCCAAAATCAAGATTATACCGCCCCAACTGGAGAACGCCCCCCTTTACTGGTCAAGAGCCATGGTGGGCCTACCGGAGCGAGTTCCAGCGTTCTTAACCTAAGAACTCAATACTGGACTAGTCGTGGCTACGCCGTCCTCACCGTCAATTATGGTGGTAGTACCGGCTATGGTCGGGCCTATCGGCAGCGTCTAAACGGTCAGTGGGGCATTGTGGATGTAGATGATTGTGTGAATGGGGCGCGTTATCTGGTGGAACGGGGGGCGGTAGATGGCAACCGCTTGACCATTGAAGGAGGCAGTGCTGGTGGCTATACCACTTTGGCGGTGCTTACTTTCCGGGATCTGTTTAAAGCGGGAGCCAGCCATTTCGGAGTTAGTGACTTGGAAGCACTAGCGAAGGAGACGCACAAATTTGAGTCGCGTTACCTAGATAGCATTATCGGCCCTTACCCGGAGCGGCGTGACCTCTATCTGGAGCGTTCGCCCCTTCATTTTAGCGACCGTCTCTCCTGCGCGTTAATTCTCTTTCAGGGATTGGAGGATAAGGTAGTGCCTCCCAATCAAGCTGAAATGATGTTTGAAGCGGTCAAGGCGAAAGGATTGCCCGTAGCTTACGTTCCCTTTGAAGGCGAGCAACATGGTTTTCGGCGGTCTGAGAATATCAAGCGTTCCCTTGACGCTCAATTTTATTTCTTTGCGCGGGTTTTTGGTTTTGAGCCAGCCGAATCCATCGAGCCAGTAGTTATCGAAAACCTTTAGCCACCCGCCCCGAATAATTGTGGAGTGGATTAGTCCCGGACAGAGGCTAAGTTTTGGCAAATTTTAAACTCTGTCCGGTTTTTAGTGGTTCAAGCCATACGGGTCTGTTGGTATGGAGGGTTGTAGCGACGTATTAGGTGGGTAGTAGGAGGCGGCTGGGCTAGGATTGTCCCCGACTGATGGAGGTGGGGAGTAGGGGTATGGACTGGGAGTAGGTGCGGAGGTCTTCTGACCAAAAGTGGCGGCAATAATATCAAAGGGATCGGCCTCCGCGTTGCTCTGATTGGTGGCGAACCCCATATTCACCGAAGAATTAGCGTAGGGATCAGGTGCGTCAGGTAAGTAGGTGTTAATCGGCGGGTTACTTGCCTGATAAGGAGCTAGGGCAACATTCATACTGGTCGGATAAGGGGCATAAGGTTCGGATAGGCCACGCTGGTCGGTGGTTTGGGTGGTAGCGGCAACATTCATACTGGCTGGATAAGGAGCATAGGCGGTGCTAGGCGGGTTAAGGTCATTCTTATCCAAGGGAGTATTTTTGTGAGGCTGTCGTGGCTCTTTGGGTTTTTTACCGATTAAGAATAAAGCCAGTCCAAAGACCAGTATCACCGCTACTCCCAACCCTACCACCAGTACGGGGTTAGTCGAATCAAGCAAATTGTTGGCGGGTGGTACCTCCGAAACTTGGCCCTTGAGCAAAGCAGCGGGTAAATTGAGCTTTTTGCCACCTAGCGAATTATGCCACTCTTCTTCCATTGTTGCCAGCTTAACCCCAAAGACTTTCTCCATTGCTTGATCTATATCGCCATAACGCAACTGATCTAGTAGATTAGACCAAACGGCATCACCATAGTTATTGATAAAGAAAGTGACTAAACTGCGACTTTGAGCATAGGCTAGTTTGGCAGTCTCTCCATCGCTAGGGAAATCATGGTTAAGGCTGGCAAGGGTGAGCAATTGATTCTGGCGATAGGCATTTTTTACAATATCGTCATATTCTGGCGCAATTACATTTTGATTGTAAACGGCTAAGCCTTCATCTAGCCACCGGGGAGCATGTTTATGGCCTAAATGCTGGTACAACACTACATGGGATAATTCATGAGGAATACCCTCGCCGATCAAGACGTTGGATAAGCGGTGCTGTTGAGGCGCAATGGCAAGGATCTCGTTACGTTCTGCTAGGGCATAGCCTCCCGACCAACTTGGCACATCGGGTGAAGCCTGTAGGTATTCTTTAGACGAACCGTAGATCGAAATATAAATATGCTCGTAGGGGTTAATGGAGAAGCGGCGTTTGTAAGTTGCTAGGGCATCGTTTGCCAGAGTATACATAAGGTTGCCATACGCTTCGTCGCCGCTATACCAGCGTACCGTTACGGCAGGACCACTACGTTGCCGCCAACTAAAGCGGGTATCCTCGTAGATTACGGTTTTGGTATCGGTGCGGATATTATCACCGCTGCTATTACCGAGAATCCAGTAGTATGAGACGGTCATTCCGGCGGCGAGGGGCGCATCCTGCGTTAAAATTTCGGCCCGTGCTTCGGTAGAGCTTCCCTCTGCAAATTGAGTAGTGATAGTATTCTCTTTTGGATTTTTGCCGTAAACTACTCTTAATTCGGCTTTGTTAAGCTGGCCTCTATTGGTACGTGCCTTAATTGCGAAGGAGAGTCCGGTTCCATAGCTTGATTTGGCCGAATTTGAAACCACTTGCAGGGCTGCGGTCTCGGTTGTTGGTGCGGCTACAATAATACTAGGCGGGAGAAAAAGCAGTAATACCATTAGGAATCCGAAAAACAGCAGAAAAGATTGGCGAACTGCCGCAAGAGTAGCTAGGTTGAGGCGTAAATGTTTCATAGGTCTCTTTGTTCCGTACAATGTCCAAGTTTTGACGACAGCTATAAGCTAAAGTACGCTACGCTACCATTGTTCCACGTTTTATAAAATTATGCCAGTCAGTTACCCCTATGTCAATAGCCAATCTAGCTACGATAAATCACCCTTTCTTCTAACCATCACGAGCCGTTTTTAGTGCTTGGCAGAGTTGTTGGTAAGAAAGCTCCAGTTGTACCAATAAAGAGGAGGCTCCCGCAGTAGTTCGCGTGTGGCCTAATTTCTCCAGTTCTAGGCAAAGTGCCTCAAAAGCTTTGGCTCCCAAGTTAGCACTGGCTCCTTTAAGGCGGTGGGCGACTTGAGCTAGTTGCTGGTAATTCTGCTGCATTATAGCTTGGCGCACTATTTTTAGCGAGTCAGGGCTATCCGCTAGAAATAGATCAATTAGCTCCTTTACCAAGTTTGACCGAGTGGGATCTTGAAATTGTTGCAATTTTACCAATACCGTGTGGTCTAGGACATCCAAGGGCAACGAAGTTTTGTTGGAGGGCACTGCTTTGGTGTTAGTTTGTGGTATATTTGTTCCACTGGTGTTGGGGAGCCAGCGTTCTATAATGCGTTGAAGTTGTTCCATTGCAACAGGCTTAGCAAGGTAGTCATCCATCCCAGCTTCAAGGCATTTCTCCCGGTCTCCTAGCATCGCACTGGCTGTCATCGCCACAATAGGAGTATGTTGGTTTTGGTGGGCTTCTCGTTGTCGGATTTGGCGCGAAGTCTCAAAGCCGTCTAGTAGGGGCATTTGACAATCCATTAAAATCAGGTTGTAATCTCGTTCGGTCAATAGGTTAAGTGCTTCCTGACCATTAGCCGCCATTTCAACTAGGTAGCCCAAACTTTGCAATTGCCATGCGGCCAGTTTCTGATTTACCGGATTATCCTCGACCAACAAGATTCGCTGATCCCTTTTGATGGGTAATGAATCTTTATTAGTAATGTTAAAGGTAGGAGTTACCGTCGGCGTTTTGGAGGGATAAAGTAGTTGGCTTAGGCAATCGAGCATCTGAGATTGGTGTACAGGTTTGTTCAATTGGGCATCAAAGTAATTGACTGTGGAACCAGTGCTCGTTTTAGGTTGCTCTTGGTTAGTTAACAAGATTAAACGAGTGTGATTGAGGGTTTCATCTTGGCGAATCAACTGTGCCAATTCTGACCCACTCAAGTCCGGCAGGGACAGATCTACCATAGCAAGGTCGTAGGAGACCTCTTTAGCGGCAGCCTGATAGAGTCGCTTCAAAACTTGATGACCAGTGGTAACAGATGCCACCTCAATTCCCCAAAAAGTTAGATAATTTTGAATAATTTCGCTATGTGCCTGAGAACTGTCCGCTACTAAGACCCGCAGATGACGTAAATCATTATCCAATTCTAAACGTGGATAGAGTGGAGAAATAGATTGGCGACTCCGCTTAAAAATCAGACTAAACCGGAAAGTAGAACCAACCTCTTGTTGACTATCAACTTCAATTTTGCCACCCATCATTACCACCAACTGTTGACAGATCGAGAGTCCCAGCCCACTACCGCCGTATTTGCGCGTAGTGGAACTATCGGCTTGGGTAAAGGGTTGAAAGAGGTTGCCAAGTGTCGCTTTGGGGATGCCAATGCCAGTATCTCGTACCTCAAACTGAAGCGTAATTTGTGATCCAGTTAGCTTTTTTTGTTCTACCCGCAGTAGCACTTCGCCTCGCTCGGTAAATTTTACAGCATTTGAAAGTAAATTCAACAAAACTTGGCGTAGGCGAGTAGGGTCGCCTTTTACCCAGCCTTTGATCTGAAAATCTACAAAGCTTAGCAGGCTTAAACCTTTCTCCGCTGCTTGGGGCTTGACCAGATCGAGCGTCTCTTCTATTAGCCGCACTGGATCAAAATCAACCGTTTCTAAGACCAGTCTATTAGCCTCAATTTTAGAAAAATCCAAAATATCATTTATAAGGCTTAGCAAGAGTTCGGCAGATTTGCGGGCAATGGTACCTAGTTCAGCTTGTTGTTTATCAAGTGGCGTAGTTAGCAAGAGTTCGGTGGTACCAATAATTGTATTAAGTGGAGTACGGATTTCATGGCTCATATTGGCTAAAAATTCAGATTTAAGGCGCGAAGCCACCAAAGCATCCTCACGGGCGGCCACCAATTCGGTATAAAGTCGGGAGCGTTCAATCGCTTGGCTTAAATGCTCACCTAACGCCAGCATCAAATTTAGATCGGTTTCGGAGAGGACGACTCCGTTAGTACTCTCCACATTGAGCGTACCCACCACCTTATCTTGGTCAAAAAGTGGTATACAAATTTCTGAAACAATGTCATCCATTATGCTCACGAAATTAGGGTCATTTTTTACATCTTTTAGCAAAATGGGTTGTCTAGTGCAAATAGTGTAGCTCATTACTCCTTGTGAAAGTGGGATTAGGGAAATTAATTGCTCATAGCCCACTTGATGTTGCAAGATCAGATTGTCGCCTTCAATTAGGTAGATGCTGACCTGAGTATAGCCAAAACTTTCGACCACCGCCTCGACCACCGTGCGTAGTAAGTCGGGCAGAGCAAGTGTTTGGCTCAGCGTGGTACGGATGCGATGGAGCAAGGCGAGTTCACGGGCTTGGCGTTCCGCCGCCGTGAAGAGTTCGCGATAATGTTGCTCATTTTCGCGTAAAACCTGTTCATTGTTTTTGCGTTCGGTAATATCTTGTACCGAGATCAAGATTCGTACTACCCTTTGGTGTTGTTCGTCCCACTCTGAGCTAGAGCGAGAGGCTAACCACCGGATTTGTTGCTGGGGTGTAATGATCCGATACTCGGTGGTAGTTTCCTCTCCGGCTATCATTTTCTGAAACTGTTGCCAAGTTTTGGGTATATCTTCGGGATGAATCACTTTCTCCCAACCTCCTGCTTGGCGTAGTGCTTCCTCCGAATAACCCGATACGCGCTCCAACGATTCAGTGATCCACTCTAAAGTGGCTTTACCTTCCGGGCTAACAGCCAAAACATAAGCGTAGTCCGAGGTTAATTCGGCTAGGATACGATAGCGCGTTTCACTTTGGGTTAGTCGCGCCTCCAATTGTTGTCGGTTGTAGGCTTCTTTAAACATTTCCATAAATAAGGACCAACTATAATAGAATTAGGCCATAATTATTAAGATATAGCTTAATTGATATATTAAATTAAACCTATTTTATCTTACAACCGTTCTAAAAAAGTATCATCTCAATATTTCGTGGTAGGAGCGTATTGCATACGCCCAAAATGAGGCTGGCCTACGGTGGGTTTATTCAATAAACCCCTACGAATTAAGAAGATACCTAAAAAACTTGTTGTAAGATGAGCTAAAACAATATTCTATAAAAAAGCATAGCGTAACGGTGTTACCGAAACGTGATTTAGTCCACACTAAGTTGGCCTCTATTCGATCTCAAATAGACTGCGGTCAAGAGATCAGCTAAGACTAATCAAAGTAATACTTTACTTCAAACCAATCGGTGCTATAAGTTTGCCAACGGTGGTTAACTACCCGCATTTCATAATTTTGACGATGGCGCACCTCAAGGATACCATCCATAAAAATTTTGATTTGATTGACTAGCCGCTCCTCGACCGCTTCTTGTTCCAGCAGAAAGAGGGTACTGACTCTGCCATAGCTTTGGGCAGTGCGGGCTAATTGCAACAGGAAACGTTGCACTAAGGTTAAGTCAAATTGCAAAAGTAGTGTGCTAATACTATCCAACACTCGTCGTCCCCCGGCTTGTTGCTGGGCGGTTTGCCCTAAATCTACCCCTGCCGCGATTATGGTTTTGGTCAGGTTTGCCAGTGCCTCCCAATTTACATTTAATTCGGAAGTGGGAAGAGGAGCTAGAGACCATTCTGCTCCATCTACCACCCGAAATTTTTGGTATTGGTTATAATCATCTAGCAGGCCACCAGTAAGCAAATCTAACTGATGTAAAACCCGCTCAGGGCTCTCATCGAAGTTAATCCAGAGTCCAGGTTCACCTTGCACAATACCTTCCGCCATAAAATGCTGGGCAAAGGTACTCTTCCCGCTACCCCAGTTGCCCAAGACTAGCAGGTTAGAGCCGATAGGCCAGCTACCTCCTAAAGCCTGATCGAGGGCCAAGAGGCCGCTACTAGCCGTCGGGTGATGCTGTCCAATGGATGGTGGGGGTGGCAATTTCTCGCCGCTTGAGTTATCACGTTCTAAAAGTCGGCGGATTTTCGAGCGTAGGATCTCTACCTTCCAAGGTTTACTTAGGAAATCGTCTACCCCATCCCGGAAAGCCTGTAGAGCATCTTCCCTAGAGCCGAGCGAGGTTAGCATAATTACGGCTAGATTACGGAGAGCTGGAATAGCCCGAAGGGAGCGAACCAGATCATAGCCAGAAAAGCCGGGCATCATGGCATCGGTAATTAGCAGGTCATAATGGTCTTGCTTTAACCAAGAGAGGCTCTCTTTGGGTTGGCTGAGAGTAGTAACCCGGTAGCCAATATGAGTAAGCTGATTACTGAGGGTTTCAAGTATATCTTCGTCATCATCTACGATTAAAATATGGTGCGGCGGTTCGACTGGTGATTGAAGCTCAATCCTATCGGGGGCTAGAACGAGGGAGGGGCGCGGTGGTTCAGCTAGAATTGGAACGTGGGAGAGCCGTTCTGCCAGAGTTTGCGTTTGTGGGGAGGGCTTCGCCTTAAACTCACGTTCCAGTACAATGCAACAGGCGTGGTAAACTTGACGACCCGCGTAAGGATCGCCGTTTTCTAAATGCAAGTGCATCAGGTAGGAGTAGGCGGCTTCATTCAGCGAATCGTGCCTAATCCATTGCGTAGTGGTTTCAATGGCTCCGATTAGATCGCCGTTTTCATATTGTAGTTGGGCTAGACGGTCAAAGATCAGGCGTACCCGACGGTGACAAGCCTCTCGTTGAAGACTGGCCCAATTGTCAAACTCTGGGGTACCCTCCAACGAGAAACCCTCCAGAAAATCGCCCCGATAGACGGCGGTGGCAGGTTGGAGTAGAGCAATCCATTGGCTTATTTGGGCGGGACTAGCCATTAAGTCAACTAAGCGGGCCACAAAGAAAGCATTGTCCAAGACCTGTACATCCAATCCTATGCCACTCTGCCAATTTAAGCCGAGCATCTCGCGCTCACCTAGAAGGTGATGGTTTGCGCCCGCCGAACATTCCAAACTCTGCCTTAACTGTGAGAGAGCCCGTCGAAGCGATCCTCGGCCCCGGATTTCGTCACTCTCCGGCCAAAAGAGATCGGTCAGCTTCTCGCGTGGTTGTAAGCCACGTTCTACCGCCAAATAGACCAGAAGCGCGAGAGCTTTACGAGTGGAAAAGATAAGTGCCTTCCCCTCATGGATTACTTCTGGCACACCTAAAAAGGCTAAGTTTAGCAAGACCTTCTTCCCTTCTTAATCATATTATTCCTCTTCCTCCAACTAAGCACCTCTTGGCTCTTGTAATTCACGTTTAAATCTCACTTATCTTATAGAATAACTATAAGGGTATTAGACCGGATATGCAAGAGTGTAGTGTAAACTTAATTTAGGCCATCTGGCTTAGCCAAGTTAATTTAGCAAGGTCTGTTTAGGGTAGAGGGTTAGTCTTGGAGTGGTTTCTAAGGTTTGAAGAAGTCTATGAGAATTTTAAAAAATGAAAAAGATTTTGATTATTGAGGATGACCCTGATATTCGTTTCATTACGGCCATTTGCCTTAGGAAACAAAAGTTTGAAGTATTGGAGGCTGAAAATGGTCAGGAGGGGGTGAAAAAAGCCCAGCAATTCCTGCCAGATCTGATTATTTGTGATATTGCGATGCCTGGAATGGATGGTTACACCGTTTTGGTTAGGTTACAACAGGAACCAGTCACCACTTCCATTCCTTTTATTTTCTTAACCTCTTTCGCGGCGCGGGAAAATTTTCGGCACGGTATGTCATTAGGAGCCGACGATTTCCTAGAAAAGCCTGTTTCATGTCAGGAATTATTGGCGGCTGTGGAGGCACGACTTAACCGCCATGAAAGCTTGACTAGTGGATATACGCTGTTAATCGAACAGACTAAGCGGCAGGTAGATTATCTTAAAGACCACGATTCGGTAACCGGACTGCCCAATCAGAACTACTTGCTAAAAGAGCTTGATAATTGGTTGGTTGACCCCTCTTGCCAAGCTTTTACCCTCTTTCATTTTGGGATAGATTGCCACCTTGTCCAGCAAACGTTAGGCTGGGAGCAGGGGGATCTTTTCCTTGAAGCCATCATTCAACGGTTGAACCATTATTTGAAAGGCTATAACTACCTACTTGCGCGGCTTGAAACCGAACGTTTTGTTCTCATCTTACTGGGGGTAAACGAGTTAGAGGTGGTCACTAGGCAAGGCCAAGCCTTATTGCAGGAATTAGGTCCCCCTCTTACCCTAAATGGTCAGGAAATCTTTGTCAGGGCTAATTTAGGTTTAAGCCGCTACCCGCAGGATGGTAGAGACCGGAACGAATTGCTTCGAAAAGCTGAATTTGCGCTAGGGCAGGCCACCAAAATCAGTAATCTGACCTGTTACCCCTACAATCAAGAGCCGACCAGTGCGGGCCTTGATGCTCTAACTTTACAAGTGGCTCTGAGTCACGCGCTAGAGCGAGGGGAATTAATGGTCTATTACCAACCGCAGTTAGAAACCCAAACCGGACAATTAGCAGGTGCAGAAGCTTTGTTGCGTTGGTATAATCCCGTCCTAGGCTGGGTTTCACCTGCTCAATTTATTCCTTTGGCCGAGGAAACTGGTTTCATCGAGCCGATCAGTCGGTGGGTTTTGCAAAAAGTATGTCGCCAGAACCAGATTTGGCAAACTAAATACGGCAAACCACTTAGAATCGCGGTTAACCTCCCGGCAGAACAATTCCGGCAATTGGATCTCATCCCTTTTATTGAACAAACTCTACAGGCTCGCCAGTTAACCCCAGATTGTTTGACTCTGGAATTAACCGAGAGTATGTTGGTACAGGATGTGGCTTTTTCCCTTGCTACGATGCAGCTTTTGAAGAAGAAAGGAATAAAACTTTCTCTGGACGATTTTGGTACGGGTTATTCCTCGCTCAGCTATCTAAAACGTTTTCCCTTTGATGAATTGAAAATAGACCAAAGCTTTATTCGGGAAGTTACCATCACTAGCAGGAATCGGGCTATTGTCGCATCCATAATTCAGTTAGCGCATAATTTGGAATTGAAGGTAGTGGCAGAAGGGGTAGAGACCCAAGAGCAACTGACTTTGCTAAAACAGTTGGAGTGTGAAGAAGTACAGGGCTATCTTATTGGTAGACCAGCCTCCGCAGCCGAAATTGAAGCAAAGTTTTTAGTAAAACTAATCTCAGCCTCCAATTCTATAAGCCAAAATTGAAGCTCGGAAAACGCTGGAGGATTGTAATAATTTTGAGGTTGAAGCGAGGTCTACTACATAACTAGTCGAACCACCTGAGGGGCTAACCGAATAGCTTTAACTCTGTTATAATTGCTTTATCTAACCACAAAGTCAATAGTTCAGACTCGGAAAGGAGTTTGTTACAATAATATGAGCAATGTTTTAATTCTCTACGCTACTACAGAGGGCCAAACCGCTAAGATTTCTAACCACCTTGCCGATACTATCAGAGCCAAAGGTTTTACGGTAGAACTAGTGGATGTCAAAAATTTACCTTTCAATTTTTCGCTAGAGAAATATCAGGCCGCTATCTTGGGTGGTTCGATCCACAATGCCAAACACCAAGCTTATTTAGTCAGCTTTATTAAGAGTAACTTGGCTGCTCTTAGAAAACGACAATGGGGTGTCAGGAATATACGGACAAAAATGGGTCACAATAATTAAGCCTACCTTA
>JACAUC010000194.1 GCA_013390945.1 Candidatus Chloroheliaceae bacterium
CGTTTCTGTTGGGGTTGTCAGTGATAAGGAAATTTGTTTCGATTTTCAGATTAAGGTAAACATTTCGGCTGACCGTCTCACTTGGTTATATATTAGCAACACTTTACTAAGAACGCAACTTTTAGGCTTTGAAGGAAGAGACTTGACTATAACAATTCCGGCAACCGCGCTTGCCTTTGGCTTTGCTCAGAATGGTATGGGGTCGCACGGTAGTCGTACTCTTATGCTGTCCGAACTTCGTCTGTTGCTGACAGCCTTGCCACCCACCGCCACTCTGGTTGAGTACCAGCAGGCGGTGGTTCAGGATAATGTTTTACTCAAGAAGACTATCTCTACTAGGCAGGAATCTTTCCGACGATTGCGGGAAATGTATGCTCTTGATAATAATGTCCGGCTTTTCCAAGCTCTACGGGATTTATGGGAGATTGAAGCAGAAGCCCAACGACTACTTGCCCTGCTATGTGCCGTTGCCCGTGATCCGCTTTTAAGGGAGACGGCAGAGGTAATCTTGAATACTCCGTTTGGTACGTCAGTTACTAAGGAGATGCTTTTGGGAGTAGTCAGCCAAAGTTTTCCAGAGCGGTTAAATGCTACTTCCCTTGTGAATGTAGGGAAAAATACCGCTTCGTCTTGGCAACAATCCGGCCATTTAGTAGGACGTATAAATAAGGTGCGACACCGGGCTAAAACTTGCCCTGCCTCTACCACTTATGCCCTTTTACTTGGCTACTTGTGCGAGGCAAGGGGTGATAATCTATTTGAAACTTTCTGGAGCCGCCTCCTAGACGCTCCTAAAAACGAGTTACACGATCAAGCGGGACTGGCCTCACAAAGTGGCTGGCTTGATTATCGCCATACCGGGAACGTTACTGACATCAGTTTTCGCTATTTGCTGCGCGATTAGAGCGCAAAATAGATTTTTTAGAAAGAGTAGAAACAATGAGCGAAATCGAAGGGTTAAGCCGAGCTTATGACCGTTTCGTGCGGCTTCCTTGGGACAAAACGCTGGCGGGGCCGCAGAAGGTTTGGTTTGCTATTTATGAACCTAATCAGGAACGCCGCTTGCGTTTGCGTTTGCGTGATTTTGAAATCAAGACTAAAGCGGCAGGATTTGGCTGGGTGCTTCACGATTTAACCTCTAGTTTTGCTCACTGGATGGCCGCCCATGAATACCGCGAAGCCTATTTTGAGGAGCCGGATGACATGGAACTGGCTCTGCACGACTATTCCAGCACGGTTGCCAATGAGATTATTGCCAAACTCACTGCTCCGGAGGTTAATAACCAGACTGTAGTTGCTATCATGGGCCTAGCTTCGCTTTTCGGACTGGCACGAGCCTCGACCATTTTTGAGATTGTTGCTCCCCACATTCGGGGGAGGCTGCTGGTCTTTTTCCCAGGCCAGCACGAGGGGTCTAATTATCGCCTGTTAGATGCTAGGGATGGCTGGAATTATCTGGCTGTACCCATCACTGCGACGGAGGAGAAATAAATTTATGCCTACCACCAATCGGGAAGTTTTTCAGCAAGATCCCACCAAAACCACTATCCCTAACGATGGTGTCGCCAAAGTGCTTGACCCACGCACCCCGGAAGAATGGAAGGTGCTGCGCTACGAATTGGAATCATTTGTCTGTGACGGCGAATATCGGCGCGGAATGGAGCGTATTCTCTCTACCTACTTGGGCCACCTCGATAAGCAGAGCCAGCCTGCGGCTTGGATTAGCGGTTTTTATGGTAGCGGCAAATCCCATTTTGTGCGGGTATTGGAATATCTCTGGCGGGATGTAACTTTTGACGGTGGGGCAACGGCTAGAGGGTTGACTCACTTACCCCACGATCTCAAGGATTATCTGACCGAACTTTCTACTGCCGGGAGGCGCGAAGGTGGCCTATGGTCGGCTGCCGGGAAACTGAGTAGTGGGCCGGAAAACAGTGTGCGACTTACAATGCTCAGTATTCTCTTTCGCAGTGCTGGTTTGCCAGACCAATACCCAGCAGCCCGCTTTGTACTCTGGCTCAAGCAAAACGGCTATTATGAGGCGGTTAAAGCCGGGGTAGAAGCGGCGGGTAAGAACCTCGATACCGAACTGATTAACATGTATGTCTCGCCTTATATTGCCAAAAGCTTGCGGCAGGTCTATCCAAATTTTGCCGCCACTGATAGTGAGGCTCGCGGTCTGCTTCGCACTCAATATCCCCCCAATCAAACCGATATTTCGGATGATGAGATGGTGTTGGCGATGGAAAATGTTATGGCTTTGCAATCCAACACACCGGGTAAATTGCCCCTGACCCTACTGGTTTTTGATGAGTTGCAGCAGTTCATTGGGGAAGACCCGGGCCGTACTCTGCTGATTCAAAATGTGGTGGAAGCCTGTTGCTCCCGTTTTGGGAGTCGCCTCTTGTTTGTGGCAACTGGACAGGCCGCACTGCAAGGCACTACTCAGCTTTCCAAGCTCAAGGGTCGCTTTACCGTGAACGTTACGCTCTCCGATACCGATGTGGATCAGGTGGTACGGGCAGTGGTTTTGCGTAAAGCACCAGATAAGGAGGCACTTCTCAAAGAGACGCTGGAGAAGGCCAGTGGCGAGATTGACCGCCATTTGCAAGGTACTAATATTAGCCCCACCGCATCGGATAGTCCTTACCTACTGACCGATTATCCGCTACTCCCGGCGCGGCGGCGGTTCTGGGAGCGGGTGCTAAGAGCGGTGGATAGTGCGGGTAGTGCTGGACAACTCCGCACCCAGCTTCGGATTGT
Source organism: Candidatus Chloroheliaceae bacterium (assembly GCA_013390945.1). Lineage (GTDB taxonomy): Bacteria > Chloroflexota > Chloroflexia > Chloroheliales > Chloroheliaceae > L227-5C. The sequence goes on from JACAUC010000194.1 coordinate 2,764, forward strand.
ACACGAATCGGTTAAAGAGATTGCGGGTGAGCCGTTGGGTACGGTAGTGGCTGGCGATGTGATTTACAATCAGCTTAAACCCGATATGCTGCAAAGTAGTGTGCTGCTGCGGGATGTGTCAAATATGATTGACCAGCAAGCCCTAGACGGAACCGAGGAGGGCAAGCTACGTTCGCGCCTCTGCGCTACCATCTTCCTGATTAATAAGCTGCCGTCCGATGGTCCACTTGCTGCTGGACTAAAGGCGACTGCGATCAATCTAGCCGATCTGCTGGTGGAAGATTTAAACTTGGGTAGCACTGGATTGCGCCAGCGTGTCCCGGAACTGTTGCAAAAGTTGGTTGATGATGGGACATTGATGCTGGTGAATGAAGAATACCGACTTCAGACCCGCGAGAGTGCCGAGTGGGAAGCTGATTACCGCAAACGTCTGTCGGCTATTCTCAATGATGATACCCGTCTTGCCAGCGACCGCGCCACTGCTTTCCAGACTGCCGTGAATGTGGCCTTAAAAGGGGTAATGACTATCACTCACGGGCAGAGCAAGACTCCACGCAAGCTGGGGCTGCATTTCGGTTCAGATAAGCCAAAACTGAGTAGCGAACTGATTCCGGTTTGGGTACGCGATGAATGGGCGACTGTATCCGAAAAGACGGTGCGAGAGGAGAGCCAAGCCTCCGGAACCGATAGTCCTCTAATTTTTGTTTTTCTACCTCGGCAAGAGGCCGATGCGCTAAAACGCAGGCTTGCCAGTTTTGCAGCCTCGGCGGGTGTCTTATCTTCACGGCCTATACCTTCTAACCCGGAAGGATTGGAGGCCCGGAATGCCATGGAGACGCGCCGCAAAGCGGATGAGTCAGAATTGAACGCTCTGGTGAACCGAATAGTAGAGAACGCCAAAATTTATCAGGGTGGTGGCAATCAGTTAGCGGAGGGCAGTTTCCAAGCTTCGGTCAAGAAGGCTTTCGAGGATGCGCTGGTGCGGCTCTTCCCTAAATTTAATCTGGCTGATGACGCGAAATGGAATATGGTAGTCAAACGGGCCGGAGAGGGCGCGGCAAATGCGCTCACGGCGGTGAATTACCAAGGTGATGTAGAGAAGCATCCGGTTTGCCAGGAATTGCGCTCTTTTATCGGTGGCACAGGCAAGCAAGGCAGTGAGATTCGCAAGAAATATGGCGGTTCTGGATACGGTTGGCCGCAGGATGCCATAGACGGAGCATTGCTGGCTTTAATAGCAGGCGGTTTTGTACGGGCTACTCACAATGGTAAAGCTGCGAGCGTTAAGAATATCAATCAAGGGCAGATTGGTGTGATCACTTTCTATAACGAAGGGGTAACGATTACTATTACCCAACTCCTAGCCGTAAAGAAACTGTTTCAGGATGTGGGTTTGTCCATGAAAACCGGAGAAGAGGCTGAAGCCATTCCAAAGGTTTTGCAAATGCTGCTAGATTTGGCAAAGCAAGCCGGAGGCGACCAACCTTTGCCTTATCAACCTGCGACTATTGCCATCGAGGATCTAAGGAACAAGAGTGGAAACGAGCAGTTTGTGGCGGTCTATCACCAGAGAGACGAATTGGTTAAACACTATAAAGCTTGGACGCAGGCAAAGCAGTTAATTGAACAGCGTTCGCCCCAGTGGAAAATTTTAAAGCAATTGCTGAAACATGCTAATGGCTTGGTGGTGGTGAAAGAGGTAATTCCCCAAGTGTCAGCTATCGAACTTAACCGCAGCCTGCTGACCGATCCTGATCCAGTAGCACCACTCATTGCCAAACTTGGCGAGGCATTGCGGGTCTACCTGAATGAAAAGTGGGAAAGCCTGAGCAAATTGCGGCAAAAGGAATTGTCCGGTCTGGAAACGTCAGAGGAGTGGCAGAAAATCTCCGAAGAGCAGCGTCAGCAACTTCTGTCAGCAAATGGGCTGGAAGCGATCCCTGAATTGAAAGTGGGAACTACCGATGCTCTGGTTGCCACGCTGGATGCCAGCCCAATCAACACTTGGGTTACGCGCTACGATGCTCTGCCAACTCAAGTAAACAAGGTGCGGGAAGCAGCGGCTCTTTATATCCTGCCCAAATCGGTAACGGTGAAGCCACCTAAAGCTACCCTGAAAACCGAACTTGATGTTGATAATTACCTGAAAAAGCTCCGCGAGGAAATTATGCCTCATATAACGGCTAAAAATCCGGTAATTATTTGATTGGTGGTATATCTGGAGGGCGTATGCAATACGCCCCTACGAAATCAGGAGTCATTCATCAGGCGTATGCAGTAACCAAGATTGTCAATGTTTGGTTTACAAAGATTGTCAAGGTATGTTATATTTCGAAGGAAGGGTATCTCAATCCGGTGTAGGGGCGTATTGCATACGCCCTCCACGTAACAATCCGGTTATTGCATACGCCCAATCTGGGGCATAAGCCAATTGTTTGACTTCTGAAAGGTGGGAAATAATGCACGTCAATTTGACTCCACAGTTAGATAGCTATGTCGCACAAAAGGTTGCGACTGGCGATTACAACAACGCCAGCGAGGTTATCCGCGAGGCATTGCGGCTATTAAAAGAACGCGATCAACTTCTCCAAGCGAAATTGCGTGACCTCAAAGCCGCGATTGAAGAAGGTATCAATAGCGGCGAATCCGAGCCATTGGATATGCAGGAAATCAAGCGTCAGGCACGGGCGCAATGGCAAGCTGGCGAATTGGAGTAAAAATCTTTATGACAACAGGCGACGACAATAACTCAACGACGGGGGATAGCGGCGCACCGCAAATACCGGATTTTGATTCTATCAAACAGGTCAGCCCTTACGGGGTGGAGTTTTGGAGCGCACGTGATCTTAGCAAACTTCTAGGATACACCGACTGGCGCAATTTTGAAGTAGCGATTAAACGCGCCATAACCTCTTGCGAGCAGATAGGTCAACAACCCGCCGACCATTTCGTTGGCTCCAACAAAATGGTCACCCTTGGCTCAGGGTCACTGCGCGAAGTTAAAGACTATATCCTCAGTCGGTTTGGTTCATATCTTATAAGCCAAAACGGTGATCCACGTAAACCCGAAATAGCCGCTGCTCAAGCTTATTTTGCTACCGCCACCAGAGAACATGAAATCCAGCAGCTACAGGCCGAACAAGAGAAACGCCTCCAGTTGCGTGAGCAGGTTAGCGAGAACAATAAGGCTTTGGCAGATGCAGCCCGGAGTGCTGGGGTGTTACCACCTAATTTTGGAATCTTCCAAGAGGCGGGCTATCAAGGTCTTTATGGTGGTTTAGGCGTGGCAGACCTAAAGGAACGCAAAGGTATCGGCCCCAAAGAAGATATTCTCGACCGAATGGGCCGACAAGAGTTAGCCGCCAACGATTTTAGAATTACTCAAACCGAGGCCAAGCTTCGCGATGAGCAAATTATCGGCCAGACCAAAGCCATTAACACCCATCGCCAAGTTGGAAAAGAGGTGAGGGACGCGATCAGGCGCATTGGTGGCAAAATGCCAGAGACCCTACCGGCAGAGCCTTCGATCAAACCCCTCTTAGAAGATAAAAAGAAGAAGCGAAAGAAGGCCATACCGCCACAGGGTCAGGTTGCTTTCCCTCTCGAAGAGACCGCAGGGCAAGGGGAACCAGAAGAAAATGCGGAGTAGGGGTGTATTGCATACGCCCAATCTAGGGAGGGTTTATGCAATACACCCCTACGTATTGAGATGATACGTTGATTGAGACTGGTTCTCTTGGGTCAATAATATTTTTAGTAAAATAGGTTGTTACAATCTCTAAATATTGTGACAACCTAAACGAAAAGGAGAACTTTCAAAATGGAGAGAATAGAAGCGGCTATAAGAGATTATTTAGCTTCGCATCTCGAATTTATTTCAGATGATTTAACCTTCCTAAAAAAAGAACAATATCTTGAAAATGAACTAGGCTCACCTGGTTTTATTGATATTTTAGCCGAAGATGAAGAAGGCAATTTTGTTATAATAGAGCTAAAAAGAACTAAAAAATCATCTAGAGAAACATTGCAAGAATTGCTCAAATATGCCAACTTGCTTAGGCAAAAATATAAGGTAAGGCCAAGCGAAATTAGATTGATTGTTATTTCTACTAATTGGAACGAATTACTTGCTCCATTTTCTGAGGCATATAATCAGTTTAAATATCCGTTAGAGGGCTATAAAATCTTCCTAGACGATAAAAATATTCCAGTTTGCAAGGAGCGCGTCGAATCTGTAGAGGATCTTTCTATTGTAAACATTTCCCCAAATCATTTTTGGTTTGCTTGTGACAAATTTTCTGATTTATCTAATATTATTAGCTGTATTAGAGTTAATTTGAAGCAAATTGGAATTACTGATTTCGTTATAATCCCCTTTAAAACAGAAAATCAAAATGCACCATACCCTTACTTTGCTTACCTAGTTTTCCAACGTTATCACGAAAATTATTATTATAATATAAACATCAATTCGCCTGAATTAGTCGAAAACATAAAGCCTTATAAGTTAGATAAAGTAGAAGATGGGCAGGAGAGAATCAGATCTTATGAACTGGCAATTTTAGGCTTACTTACTCATAAAGTTGAAGCAGAGGATGTTGGTGATAGTAATCCAGACATTTTCGCTAACTTCCTGTACAATAAGAAAATATTTAGTAATATTGTGAAGGAAGGGTTCTTTGCGACTGATCCTAGATCAAACAATAAAAAACTGTTCCGAGAAATTCTAGGACTATTAGGTAGTAATATACACTTTTATTCTAATAATGCTAAATCAGATAATAAGCATCGGCTTAATGAAGTTGAAAAAACTATTTTTAATTGCGTTCGTTCTTGCAAGGTTTGGAAAGAGGATATAAGTCAGATTATAAATTCTGTTATGAGAATCCAAAAAAGTTTTAGATTGTCAACCAATGTGTATCATCCTGGATCAGGACAGTTAATTGAAGCAATTTTATTGGGCATGAATCCTGAATTTTATTTACCATATTATACTATCGAAATAGAATTTGGTAACGAAATGCAAAAATATGAAGGCCGGGTAAAATGGGATGGTACTCGCTGCGATTTCGATGAATTTTTAAAGAAGTTTTACAAAGGAAAGCCTGAAAACTACCGTCGCTCCAAATTAAATTTTGATTGGCGATTACGTATTGAACCTGACATTATGTCTTATATGGGCTTACGGTATTCTTCAGACTTAACAGTAATACACGAAGATACGAAAAGGGTTTATTTGGATACGGTCAAGCCTAATGATGAGTTGGCTACTACCTCATTAAGTGAAGCGTTATACATTGAAGATTTTATCAAAGCCAATCAGCAGTTTTTGAGGAAGTTAGGGTCTCTGCATTATTCTGACGTTGTATCTTTTCAATAGGTAGGGGTTTATTGAATAAACCCGACTCACATTGTGCGTATGCAATACGCCCCTACGAATAAACCCGACTCACATTGTGCGTATGCAATACGCCCCTACGAATTATTAAGGAGCAATTACCGCCATGCCGCCACTTGATAGCAAGTTGCGTTCGTTGTTGGAGAGAAAGATTGTGGAGGCGCGGGATGAGGCCGAGGATGCCGCCCGTGCTACTTTGCGTACCCTCGTGGTGGCGAGTACCGAGCCATTTGGGGGAATGTCTGCCGAACAGAAGCGGCTGCGGAACGGGTTAAGGGCGAAGGCCCGGCAGCTTGGCAATGGCAATTTTGAGGTGGGACGGGAATTGTTGGTGGAGGAGATTGCTTACCAGCAGTGGCACCGCATGTTGTTCGCCCGTTTTCTGGCTGAGAATGGGTTGCTGATGCACCCGGAGGGGATGCCCGTTTCGTTGGAGGAGTGTGGCGAAATTGCCGCCGAGGAGGGGCAGGGTGAGGATGCGTGGTTGTTGGCGGCCCGTTACGCCAGCCTGATGTTGCCCGGTATCTTCCGGCGCGATGAGCCTGCCGCCCAAGTGCGTTTTGCACCGGAAGGTCGCCACAAGCTTGAAAATATTGTGAGTAGCCTGCCGGAAGTGGTTTTTACCGCCGACGATGCGTTGGGCTGGGTTTACCAGTTTTGGCAGACCAAAAAGAAGAAGGAAGTAAACGAGAGCGGCAAGAAGGTAGGCGGAGCCAATATTTCGCCCGTAACCCAACTCTTCACCGAAGATTATATGGTGCGCTTCCTGCTCGAAAATTCGCTGGGGGCGTGGTGGTTTGCCCATCACCCGGCTAGTCCGCTACTCAAAACTTTCACCTATCTGCGCTTCCGCGAGGATGGCACACCTGCCGCCGGGAAGTTTGAGGGTTGGCCGGATAGGGCGGCGCAAATCACGGTAATTGATCCGTGTTGTGGGTCAGGACATTTTCTGGTAGCGGCGTTTGAGATGTTGCGCCAGATGCGAATGGAAGAGGAAGGGCTGACCGAGGCCAATGCTGCTGAAGCGGTGTTGCGTGATAACCTCTTTGGGCTGGAGTTAGACCCGCGCTGCACCCAAATTGCCGCCTTTGGCTTAGCCCTCTCTGCTTGGAAAGCGGGTGGCTATCGGCTATTGCCCTTGCCCAACATTGCCTGCTCTGGTCTGCCCGTTTCCGGTCAGTGGCAAGATTGGAAGAAGTTGGCGAACGACGATGGTGGCCTTGAAATGACCCTCGAACGCCTCTATGATCTTTTCAAAAATGCCCCTGATTTGGGTAGCCTGATTAACCCGGCAGAAGTGTTGATGCGCGACCGCATGTTCATGGCCGACTATAGCCAAGTAGAAGGATTGTTGGAACAGGCTATGGCCCAAGAACATACCTTGGATGACCCTACTGCTGCCGTTTTTGGTACGGCGGTTCAGGGTATTGCCCGCGCTGCTCGACTTCTTTCCCGTGAATATATTTTGGTGATAACAAATGTTCCCTACCTAGCAAGAGGTAAGCAAGGCGAAATCTTGCAAAACCACTGTGCAAGCCATTACCTTGATGCGAAAGCCGATTTAGCAACCGCTTTTATAGAACGTTGCCGAGCTTTTACCACACCGGGTGGCTCTTATGCCTTGGTTACACCTCAAAACTGGCGATCTCTTGGGAGTTATTCAGACCTAAGAAAAAAACTTCTTTTAGAACAGGTTTGGAATAGTATTGTTAATTTGGGAGCAAAAGCCTTCCAAACCCCTATGTGGGACTTTAATGTAGGCTTATCTATTTTTACCAATAATTGTCCTCTTAAAGAACAGCAGATAGCAGGTATAGATATTTCCAGTCAAAAAACTGCTGACGAAAAAGCTAATGTAATTATTTATTCTAGAATTCAGCTTAGTAACCAAGTATTTCAGCTTAGTAATCCAGATGCTAGAATACTCCTCGAAATAGCTGAATTTAATATTTTACTTGAACAGTATGCTAAGGGATTACATGGACTGACTACAGGTGATTTACCTCGTATGCAACGTCGTTTTTGGGAACTGAACCAGATAAGCAAGGAATGGATTAGATTTCAAAGCACAGTTGTTGAAACTCAGCTTTATAGTGGCAACAGTGGTTTGCTATATTGGAACGAAGGTACTGGCCCAATAACAGAATTACTTGGCGCACGTATGGATGGTCGAGAGGCTTGGGGCAAACGTGGTGTTCTAATTAGCCAGATGCAGGGACTAAAAGCTACACTGTATTTAGGGGAAGCTTTTGACAACAACACCGCCGTCATTCTACCGCGTAATCCAGAGCATTTTCTTGCAATTTGGGCTTTTTGCCAATCACCAGAATATAATACTGCGGTTCGGCGAATTGATGCTGCACTTAAGGTAACAAATGCTACGCTGGTAAAAGTGCCATTTGATCTTGAGCGTTGGCAAAAGGTGGCGGAAGAGGCAGGGCCATTGCCAGAGCCATACTCGAACGACCCGACCCAATGGCTGTTCGAGGGTTGCCCGGTGGGAAGCCTAGAACCTTTGCAGGTGGCGGTGGCCCGGTTGTTGGGCTATTGCTGGCCTCCCAAAAAACCGGATAACCTAGACGAATTGGCCGATAGGGATGGGATTGTCTGCCTGCCGCCCCTCGCCCACGAAGCACCTGCCAACGAACGGTTGCGGGCGGTGCTGGCAATGGCCTACGGTTCGGATTGGTCGCCCCAACAGCAAGAGCAATTGTTGGCCGGAGTGGGCTATGCCGCCAAAGGGCTAGAACTCTGGTTGCGCGACGGCTTTTTCGAGCAGCATTGCAGCCTCTTCCAGAACCGCCCCTTTATCTGGCAAATTTGGGACGGGCGCAAGGATGGTTTCTCGGCCCTAGTCAATTACCACAAATTGAACCACGCCACCCTAAACAAATTGATTTACACCTACCTCGGCGATTGGCTTAACCGCCAACGCAGCGACCGGGACGCAAATGTGGCCGGGGCAGATGGCAGATTGGCGGCAGCCCTCGAATTGCAAAAGAAGTTGGAAGCAATCCGCGATGGCGAACCACCCTACGATATTTATGTGCGCTGGAAGAAATTGTCCGAACAATCCCTCAGTTGGGACCCCGATTTGAATGACGGAGTACGCCTAAACATTCGCCCCTTCGTGACGGCAGGTGTTCTCCGCAACAAATTCACGATTAATTGGAACAAAGATCGCGGAACCAACCCCGACGGCACGGAACGATTGAACGATTTGCACCTGACCTTGAAGGAGAAACGGGAGGCACAGAAATTAGGAAAGTAACACAGATGAACACGGCAACCAGTTGACGAACCACAGAGGAACACAGATATAAATTAGGAAAGTAACCGGGCGCAAGGATGGGCGTATGCAATACGCCCCTACGGATAAAACCGGGCGCAAGGATGGGCGTATGCAATACGCCCCTACGGATAAAACCGGGCGC
>JACAUC010000195.1 GCA_013390945.1 Candidatus Chloroheliaceae bacterium
AGTATAACGGGTTCGGGATTAGAAATCCCTCCTACACGGGCTTATGTGACGGGTTCTTATAAATAAGTATAACGGGTTCGGGATTAGAAATCCCTCCTACACGGGCTTATGTGACGGGTTATGCCCGTAGATTTCGACAAATTTTACATCAGATTGAGATTTTCTGCCACTACTGGTTTGAGGCGGTCATATTACCGGAACGCGGAGGAATATAGCAGGATGTTAACCCAATCGCACAAGATTCTGATTGTAGAAGATAGCCCGCATGATCGGGCAACTTTTCGGCGATACCTAGGGAAAGACTCAAAAAATCCCTATACTTTTTGGGAAGTAGCGACCGGAGAAAAAGGGCTAGAATCTTTCACGATTAGGCCACCAGATTGTATTTTACTGGACTATAGTCTGCCAGATATGGATGGTTTGGAATTTCTGAACGAGTTGAAAAATAGGATCAGTGGTGGTCATCAGGCTGTTCCGGTGGTCATGCTGACGGGTCACGGGGATGAGAAGATCGCAGTACAGGCTATGAAAAGCGGAGTAGCGGATTACTTGGTGAAGGATGATCTTTATCCTGAAGCCTTACAATGGGCCATCGCTAATGCCCTCGAAAAGGCTAAGTTGCAGCGTAAGCTGGACGAGCAGCAGCAGGAGCTAGAAAGACAGAGCCAAGAATTAGCCCGGAAAAATCAGGAATTGGAAAATCTGACCGAACGCCTTAGTGGTATCCTAGAGAGTATCACCGATGGTTTCTTTGCGTTGGATAACGAGGGCTGCTTTACCTACTTCAATCAAAAGGCTCTCCAACTCTTAGATAAGACTTCAGAAGAGGTGTTTGGTAAGAATAGCCGGGAAATTTTACTGAAGGCATTAGGTGAAGCTTTTTGCCAAGAGCTCCGAAACGCAATTATCTCGAATATCGGGGCCGAGTTTGAGGTTTTTATCCCTAAGCTAAAGGGCTGGCTGACCGTGCGGGTCTACCCAGCGCAGAATGGTCATACGGTCTATCTTTGTGATATTAAACCAAACATACTAAAACGTTATCAGCTACTTTCTGAAAATACCCTCGATATTACCCTGTTTATAAGACCAGATGGCACTATTTTAGAGGCTAACCGAGCAGCAGCTTTAGCTTATGGTTATAGTATTGAAGAGTTGCAGTCTCTTAATATTCGCGCTCTAAGAGCGCCGGAAACCCTCTATCTGGTAGATACCCAGATGCAGCAGGCCAATTCTAAAGGTATCATACTTGAGACGCTTCATCTCCGCAAAGATGGAAATACCTTCCCGGTGGAGATAACTTCATATGGTATCGAGCTAGATAACGAGCAAGTGCTTTTAAGTGTGATACGCGATATTTCTGAGCGCAAAGCAGCTGAAAAGGTGCTACGGGAGAGCGAAGAGCGTTATCGCCTGCTGGCGGAGTATTCCACCGATATTATCTTTAAGGATGCGCCGGGTGGCAGGATTCTATATGTCTCACCCGCCTGCCGTACTGTACTAGGGTACGAACCCGCAGAGATGGAGGGACGTGAGGTTTTTGAGTTTTTACATCCTGATGATTTGGAAGAGCTAAAAAAAAGTTTACCAAAGACTAGCATCTACTCCGATATAGCTACCCAAATAGTTACCCAATTTCGCCGGAAAGATGGTAGTTATATTTGGCTTGAAACCAGTTTTCGCATTATCAGAGATCCCGAAACCAATAGACCCTCATATTCGGTTGGGGTTTCACGAGATATTACTTTCCGCAAGCAATCAGAAGAAATCTTACGGAAATGGTCTAGCGTCTTTGAACACGCCCAATGGGGTATAGCGATTGCTAATCCGACCAATGACACCTTTGACCTAGTGAATCCAGCTTTTGCCCGGATGCACGGCTACGAAGTGGCGGAATTAGTCGGTCAACCGATTAGCCAAGTGTTTGCTCCACAGGTGAGGAGTGGACTATCAGCCAAATTTCAATTTATTAATGAACAGGGTTACGATCTTTTTGAATCGATCCACCTACGAAAAGACGGTAGCACTTTCCCGACGATCACCGATGTGACAGCGGTGAAGGATGAGTTGGGTAAGGTACTTTACCGCGTTGCTAACGTTCAGGACATCACTTGGATCAAGCGCGTAGAGGAACAACTTCGTACTAGTGAGCAACTTCACCGCACTTTGGTCGAAAATTCACCGGATGTGATTTGCCGGATTGACCGCGAGCTTAACTATGCCTATATCAATCAGGCTGTGGGGCAAGCGACTAGCATTACTGTCTCAGACTATATCGGTCATACTGTTCGAGAATTGGGCTTTCCTCTTGATTTTTGTGAAGAATGGGAAACCAATATGCAAGAGGTTTTTCGCAGCGGTCAAGAATTAATAGTTGAGTATAGCCTTCTTTTACGAAAAGGTTTGGCCTACTATCAGACCCGCTTAGTGCCTGAATTTTCCCCGGACGGTGCGGTAGAATCAATCTTAGCTATCTCGCGCAATATTAGTGTTTTGAAGCAGGCCCAATTAGCTTTGCAGGTCAGTGAAGCTCGTCTTCAGGCTATCCTGAATAATGCCCCTCTTGCCATCTATCTACGTGATTTAGAAGGACGTTATCTCTTTGTCAATCAATGGGTTAAAAATCGTGCGGAGTCTGGTGAGAACAAGCTTGAAGGTCAAAGTGTTTATGAGATTTTCCCGAAAAAATATAGCGATGAATGGTTAACGAATGATCGCAAAGTTTTGGAGGCGGGGGTGGCGATGGAATTTGAAGAGACCTCGCCCTTCGGGGATGGTTCTCGCCAATACCTTTCCATAAAATTCCCACTCTTCGATCCCAACGGTCAGCCCTACGCTATCTGCGGTATCACCACCGACATCTCGGAACGGAAACGGGTGGAAGAAGAGCGGCAACAGCTTTTGGAACGTGAGCAGTTCGCCCGGCAGCAGGCGCAGGCTTTGGGGCAAACCCAAGCCGAGCTAAACCAGCTTAAAGATTTATACCTTTCCGTTGCTTCGCACGAACTAAAAGCACCCTTAACTGCCATCAAAGGCTATGTTCAACTCTTGCAACGCAATTTATTAAAGCAGCGTCAGAGCCATACCCTTTCGGAAGATGATCTAGCGGCCCAGAACTTTGCCAAGAATCTTCGCTCGATAGAGACAATCCTGTATCAAGTTGACCGTATGGATGGGTTAATCGGTACTTTGCATAGTTTTTCGAGTATTCAAAACGGAAAGCTGGAGCTAAATTATACCCCAATGGCGGATTTGCTGGCCTTACTTCAACGGGTAGTAGATCAGCAGCAGGCTACTACTACTGTTCACACCCTGCATATCCATACCAAAGAAGAAACCGTCATCGGCTCGTATGATGAGGCTCGCGTGGAACAGGTCTTAACCAATCTGGTAAGTAACGCTATAAAATATAGCCCCTCAAATACTACCATTACGGTAGGGATAGAAAGCCAGCAGACCGCTACCGAGTCTACGCTAACAGGCCGTGAAGCGGTCATTTGGGTAAGGGATCAGGGTTATGGTATCAGCCCTGAAGACCAAGCCCACATTTTTGAACAATTTTATCGGGTGCGTAGTCAGAAAACCAGCAGCGTAAGCGGTTTAGGATTGGGCCTTTATATCAGTTACCAGATTGTAGTGCAACACCGAGGACGAATGTGGCTGGAAAGCCAAGTGGGAGAGGGTACTACTTTTTATTTTTCGATACCGCTTGAGATCGAAAGTTCAGGCCAAACGGAAGGAAGCGTTTTAGAATAGATGGCTTTTGAGTACACGTTATTAAAGAAATCGGCTAAAAGCAATGCGCGAGCTGGTACGTTGCACACTCCACATGGCGAAATACCCACTCCCATCTTTATGCCTGTTGGTACGTTGGCAACCGTCAAGACTTTGAGCCGGGATGAACTTCTCGATATGGACGCTAAGATAATTCTCTCGAATACTTACCATCTTTATCTGAGGCCCGGTGCTGATTTGATCGCCGAACTAGGCGGGTTGCACCAGTTTATGAATTGGCCCGGCCCGATTTTAACCGATAGTGGTGGGTTTCAGGTCTTTAGCTTGGGGCCGCTCCGCAAAATTGATGAGGAGGGTGTGACCTTTCGCTCTCATCTTGATGGCAGTAAGCACCGCTTTACCCCGGAAAGTGTGATGAAGATTCAGGAAGATTTGGGGGCCGATATTATTATGTGCTTTGATGAGTGCGCGGCTTGGCCTGCCGACCGCATTTACACCCAAGCCGCGATGGAGCGCACCCATCGTTGGGCCACTCGTTGCTACGAGGCCCATGTCAAAAGCGGACGCTGGGAGCAGCAAGCTCTTTTTGGGATTGTGCAGGGCGGTTTTTATCCAGAACTCCGAGAGGAGAGCCTCCGCTTTTTGACCCAGGGTGAGCTTGATTTTCCCGGCTATTCGTTGGGGGGGTTAAGTGTGGGTGAGCCAAAGGATATTTTTTATGAAATGTTGGCTCTCACTGCCCCGCGCCTGCCCGAAAATAAGCCCCGCTACCTGATGGGTGTAGGTTCGCCCGAAGATTTGCTGGAAGGAATCTTGCATGGAATAGATATGTTCGATTGTGTTTTACCGACGCGCATCGCCCGCAACGGAGCCTGTATGGTTCCCGAAGGTCGTCTCAATCTTCGCAATGCCACACTCAGCCGCGATTTGCGTCCCATCCAAGAAGGTTGCTTGTGTTACACTTGTCGTACCTACAGCCGGGCCTATCTTCGCCATCTCATTCGCAATGAGGAGATCTTGGGATTACGTCTTGCCAGTATTCATAATCTCTACTTCCTGCTCCAACTGATGCGCGAGGCCCGGCAAGCTATTTTCGAGGATCGGTTTGAAACTTTCCGGGAGGAGTTCTTGGCTCATTTTCGCACCATCCCCCATGAAGTTCGTCAGCACAACCGGGAGAAGCGGGAGGCCAGCCTAAGAGCTAAGAAGTAGTGAAGTTAAAGAGAACTCTTGAGAGAAAGAGGGAGTGTTAACACTATGGCAGCAGAATTTAAAGACTATTATAAAATTCTGGGTGTAAATAAGGGTTCTAGCACCCAAGAGATTAAGAAAGCTTACCGTAAATTTGCACGTCAGTACCATCCTGATGTTAATCCTGATAATGCCGAAGCAACGGCTAAATTTAAGGAGATTAACGAGGCTAATGAGGTATTGGGCGATCCAGAGAAGCGCAAGAAATATGATGAATATGGCACTCATTATAATGAATATGAGCAGTGGAGAAAGGCTGGAGGCGAAGCCAGTGGTGTGCCTTTTGAGCCTTATCGTGGTGGTGTAGGAGCCGAGCCAAGTAAGGGAGCCTACCAATACCGCACAGCCAGCCCTGAAGATTTGCAAGATGTTTTCGGAGACGAAAGCCCCTTCTCTGATTTCTTCTATTCTATGTTCGGGCGGGAAGCCGCCGATAGGGGTTCTCCACCGGGTGCCGCTCCTAGGCCGGGCAAAGGACGCGATCAAGAATATCTGGTGGAGGTTTCGCTAGAAGAGACTATCAGTGGTGCTAAACGTCTGCTAACCCTCGGTAGTGGCCCCGGTCAACCGCCCCGCCGCTTGGAAGTAAGTATTCCCGCTGGAGTGGATAATAGTTCGCGGGTACGTCTCGCCGGGTTAGGTGAGCCGGGCCGGAACGGTGGACCAGCCGGAGATCTTTATCTGATAGTTTCGGTGGCTGATGATCCGCTTTTCGAGCGCGAGGGGGCCGACCTCTATACTAGAGTCAGTGTGCCGCTGACTACCGCCTTGCTGGGTGGTGAGGTGGCGGTACCAACGGTGCGGGGGACGCACTTGGCTCTGAAAATACCCGTTGGTACTCAGAATGGCAGTTCGATCCGGCTTAAAGGTCAAGGTTTGCCCCTTCAAGTAGGTGGTTCGGCTAACCAACGCGGCGATCTCTATGCCCTAGTAAACGTAGTGTTGCCTACCGACTTGACCGCCGAAGAACGGATTGCTCTGGAAAATTTTGCCGATCTCAGGCGCAAACGTGAAATAGGTAGTGATACAAATCGGACTGGAGGAGCGACCAGATGAGTAATTTTGATTTGCATAATGAAAAATCCTTGGAGGATGGCTATTACCAATACAAGGGAATTACCTACTATAGCCTAGAAATAACTACTAGCAAAACTCGTTTGGGTCGTACTATTGTGGAACGCTGTGTTAGCTATGGCATAGTTACTCCAGTGCCACAGCTTGAAATCGCTGCCCCCGACGAGGGTCCCTTCTATAGTGAAGCTGACCTGCTGCGCCTGCGCCGAGTACGTCGCTTAATTGATGAGCTTGGCCTCAATTGGGCTGGTGTCGAAGTAGTTATGCGCCTGACCGACCGACTTGAGCAATTACAGAACGAAGTTACCCGGCTCCGTCACTAAAGCCGGGTACAAAAAGCTGCCATTTTAGAGAAGGTTATTCGCTGCCGGGTACTTCGCCTTCTTCTGTTGTGGGAATAACCGGGGGCTTGAACCATTTTTGCTGATAATCTTCTGGTTGGTAATGGGCGATATATCCCAAAGCCTCTGTGGGTGTTTCGGCGACATAGAATAATTCAAGACTATTTGGCTTCATAAATTCCTGTTCCACTGCCTCCTTTACCTGGGCCAGCAAAGGATTGTAGTAGCCGTTGGTATTGAGCAGCACGATGGCTTTGGAGTGAAAGCCTAGTTGCTTAGCGGTCACAATTTCAAAAAACTCTTCTAGCGTTCCGTAGCCGCCCGGCAAGGCGATAAAAGCATCGCCGCGCAACTCCATTTGGGCCTTGCGTTCGCGCATCCCGTCGGTCACAATTAGCTCGGTCAGATGTTCGTCGGCCAGCCCGATTTGGCGCAGACTGGCCGGAATTACGCCGATGGTAATGCTACCGCCCTCGCGCACTGCCCGGCTGACTGCCCCCATCAGCCCTATATAAGTCCCACCATAGACCAAACCCGCTCCAGCTTGGGCCATAAGTTGCCCAAGTTCCTGAGCGGCCTGAAAATAGACCGGAGCCACCATTGAGCTAGACGAACAAAAGACGGTAATTATTCGTCCTTTAAGTCGCTCTGAAATTTCTTCTGCCATTTTTCCTCCTTGCTCTCTTCTGTTTAGCTTTATAAAGCAATCTCATCTACCAATGTATCTAGCTCTTTTTCAAGCTGGTGAAGAGTTGCAAGCTCCTTAGAAAATTCTTGAAGTTCTGCTAATTTTGAAAGTATCGTTCCCATAAGAATAACTTTAATATCACCTTTCGAGACGTTCAGACCAGCCTTTTTAAGAATTTTAACAGCCTCTGTGGTTTCATTCAGGCATAGAGCCAATGGTAATTTTTTGTCCTCGACAGCTAAATTACTAGATTCTACTTTTCGGCATAATTCACTTTCAAAGAGGAGAGTACCAAACTTATCCGGTTTAACATAGCCCATAATTGGAACGGTCTCCGCACTGCCACAAAAAGAGGTAACATATCGCTGAACCAAGACCAGTCTACAGGCATATAGACCTGAGATAAAGCATCAAGTGTCTCAAGCTTACCAGCGTTAGCCTCTAATATTCGGATGTGGGTAATCGCTTTAATTATTTGCATCGCTTTGTAAACTTGAACTGGTTCCGATTTCTTCTTTTCCTATTTCTTTGCTTTTAGAACTTGTTCCGTTTCATAGCTAGATTATAACACAAAAGTTCTGTCTATGCCAGAGATGATAACGGTTTAAGATGTTTGGTTAACTAAAACGTAAACATATTCAATACCACAGAACGGTTGCTCGTCGTAGTACGCTCTAATAGTTTTACGCTGGCGTAAACTGCATCAATCTGGGGAGTGGGAAGTTTGACTAGCCGACCAAGTTCGGCTACTGCCCCCACAATCGCGTCTATCTCGGTGGGACGACCTGCTTCGAGGTCTTGTAGCATTGAGGTTTTGTGTGCGCCCACTTTTTCGGCTCCATTAATGCGCTGTTCTAGGGTAATGCCAAATTCGATTCCTAACTTTTCGGCGATAGCCTGCGCCTCGGTCATCATATTGCGGGCGAGTTCGCGGGTGAGGGGATAGCGGCAGACCTCCTCTAGGGTGGCACGGGTGAGGGTGCTAATCGGGTTAAAGGCGAGATTGCCCCACAGTTTGACCCAAATTTCGGAGCGTATGTGTGGACGTATCGGTGCTTTAAGTCCGGCCCGGTTGAGCGTTTGGGCCAACGCTTTAATCCGCTCGGTTTTGGAGCCGTCCAGTTCGCCTAGACTAAAGCGGTCGCCTTCGATATGGCGTACTACCCCTGGATTATCTAGTGTTGTTGCCGGGTAGACCACACCACCGATTACCCGGTCAATCTCCAGATTAGCTTCGATTATCCCACCCGGATCTACCGATTCGAGACGATAGCCTTCGTATACGCCACCATGCTTATGAAAATACCACCAAGGTAATCCATTTTGGGCTGTAACCACTAAGGTATCCGGGCCATAGAGTACCTGCATAGCAGGCGCAAGGGCCGCCACGCTGTGAGCCTTTAGTGTCAGGAAGACCACGTCTTGCGGCCCGGCTTCACTCATATCTTCGGTAGCGGTGAGATTGCGGACAATATCTTCGGAACCATCGTTCATGATTAGCTTTAGGCCATTTTTTTGAATCGCCGCTAGGTGTGCGCCACGTGCGATAAGTGTCACCTCTTCGCCTGCCAAGGCTAACTTAACACCAAGATACCCACCGATGGCTCCTGCTCCTACGATACAGATTTTCATCCTTCCCCCGTGATATTTAGTGTTTTCGCCATATTAATTCGCTGTAGCTTGCCAGTGGCTCCGCGTGGGAGTTCTTGGAGAAGATGGATTTTGCGGGGTACTTTAAACTCAGCCAGCAAAGTGGCACAATAGGCCCGTAGTTCGCTTGCGGTGGCTTCTCCCTTGAGTACTACCGCCGCCTGAATATCTTCGCCAAGGGTCGGGTGTGGTACAGCAAAAGCTAAAGCTTCGGCGACTGCCGGATGACGCAACAATATATCGTCTATTTCTAGCGGTGAAATCTTCTCTCCACCCCGGTTAATTAGCTCTTTAATGCGTCCAGTCAGGGATAGATAGCCCTCCGGGTCAATGATGCCTTGGTCGCCAGTACGGAACCAACCTTTGACAAAGGCATTGGCGTTAGCTTCCGGGTTATTTTCGTAGCCGTCCACCACGTTTGCTCCTTTCACCACCACTTCGCCTTTCTCTCCTTGGTGGAGCAAATCGCCTTTTTCATCCATTATGCCGATTTCAACGCCAAAGCCATAGCCTACCGTCCCTGCTTTATGCTGTGCTGGGGGGAGCGGGTTGGAAGTCATCTGGTGAGTGGCTTCGGTCATTCCGTAGGATTCCAGCACTGGCACTCCAAAAGTCTCCTCTAGTCGCTCCATAATCACCGGGGGCAAGGGCGCACTGCTAGAACGGATAAAGCGGAAAGGGTTTTCTTGGATTACTTTGGTGTTTCGCTCGGCTCTTGCCAGCAACATCTGGTGCATGGTTGGAACGGCGGAGTACCAACTAGGTTTAAAAGTTTCGACTATCTTCCAAAATTCAAGGGCGTTAAAACCTGCCGGACAAACTACTGTTCCGCCCGAAGCTAGGGTAGAGAGCATTGAAGCGACAATCCCATGAATATGAAAGAGGGGCATTACACATAAAGCCGAGTCAGCTGCGGTCAGGTTATAGGTGCGGATAATATTGTGGGCGGAAGCCGCTAGGTTACGATGGCGAATTGGCACCCGCTTGGGACGGCTAGTAGTGCCACTGGTATGCAGTATCATTGCCACGTCCTCGTCTTGGGCTATTTCTATTGGGCGCGAGGGGCGCGTATGCTGAGCGGTGCTAAAGGACAAAGTGCCATCTTCCTTAGAAAGAGCGTGGATAATAACCATGTCAGAGGTAGCCGCAGCGAGGGCCGCTTCGACACTATCTGGTAAGGTTATCAAAGCTTTAGCTTGGGTATCCGCGTAATAAAAGGCAAACTCCTCCTGCTTATACTTGGGGTTAAGTGGTGCGGCGGTAGCCGCCATCGCGGTAGCAAAAAAGGTAACAATCATCTCTGGGCCATTACCCATCGCGATAGCTACCCGGTCGCCCCGGCCTAAACCAAAACCGTTCAATTGCGCCGCGAGTGCCACAATATTTTCACGTAATTGGCGGTAGGAGATGGCTGGTTTACCGGGTGCGACTAGTGCCGGATGCTCATCTGCTCCGGCTAGGAGGTCAAGTAGCGTTGTGTTAGCTTGCGTCATTAAACCCCCCTCAGATTAGTCCGGCTAGGCGGGCTTTTTCGACTAGGCTGTTGGCTACCCTCAGAGAGGCGGCATCCACCATCTTACCGTTGACGGAGATGGCTCCTCGGCCTTCGGCTATGGCCTTTTCATATTCGTCTACCACCGTTTGCGCCCACTTTATCTCTTTATCCGCCGGGGAGAAGGTTTTGTTGACCGCTTCAATTTGGTTGGGGTGAATACACCACTTGCCGTCAAAGCCCATTACTCTTCCAATCTGGCAGGTATGTGCTAGACCTACAGGGTCTTTGATACCCGCGAATGGACCATCTATGGCGCGTTTGTTGTAGGCCCGGGCCGCACTGACAATCGAGTGCATGACATAGTGCCAACGATGGCCGGGATAAACTTTATCATTTTCATCAAACTCGCCAATAGAGTCGAGGGGCATTTGAACCGAGGCGGCGTAATCGCCTGGCCCAAAGACCAATGCTTCCAAGCGGGGCGAGGAGGCCGCAATTTCTTTCACGTTTACACAACCTAACGCGGTTTCGATCTGAGCTTCAAGGCCGATTCGATTGCTGAAATTTTTATAGGCTTCGATTTGGCTCAGCAGGGTTTCCACCCAATAAACATCTTCAGGGCGGTTGACCTTGGGTACAATAATCAAGTCAAGCTTATTGCCCACCTCTTCGACTACCTCGATTAGGTCGCGGTAGGCGAAATAGGTATCTAGGCCATTGATGCGATAGACGCGCAGGCGGGAACCAAAATCGAGTTCTCGGAAGGCTCTGACAACGTTGGCGCGGCTGGCCGCTTTTTCGCTAGGGGCTACAGCGTCTTCTAGGTCAATACAAACCGCATCGGCGGCAGAGTTGGCGGCTTTTTGAATCATGGCCCAATTTGAAGCAGGTACAATTAATTCGGAGCGTTCCAGACGGACATTTGACCTGCTCTCTTGATTAGCGTTTGACATCTCATTTTCCTTTTTGGATCTTCTCTTCTTGATAAGGCTACTTTTCGATTCGGCTCAGCCAAGTGGTTAGCTCATCTCGGCTCTTGAAATCCAAGAAATCTTGCCCTAATTGCTCTAGTTGCTCCTCGCTCAAATCACCTAACTGAGTCTCCTCTTGGGTAGTGAGAGTACCAAAGCGACGGTTAAGTAACCTGAGCAGCAACTTCCGCTCACCCTCCCGAAGTCCTCTAGCCAAACCTTCTTCTATTCCTTCGGCTTTCCCTTCTTTGAGACCCTCGGCTTTTCCCTTAGCCATGCCCTCTCTCA
>JACAUC010000196.1 GCA_013390945.1 Candidatus Chloroheliaceae bacterium
CTGTAGGAGGGATTTCCAATCCCGATGTTTCCACCATCTGTAGGAGGGATTTCCAATCCCGATGTTTCCACCATCTGTAAGAGGGATTTCCAATCCCGATGTTCCCAATCCCGATGTTCCCAATCCCGATGTTCCCAATCCCGATGTGTCCAAATCGGGATTAGAAATCCCATCCTACATTATTTACAAACGTACAATTGTTGCTGCTGCTGGGTCATACCAGGACCGCCCATTGAACGGGAATCTGCTGTATCGGTGCTGGTCGCCTGACTACCGCTGGCGGAGTTTGACGTTGAAGAAGAATAGAGACTACTATCCACCACCGTACAGTTCTGCTGCACGTACTGGGTGACTACGCTGCTGCTCTGTTGACCGCCACCGCCGCCCATACCACCGCCCAGCATAAAGTAGTGTACGGTATGGTTAGCAATCAATTCTTCCACTTGCGCGGTAGTGGTGACAATTTTGTCACTACCCAAGAAGCCGCCCAATGACATCACTGGTTTACCTGTTTGAATGATAATCGGTGCTGCCGTTTGCGAGTCTGAGACCGCCACCAGATATTTGTAATCCGCCTGATTGGTCTCTAAATATTGGATCAATTTCTGGTCAGCCTGACTATTGCCGCCCATTCCCCCACCGGGATTGCCGGGAAAGTTGGTGCTGACACTGGCACTACTGGAAGTAGACTGAGCTTGGGCTACGTTAATCCACCAACCCGTGCTAGTCATCAAGAAGAGTGCTAGTAACACGCCTGCCAGAGTGGGTAGATTGAAAATTTGCCGTTGACGAAGTAGATAACGTAAGCCCAGCAAGACCAGCGCGGCACTTGCCACCGCTATCACCACGAAAAGCTGACCGCTCAGGTTGTCCCTTATGTAATCCAGCCAAGTCTGGATAGTATTGGTATTATTACCAGAAGACATCTCACCATTACCAGTGGGTGCTGCCGAAATGATCGAGCCTGTGATCGAAGTAAAGACCGCCTTAACCGACCAAGCCGCCGGGGTAATCAGCAGAGCCGCCATCGTCGTCCAGACCACCCCACGCGCCAATTTATGCCCAAGTTGCTCAGATTTCAAAAACCTACCTATAACCAGCCCTATTAGAGCGCAAAGCCCTACCACAATCAGCACCGGGCTTAGCCACTTATTCCAACTGGTAAAGCCGGTTAGAATATAAGCCTGATAAAAAGCCGTACCAGCCAAACCGAGCGGCAGTAACCACGCTTGCCAGCCTCCCTGACGATAGCGTTGCCACAGCATTACTAACCCACTTCCGGCTAGAGCGGCTTCTGCTGGAGCCATTATGGTCAGGTAATAGTTGTGGAAAGTACCCTTAGAAAAACTGAAGACCACTGCGTAAATCAAGAACCAGCCACCCCACAACACGATTGACTGCAAGCGGCGCGAACGTTCGTCACTTTCGTTGACCGTTCGGAGGGCCGCTTTAGCCTTCCCAAACCAAGTTTGCAGACTCAGGAAGACTAGACCAAGCAAGGCCAAGGGTCCAAACCAGTTAAACTCACCTGCGTTTTGGGGTACTAACAAGCGCGTTAGTCCCGCTTGACCACCAAAACCAGCACCACCAGGCCCACCCGGATTCGAGGGTAGTTGACCCATTGGCCCCATGCCGCTAGGAAGTTGAATATTGTCAATTGCTATGCCTGTTGGTGGTGTGGGCATTTCACCTATGCCACTTGTTTGACCCTCTACCCGGCTCAGTCCGTTATAGTTCAAGATCAAATCGAGTTCGCTATTGACCGAACTGCTATCCACATAAGGTCGTTGGCTGGCTGGAGTCAGATCCACCACCACCGCCCAAGAAAGCGAGATAGCGACAATGACTAGACTGGTTATAGTCAGGTGCAAAACCCGTTTGCGCCAACTAGTCCGGGCAAAGAGGAAATACATTAAGTAGAAGGCAGGTAACACCACATAGGCTTCCAACATTTTGACGTTGAAGGCGACTCCTACCAATAGACCCGCCAACATTAGCCAGCGTAAGCGACCCTTTTCGGCGGCCCGCAGCATCGCCCACGCTGCTAGGATTAAGGTGAAGACTAGGATGCTATCCGGGTTATTATCGCGGTTCATTACCACCCAGATAGGCGTAACAGCCAGCACAAGAGCCGAGACCAAACCCGCCGCTGTCCCAAAAGCCCGTTTAACCATCCAATAGAGCAGAAAAACACCTGCGATTCCCGCCAAAGCTTCCGGCAAGAGCAGACTTACGCCGTTAAAGCCAAAAACTTTCGCAAAGGCAGTTTGTACCCATAACGCCACTGGCGGTTTATCTACCGTAACAAAGCCACCCGGATCAAACGAGGCATAAAAGAAGTTATGCCAGCTTTGCATCATACTTCTAACCGCAGAAGCGTAATAATTATTGGAATAATCATTAATGCTCAGGTTCCAAAGTCCCAAGAAAGCCGAGAGCAGGAGAATGGCTCCCAAAGCCAAATGCTCTCCATTCCAGTTCAATTTTAACTTAGGTTTTAGGGTGTTTTTGACCTCCCTAACACGGTCTAGCGTAATAGTCATGAATAATTCCTTTCCATTCAAGGGTTGCTTTAATCAGGTAACGCCGTCGTTACTCAATTCAGGTCTTACACTTAGAGTTTATAAGGAATTATTAAGAAGAGGGTGAAAGAAGAGTAAGAAGCTTCTTATTTTTGGTCAGAAGCTTCGGGAAGAGGTAATTGTACGCTAAAGGTAGTACCCTGACTTAGTTGGCTCTTTACCTCTAGCGTACCGCCATGTTGTCGGGCGATCTCATTGGCAATGGCTAAGCCTAATCCGGCTCCGCCACTACTGCTGGCCCTGTCTGATTCGGCTCGGTAAAAACGTTTGAAAAGATGAGGCAGGTGTTCGGCAGCGATACCCGGCCCGTTATCGCTGATACTTACTCGAACCACTTTAGCCTCTTTTTCAGCCCGAACGGTGATCTCTCCTCCTTCTGGAGTATACTTAATGGCATTATCTACTAAATTGAGAAAGAGCCGGGTAAGCTGATCCAGATTGCCTCCAAGGTGTAAGTCGAGTGGAAGGTTGCCCTCCAACCTAATTTGTTTAAGCTCGGCTACAGGCTGCATCGAGTCCACGATAGATTCCAGCAAATCGCTTAAATTCAAGGTTTCCGCTTGCGAGCTTTGATCGGCCTGATCTAGCCGGGCCAGATAGAGGAGCGAATTGCTCAATCGGACTAAGCGGTCTACTTCCCCACCTAGATCACGCAGGGTTTGCTCGTAGTCTTCCGTAGTCCGGGAACGGTTTAGCGTTACTTCGATGCGACCTTTAAGGGCGGTAAGGGGAGTACGAAGTTCATGCGAGGCATCGGAGGTAAAACGACGCTCCTGTTCAAAACCCTTTTCAAGCCGCTCCAGCATTTGGTCTAGTGTTTTAGTCAAGCGTCCGATTTCATCTGCCGGGCCACGATAGTTAATACGTTGCGATAAATCGTGTGTACCAATGGATTGCGCCATGCGGGTTACTCTATCAATTGGTCGAAGGGCTTGGTTAGCCAAGAAGAGACCACCTAGCACCGCAAAGAGCATGGCTAACAGCGTACCCAGCAAAATCGGGGTAAAGAGGTTGCCTAATTCTGCATTTAGCAAGAAAATGGGTTGCCCAACCTGTATCCAGCCGATACTATTTTCTGGGGAGCCAAGTGGTTGAGTAAAAACACGCCATTGGCTCTGGTCAGTAGCGGTGAGGGTAGCAAAGCCAGAGTTAGCCGGGAATTTGAAGGGCATTTCGCTTACCAAATTGCCGAGGCTATCGCTTACTTGGCCTGTTTGGTTAAGCAAACGCACTTGGATATTCCCTCGGTTTAAGTCTTGAATAATGGCCTGAGAGCCGGGGAAGCTGCGAAAGTGGAGATCGCTGGTGGTAGGCGGTAGGATCAAAATGCCTCCGATGGGTGGTGGCCCCTGATCAACCCATCCGCGAATACTGGAGAGAGCGGCCTGAAGTTTGGTATCTTGTTGCCTTTGTTCCAACTCCTGAAATTGGAAAAAAATATAGCCACTAAAAGCGACTAGAGTTAGCACCAACAACACTACGTACCAACCAATCAGCTTGAACCGCAGTGTACCCCACCAACGCCGAATCCACCGCTTAATCATGTTCATTTTCAGCACTGAGGCGATAGCCCACGCCACGCACAGTATGGAGTAAAGGTGGTGAGAAACCCCGGTCTATTTTGCGCCGCAAATAGCCGATATAGACATCTACCACATTCGAGTCGTTTACAAAGTCAAAATTCCAGATATGCTCCGCAATCTGAGTGCGGGTGAGTACTTGCCCTGGATGTCGGAACAAATAATTTAGCAGGGTATACTCGCGCTGGCTAAGTTCAATTAACTGGCCTGATCTTCTGATTTCGCGCTTGATCGTATCCATTTCCAAATCGGCTAGGCGCAGTACCGTTCCAGCCTGGATGGGTGGACGGCGGAGCAAGGCACGTAGTCGGGCCAATAGCTCAGGGAAAGCAAAAGGTTTGGTAAGATAGTCGTCGGCTCCGGCATCCAAACCAGCCACGCGGTCTTCCACTTCATCACGAGCCGTGAGCAGTAGCACAGGGGTCGTGTGTCCCTTCTTCCGCAGTTCTTTGAGGAGGGTCAGACCATCCATAATCGGTAGCATCACATCTAGGACGATTACGTCATACTCGGCAGATAACGCGAACTCCAAGCCATCCCGTCCATTTCGGGCCACGTCCACCACAAAATCGGCCTCGCGCAAACCTTGCGAAACAAATTGGGCAATCGAGTTTTCATCTTCGACTACTAAGATTCGCATTAAATCCTCCCACCTTTTAATCTTGACTAATCAAGAGGCATCTTCTAAGACAGTGGCATCCTCATTTAGGAAACGGCTGCTATGTTGATCTCCCAATGGATCGGAGGGCATTTCTCCAGCTATTTCTTCGATGATTTTGCCGCTGGCTACCAATGCCTCTTCCTCCTCCTCCTCAATCTCTTCTCCTGACGAAAAGAACGACAATTGCACGGGCTTGAGCCGTTGGCGTTCAGCGCGGGCCAATCGTTTCTCATCGGTAATGGCAACGATTTCGCCCTCTTTCCATTCAAAAAGGCTCCGTTGCTTGCGGTTGCCCCGCGTAAGGGGAGAACTGGCCCGCATTAAATCTTCAGGGAAGATTCCTTTCTGATAGGCAAGGTGCTGCAGGCTGCGACAATGGCGCAGATAGGAACAGTCGTTGCACTTGTACATACTGGAAGCGAGGGGAAATTGTTCGCGCTCGATGCTTCGCCCAATTTTGAAGATGCGTTCGCGCAAGACCCGGCGTTCGCCTTCGCCCCGTGAGGTGGGGATTTGGCTACCGTCGCGCACATGTTCAATCGCAAAGGTGCGGGGCATAAAGGAATAGAGCAACTCCACCGCTAGATCATAGCAACTGAATTGGGTATCTACATCTAGTGCAGCTTTATTGATGGGCTTATACCCACTCTTGTAATCTACTACGTGTAGCGTTCCGTCCCGACTGGCCCGGATTGCTTTGCCCAAATCTTCCGGGTTTAATCCTGCAGGTTGGGTAGAATTTTTTAGCTCTAGTCGGTCAATGTAGCCTTGCAGAGCATAGCCGCGCCCGGTGCGCTCGTTGGTGATATTGATAATAAAGTAATGTTCTACCAAGATATGCGAAAAGGGAACGTTGGCGTTACGCTGGAAAAAATCGAAGCAGGCTTTGTAGCCTGAGCCGAGTAGCTTTTCTTTCTCGTCGGCGTTGCGCCATAATATAGGTGGTTTGCGTTTGCCCCGTTCGGTTTTGGGTTGGTTATCAATCCCGAACCAGCGACCTCGAAAGACGTTGGCATAGTTGGTGGCTGACTCGTACATTTTGGCTTCAGGATTTTTCCGTTTGAAAAAATCGTAGAACATCGAGTGCAGCATCGTGCCAAACTCCAACGCTGGAATACGGGGCAACTCTTCCGGGTTTTCCAAATAGTTAAACCAGAAACGCGCTCCACAATCTTGATAGACTTTCATGAGCGAGTCGCTCATCACGAGCCGCCCATCTTTGGTATGGCGCATTTTTTGACATCCTCATGGCCTAAACGACCGGGTTTCAGGATGGTGGTGGTACTGACCTGATCCTCGGTTTTCTAGTTTGTAGCAAAAAAAAGTTATGTAATGATGTTAGCACAGGAGTTCGTTCTACGCAAGACCTTTTAGTCTCCCAATCGCTAATTGGTTAAATTTAGGCTAAACAAAGTGCAAACTCACCTGCGGTTGGGTAAGTATGAGACTGGGCGCAAGGTATCTAAGACCAAGCTAACGCAATTGAAGATAGTGAAAGTTAGTATTATCTCAGAATTTCGGCGTATGGGGCATATGCAATACGCCCCATACGCCTCAAGCTAACATAGTCTCATTAAAATCTGAAATTTTGTCATCAATAAACTCATAATAACCTAAGTAAGGATCTAGTAAGATTTGATAACCAATTTCAAGGGTAAAATGGGTGATTCATTTCACCGAAGGGAGGTTCTGTGTAGTCTTTTGGTAACTCATTTTTATAGCGGTTTAAGCAAATTTCTCAATATCTTGAAATTTTTTGGTGAGGAGGCGAGTGGTGGCTTCATTCAGATAAGAGACGCGGCTCACTAAATGTTGATTACCTTTTTTAATGGAGGCCGAGATTCGAGAAATATAGCGCATATTATCTACCACCTCTATCGTGTAGGTGCGTTGCTGCTGAAGGGCTTGGGTAATTTCCCGTGCTAGGTGGGCGGTAGTCTCTACCCCAATGACAATCCTTTTAAGGGAGGCATCCATCAAACGGGTCTCATTGGTTAGCGTAGCGGCTTCACTTAAACCTTGCTGGGCTAGAGTGGCAGAGTCGACGATAGCTTGGTGGGTTTCGTTCATTATCTCACGTACCTGATCGAGGGCCACTTTACTCCGGCTCGCCAGATTCTGTACCTCTTTGGCTACTACCCCAAAACGTCGCCCATAAATTCCGGCTCCGGCAGCTTCAATGGTGGCATTAAGGGCCAGCAAATCGGTACTTTCGGTTATTTCTTCAATAAGTTCGACAATTTGGTCAATCTGTTGTGTACGCAGATAGAGGTTGTTTAGGGCTTCGGCCACTTTTTGAGCCTGCAAGGTCAACAATCCCAAAGAGTGGATGCCCGTCTCCAAATTGACCACGCCCTCCTCAACTACTTGTAGGGCTTCTTGAGCGGTGGTATCTACTTGCTGGGCGGCAACTAGAATGGTCTCATTGGTTTGGCCTAACTGTTCAACGGTAGCCGTCACTTTTAAGACTGCCGAAATTTGGCTAGTGGTGTCGCGGCTCTGTTCCTCAAAGTCTCTGGAGACCTGCCCGGTTAGGTTATTAACCTGTTGGGTAAATAGTTGTTCTACCGCGTGCTTATGGGCCAGCTCCTGATTTGCCAAAGTAAGGTGGTGGTTTTGGGTCACCAACCGATTAATCATCGAGCGAAAATTGGTTTCAAAGAACCAAGCTAAGGTTGCCATTACAAAAAAGAGAATAAGTGCTACGGCTAACTGGTAAACAACATCAAGTGGCGTTTCTAACGAAGCCAAGCCAGGTTTAGAGCGGTAGATACCTACGCCCAACGTACTAACTAAGCTCAAAGCGGCAAAGAAAAAGCTATAACTGGGGCCAATAATTACACCTGCTGCCACGATATTCATAACCATCAAAGGCGAGGCTCCACGCAGGTTAGGTAAAAAGGTTTCATCTGGTCGGGTTAGCAAATAAAGGAGTACTAACATTTCTAGCGTTATCAAGAAAATCCAAGCGGCCTGTTGGGTAAAGCCTACACGATTCAGTATGTAGCAACCGGTCACAATGCTCAGGGCTACTATCTGGGGTAGAAAGATACCCAATTCTATTTGAGAAAGATCGGTCAGTAAAAGGAGTAGAAAAAGGGCTAGTAACCCGTAGCCACTAATGGAGAGGAGCAGCTTTAACATTTCGGTCTGCCGTCGCTTGGATAACTCCTGCTCGGTGCGGTCTAGGAGTTGGTTTTGAGCAGGTTTACCGGAAACGATAAATATTTCTGATAAATTATCTTCCGAAGCTTGGTTTAAGGCTGGATTGGTATCAGGCCGATTTAGATAGATCAATTCCAAAAACCTTTCTGAACTTTACCCTCTTTGTTAAGGGAGCTGCCTAGGAGTTACATTACTTCTGAAAGCTATTTTAGTTTTCAGGCGTTACGTAGGTGTGATTAGGGTGGATTTTTGATTTTCATCACGTGATTTATATTGTATAGCTTGGTGGGTAGTTTTTCTATGAATCTGGGAACTCAAATGGAACTTTCCAAATATAGTAGTCTTTAGCCGTCTAGCAGATGAGACTAAAGTACTAGCCTCGCTTGGGGCATTAGTCCCAACCTTTACGGTTCTGAAGTTTCATTGACAAGCCAACGTTTCCTCCATAGAATAGGTATAGATTAATTTTAAGTTCCTTTTGAGTTCCTTCTAAAGGTTGAGGAGTTCTGCTTTAAACGCTAAAATAGTTTTAGACCGGGAGTTTATGTAACCTAGTCTTCCGGTCGAGCGGTCCATAGGTACTATTCTCACGTGTAAAGCAGGTTTGAACCTTGAATTAGTGGTAGAGTTGTATCCTCCCAATAATTCGGCCCTACCAATTGAGAAGACACCTAGAGTTAGTCTTTTAGTCGGTAGAGACTAATTTATGAGATCTGGAAGCCTTTCCGAAAACTAGAACGTTTAAGATTAACTGGATTCATGGGAGGTTTGCTGTGTACACCCTAAATACGTTACCTAAAGGAAAACCGATGACTTTACCGGATAATGCGGCAAATTCTACTAATCAAGCTAATGCGGTGCTGCTGCTGATAGAAGATGACCCCTCGACCCGGTTAATCGTTAGTCGGGTGTTACAGCGAGATGGTTATACTATAGTCGAGGCCTCCAACGGAGAAGATGGCTTGCAACGTTACACTCATTTTCTCCCCGACCTAGTTTTACTGGATGCGATGCTTCCCGGTATAGATGGTTTTGAAACCTGTCGGCAAATTCAAAAGCTTCCCGAAGGGATACATACACCCGTCTTGATGGTAACGGCCCTAGATAATACGGCCTCGGTAGATCGGGCCTTTGAAGCCGGGGCGGTGGATTATGTTACCAAACCGATTCATTGGCCGGTTCTACGCCAGCGGGTACGCCATCTCTTAGTCAAGCGTCAGTTGGAAAGGATGCGGGATGATCTGACCCATATGATTGTCCACGATATGAAGGCTCCTTTGGTAGCCATTAATGGCTATATGGAATTGTTGATGGACAAAACTTGGGGTGAGCTTAATTCACAGCAACTCCGCGCTCTTCAGCGTACTTACCAAAATACCCAACGCTTGCTCAATCTCTCTACTATGATTTTGGATTTGGCACGTATGGAAGAGGGCAAGCTCAGATTACAAATTAGCTTGACCAACGTGCCAGAAATGCTTAAAAAGGCGGCGGAGAGCCTAGATTGGATGGCCCAGAATTATGGGGTGTTGTTGGTAGTAGAGCCCAGTATTTTTAATCTAACTACTCTTTTGGACGAAAATCTGATGCACCGCGTACTAATCAATTTGCTCTCCAATGCCATCAAGCATAGTCCTAGGGGTAGTACCGTTACCCTAGCGGCTAATCAAGCTTTGAGTGGGGAATTGCGAATTTTAGTTAAGGATCAGGGTGAAGGCATTGCCGAAGAAGAGCGGCTCTATATTTTTGATAAATATCGCCAAGCCGCCCGGCGTAAAGAAGGTAGTTCGATTGATAGTGGCCTCGGCTTGACTTTCTGTAAGTTGGCTGTTGAAGCTCAAAAAGGACGCATTGAACTGGAGAGTACTTTGAACCAAGGCTCCACTTTTATTCTGATCTTTCCAGCTTTGCACTAAATAATTTTTCTTTGCTCTCCTGAGTTAGGGTCTAGTGTGACATAGATCAAATCCGGTTTATCTTTTAACTGGTATAATAGGATGGAGAGAGTTGTACAGCTTTTTACCAAATTACTCTTTAGGATTGTTTTTATGGGGTTACTGCTATGGATCGGGTCATTACTTCTGATAAATTACCCTTAGCCATTCAACATATTGCAGCTCAGCACTTAGAAGGGCTTTTGATTTGTATGATGGCTAACGAACGTTCTACGCTACTCTATTTTTATCAAGGCCAGCTTCTTTATGTCTATGCCATTGGCGAGAGCCAAAATGCCAGCAAAGTGCTAGATAGTTTGCTAAATAGCCATTCTTTCAAGCTAAGTTGGGAGCCTGTGGTGGTCTCTCCATTTAGGTGCAATGTTTCTGCCGAGACCCGCACCGCTTTTGAAGAGGTAATACAACTTCTGATAGAAGAGGGTCATTTTGAAGACCAGCAACCTCATAAGCTAGAGGCGACCTTCTGGGAGCCTTCCGGGTTGTCTGATACGCTTGAAGTGGTGGAACACTTATCCCAAACTTTGCCCGTGACCGAAGTAGCACCTGATTTACCCGAACAGTCCTATATTTTGGAGGTGAATCTACTGCTACCTGCGGGCGAACACCTGCCGCAACTGGAGGAAGTATTAGGCCGACTCAAGCTTTCAGAGCAAATTACGGCCCTCTCCGGTATTAACTTGACTGGCTATGCCTATTATCCCCTGAAAAAGAATGGTAATCTCTATGGTGGCTTTGGTTTGGTCGTTTTCTACGAAGGTAACGTAACCGATTTGATTTGTGATCCAGGCGATGATGTTGCTTGGCACTATAACTTAAATGCTTATGAACTCTTGTCCGAACTTTGTTTAGCTCCACAGGTTTATCGGGTTGCCCCATCTATTTTGCGGGCTTCGAGAGCTTTGATTCAGTCTAAAGAGTCGCTCTACCAACTTAAACCTACTAGCGAAAACTTTTTACGTTCGGTTAAGTCTCTTCAAGAATCCCGGCGCGATGGCGTAATTATTTTTTATGTGGACACTTTGAGGTTACACTATTTCTTCCTTTTTGAATGCGGGGTGCAGTTAGGAGTCTTTAGCCCTGATCCTAAAACCGGGTGCTTGCAAGTCCTGAACACTCCCATAGCGTTACCTGCCGAAAATCCAAGTGCCTCTCTGACGGTAATGCTGGCTAATGAACCAGTGGATCTATTTAATCCCGCACCATTGGCACTTGCCACGCAACGGAATGGGCGTGGCTTAACCGCCGAGCTGTCCAGTGCCTTACTGGATAAAACATATAGTGCTAAGTTGGCAGGTCTTTTACCGGGGCATGAAAAAATGCACCCACTTCATCATAACACTAGGTCTTTATTGTTTAACCCTATACACGACAATCCCTTTAGTTTCTAAGACCCAAAGCGGCGCGGTATCGGGCGCGGTATCGGGCGCGGTATCGGGATTAGAAATCCCTCTTACAGGACTGTGGTTAAATCGGGATTAGAAATCGGGATTAGAAATC
>JACAUC010000197.1 GCA_013390945.1 Candidatus Chloroheliaceae bacterium
AATTTTTAATTATGTAGGAGGGATTTCTAATCCCGATTTGCAACCAATTTTTAATTATGTAGGAGGGATTTCTAATCCCGATTTGCAACCAATTTTTAATATAGAAATAATAGAAGGGGCCTGGCTATAACTGGCCCCTTTACTCGAATTGAGATAGGCATTAAGGAGAGTTAATTCACAGAGGAAGGTCGGTTAGTTCGCGACTTTTCCAAGATGGACGGCGCAAGCCCCGTCCTCGCAAGCTGGTTCGTTCTTACCCATAAAGAGGTAGCGGTGATCGGCTACCCAGAGGTAGCTAGATTGGGCCACTAAGTCAAAGCCCGGCACATTCCATAAGTAGGCGAGCGGCTTGAGCCAACCACTCAAATAGAGGATGTAGCGCACCGCTTCCGCTCCTCGGATGACCTTACCCGCCCGAGTAACAAGGTGCATTTGACGTTGGGCCGCTTCCGGGGTGATTTTGTAACGGGCCTGTAGTTCAGGGTTATTTATATCCTGCACTTTTAGGAGACCCGGTGGCACTAGTTGTAACGCCTGTCTGCTACCCGCCTGACACATCCGACAAGTGGCATCGTAGAGCAGGAGTGCTGGCGACTTTTTCTGATCTTCTTTCATAGAGAGCCTTTTATGCAAATCGGGATCCTAATCGGGATTAGAAATCCCTCCTACTAATCGGGATTAGAAATCCCTCCTACTAATCGGGATTAGAAATCCCTCCTACAAATTTTTTAAGCGGCAACCGCAACAGGTTGCCTTTCCATGATGTACTTCAATTTGGAGAGCGATTGGGTCAGGATTTGCTTGATAAGTGGGCCAACCACTTTATCAAACATGGAACCCATTACACCCAGCGAAAACTTGGGTTTTACCTTTACTTCCAACAAGAGGGAGGTGCGGTTATCACCCTGCGACTCAAGCTGCCAGTTGACCTCGCTCTCATATAAGCCACCCACCGATTTAAGGCGAATGTGGCGGTTGGGCTGGAAAACCGCTACTTGATACTGAATATTTACCGCCATACCCGCGAAAGCACCCTGCCCCACCACCTGCGAACCCATCCGGTAATTGGCATCCTGCGAACCTACGCTCAGCACAGGCTTAATCTGAAACTCTTTGCTGATGTAGTTGGAGGTATTGTGACCATTCTCGATATAGCTGAAGACTTCTTCCACCGACCTATTTATTACCATTGAACTTTGCATCTATTTCGGGCCTCTCTAATTTATAAAGAATTTACTTTTGACTCTATTAGGCCGGGGAAAAACGCGCTCTAGTGGATCGCTCTCTTTACTCTTCTGACCAACTTTTCCCTGACATAAGTAGCATAGCACAGATTTTGAGGAAAAGTGTCTATAGTTTGTGTAGACTTTGTTAATGAATTGTATAGGGTAGCCAAATTAGGAGCAAAGTGCCAAATCTCTACCTACCGGGGTCTTGTCGAAGGCAGGTTTTTATGCTATATTTGTTACTGTTATGTTAAGCGAAATTTTTTAAACCCTATAACTATTATAGTTAATCTCTCATCTCGTAAGGAATCCTATAGTATGGCTATATATTACCACCGCCAAAGTCAATCTAACACTTTCCAACGCAACCTCGCCCTTCTTTGGATTGTCCTGTTGCTTAGTGGGCTGGTAAGCTCTAGTGTTACAACCACCGAGGCGGCTAGTTTCTCAGTTGATAACGTGGCTAGTCTTGGCTCACTCAACCTTAACTCTACTCTGGCTCAGCCCAAACTAAACCAGTCTGTCGCCGGGCCAATTAAGGTGCAGGGTAGCAATTTTGTAGATAACAATGGTAGTCGTTTTTTTCTTTCTGGCGTAAACTACGAAGGTCACACCGACCGGGCTTGGGCAATGTGGAATGATGGGAAATTTGACCCAAATTTAATTAACCAAAACCTAGCACTGGCGGCACAAGGTGGTCACAATGCAATTCGCATCTTCATCCAACCCGCGATTCGGGACGATATAACCAGTGGACGCTGGTATAAACTGGATAAAGTGGTGGAAATAGCGGCTCAGAATAATTTGCAGGTATTAATTACCTTCGCCGATTATGATGAGCTAGACTTAACCCGGCTAAGCCAAATAGATAACTTAGTGGCCCAACACTTCTCAGGCTCACCCAATGTGCTGGGCTACGATTTGAAAAATGAGCCTCAATTTGTAGACCTCGCGGGTGGAAAATACCCCGAAGGCCAAACTCCCCGGATCCAAACCGACGCACTAATTCAGGCTTATGGCGAACTAGTTACTCTGACCGGAAGTGAATATTGGCGACAAACTCCTGCCGGGCAAAAAGTGGTTCCGCCTTGGTTGGATGCGCGGGGGGCTTATTACTTTACCAACGCTTATAAACTATACCAATCTTTTCTGGATGAGGGCAGTAAGTGGGTGGTCAGCCATACCAATACTACCTTTTTAGATTGGCTAAAATCTGCCGACAGTACTTACTGGAAACCTTTTGTAGAGGCTTTGAGTGCTACCCTCGATACGTGGATCGGCATACGCCAAGGAGCAATCAGAGCCCAAGACGCAGATAAGCCCGTTACAATTGGCTTTAATCACCCCTACTTTGCCTTCCTCGATGCCAATCAATCTTTGAGCTTTGTCTCGCTCCATCGCTTTGCGCCCGAAGAAGCAGGCAGTATTTATACCACCTTTATGATGCTCGACCAACTTAAAGGCCAGCACCCAGGTCATCCCATCGTGCTAGAGGAGTTTGGCTATACCAATTCGCACGGAGTCAATCGCAGCGTCCCGATGAAGTTGACGGCCAGTTATGAGGCCGCCATCTGGCTCTTTCTCTATAGCCGGGGCTATGCTGGTGGCTTCAAATGGATGCTGACTAACTTTTCGGCAGGGTTTAACCCCGATGAAAACAATTTCGGCTTGCTAGACGATCAGGCCCGACCTAAACTCGCTTATTATGTCGCCCGTGCCATCCATAACTATATTGCCGCCAACCCTACTCCCTCTGGCGATTTTACCCTGCTGGAGAGCAAAGACGGCACTGAAATATCCTATATGTGGGCCTCCGGGGATGCAATCTTCAGCAATATAAAGGATTACACCAATAACAAAGTGGACCTGCACCAACAAGAACAGGTGGGTTGGCAGGTCTGGTGGCCGGGTAGTAACCGGAGCCAAGTCTATTTTACCAGTGCTTCCAATGGACGAGTAACCTTAGATTTAGGAAAATTCTTCCCCACTTGGAACCCTAACAATGCACCCACGCTCATTGCCGATAGAGGACAACCACCGGGACTAGATCGCAAAGGTGGGCTGGTCAGTTTTTCGCTAGAGGCGAACCTTAACTACACCATAAATGTACCAATGACTCCCGATGCTTTCCAGCGAACTGCCGCCTTAAAGAAACCAAATTCCAGCTATTTCAAAGAGACGGGCCACAATCTTTCTAATACTTTCAAAAAATATTGGGAGGAACATGGCGGACTGTGGCTCTATGGCTTCCCCATCAGCGAAGAATTTCAGGAGGGCGACAATATAGTCCAGTACTTCGAGCGT
Organism: Candidatus Chloroheliaceae bacterium; assembly: GCA_013390945.1. Taxonomy (GTDB): domain Bacteria; phylum Chloroflexota; class Chloroflexia; order Chloroheliales; family Chloroheliaceae; genus L227-5C. The sequence continues at coordinate 3,531 of JACAUC010000197.1, forward strand.
AACCGTTTCGAGTATCATCCTGAAGCAAAAGGCACTATCTATGAGGTGCAACTTGGTCTACTCGGCCTGAATGTAACCGCTGGACGCAAAGAGTCGGGCGACCCCCCGTTCCAACCCATAGATGCCGAAACTCTAGCGGCAGACAGCAACTATTTCCGCGAGACCTCACATAGTCTAGGTGGAAGTTTCCGTAACTATTGGCAAAAATACGGTGGTTTGGCCCAATTTGGCTTCCCCATCAGCGAAGAATTTACCGAATTGAACCAAGCCGATGGCAAGACCTACACCGTACAGTACTTTGAGCGAGCCCGTTTCGAGTATCACACCGAAGCTAAAGATACACCCAATGAAGTTATGCTAGGTCTACTCGGTAATCAAGTCGTAAAACTTAAAGGCTGGATGTTCTAGGTCATTTTATCCCCTCAATTGGTAGGGGTTTATGGCATAAACCCCTACCAAAATTTTGAGAAGATAGGTCATTTTGCTGAGCCAAAAATCGCTAAATCCATTAAATCTAGCGTTAAATTAAATAAGAGCATCGCACATAACTAGCAAGCGTTCTACTCTGTGCTGATAATCAAGGGTACTAGTCAAATCTGACTATTGATAATGAACTCAATAGTCAAATCTGATTAACACCCTTGGTTGATATTATGGTTAGCAGCAAAACAAAATAGCAAGGGATGATGGGACCATGAATTTTCAATACTCAGACTCTTTTAAGGTAGCACCCGCTATACCCGAAAAAGCGCAGGAGATTCTAAACGAACACACCAACACGCTAAATAGTCAAGAACAGCATAACCACACGCTAGATAATCAAGAACAGCGCCACCACAAGCTAGATAGCCAAGAACAGCGCCACCACACGCTAGGTAGTCAAGAACAGCACCACCACAAGCTAGGTAGTCAAGAACAGCGCCACCACACGCTAGGTAGTCAAGAACAGCATAACCACACGCTAGAGACCGCTCCACAAGACGTTATCAGCCTACCGCTTTCAAGGATGCGCGGCTTCTATCCGACGACCCAAGAGATGAATCTGACTACTGAGCCAGAATTTGAGGTTCGGCAAAAGGATTTGGGACAAATCGGAACTACTAACAGGCCAACCTTTCAGGAAAGAGAGACCGACCTCTATGATTACGGTCTGACCACTAAGCCCTCCTTTCAGGGAAGGGAGACTGCCCCTCATTATCTCGATCTTACCACCAGGGAGAGCCAACCTAAGACCGTTACACCGCCGCAACGGAAACGCCCGGACGAGACCACTTCACCTTTAATCCGGGAAAACAAACCGGAAAAACTACTAAAAGGTATAATGACCGGAGTATTAGTGGTATTGGTAGTAATCGTGGGCGTAGCGTTGGTTAATCAAACGCGCGAAGAGACCTCTGCCAAGACCGGAGCAGAAATAACTCCGGTAGTTCCAGCCACTCAAACCAGTGGGGCGATTTTGCCAAAATTTAACACTAAAGGAGTTCAAGCCGAGGGCCACCTAAGCGGGGTTAATGTTTGGAGTGCCAAGGAGAGTCCCATTCTGGTCACTGGAGATCTGGTAATTGGCCCCGGCGCAACGCTTACCCTTGAGCCGGGCCTGACCGTAAAAATGGGCAAGGAGGCCAATTTCCGGGTGGAGGGTGGAACGTTGCAGGCAGAGGGTACTCCTAGTCTCCCAATCCTCTTTATCTCGGCCCAAGAGCAACCCGCTCCGGGGGATTGGGGTAGCCTAGTGGTCAAAAATGGTGGGATTGCCCGGCTTACCCAAGTTGAGATTCACCATGGTGGTAACTCTACCGCGCCACTCTTCGATCCAAAACGCCCCGCCCTCTTAGTCAGTAATTCACAAATTGAGTTGGTTGCCGCTAAAGTAACCCATAACGCCGGGTCAGGACTGGTGGTAATGGGTAAATCGAGTGGTACCATCACAAATTCCACCTTCAACCACAATAGTGATTATCAAGTCTATCTCGATAACCAAAATATTCTCTTCAACGGCAATCAGGTAGAGGGCGAAAAGGTAAAACTTTAACGAGCTATTGAAGGGTGAGGGGTAGGTTGGCGCGGGTTTCGTGGTCTTGGAAAATGAGTCGTAAGCCGCTAGAGTTGAGTGGAATATCAAAAATCAATTTCAAGGCAAGGTCTTTTTTCTGTTCGGTAGGGCCGGGTGGGGAGTTGCGCTCTACGTCCAACAGGTAGGAGATAGTGGCGGTAGGGTCAGGTTGGTAGGTACGACCCTGAGCGTCGGTCAGGCTGAAGAAAGCGTTAGGTAGGGGCCATTGGGCCTCGGCATTGAGGTTTTTGAGCGGTACTTTTACCAGTATGAACTGCTGGCTTTTGGTGGTGCTAAGTGAGCTAATCTGCGAAAGGCGAGTAGCAATGCCGGGGTTTACAATCTGCCAAGTCTTGATCGGTTCATTTGCCTTGGGGTTTACTTGGATTTCACCACCGCTACTCATAGTTTGGTTGAGCGAGGGTACATTTAACGTACCGGGAAGTCGGTCCAGCAACTCTTTGGCCCGATTATCAAAAGTCAATTGCGCCCACACAACCGAGGTTATCAGGTTGAACAAGGCCCGGCTACTGGCTTTGGAATAGTGGGAGGGTGTACCTGGGGTACTATCTTGCACCTGAACCTTGTCGAGGTTAGGAAACCGGGTGTATAGCGCATAAAAGATACGGGCGTAATCCGTCAGCTTTTGTTCTTCGGGCCGCTCCGCATAGTAGCCCACTATCGCCCCGTTGGTATCCAACGAAACATCCAGCGAGTTTAGGCTGATGCCCAAATTTACTAGCTCGGCCTTTAGGTTATTTTTATCAGGCTGGTTTATGCGGTTTCGGACATTATTTTCAACCGGACTACCCATATGCAACAAAAGGCGATCCTCCTGACCAGCTTTAATAAAATCCTGTTGGCTCAGCATTTTCGGGTCCATTGTGCCACGCCAACTGCTAAAGTTATAAGCCAGCCCACGTGGAATTATGGCCCGATAGACGATTTTCTTATCATCGGTGGAATCACTCAGGCGCAGGTCAAGGTTCTTCAAATCATTAAAACGTCCGAAAAGCCCATAGGTCAGGTTATAGGCGGTCAATTCGGCTTGGCGCAAGGCATTTAATTCGTCCGTGCTGGTGAAGTTTGGAGAACTATCTAGGCCGTTGAGAATCCGGCCATTTTTGCTTAGGCGTACTTGTAACCGCAGGGTCTCCGTTAGCAACTGACTCTCCACCACGCGGCCCTCGTATAGCTCACTACTATTCAAATAGCTAGAAAGTTGCGAAAGACTTAACGATCCCACCGGAGCAGGAGAAGTGGCAAGCGGCGTAGTCGCTGAAATACGGGTAGTTCGTACTGCCGTTTCAATTGCCGCCACCTGAGTCGGTTGAACCACGCTACCACCTAAGAGGCTAGACGGCGAAGGATTATTCTCCAAGAAAAATTTAGCTAGGAAGAAACCACCGATCACGGCGACTGCCAGTACCAGCATTAAGACCAGCCAATGCCACCAACCAGTAGCTTTGGTTTCGATATAAACATGGTGACTAGGCCGGGAGACTTTGGGTGCAGTGCGGTTGACGGCTTGGGCGGCGGAAGCTTGTGATCTACCAGAAGAAGTGCCATTGCTTGTGGAAGCGGGTCTTTCCTCAGAGGTGGTAGTACGGGTAGAGCTTGCGGCAGCAGTCGGTCGCGCTGAATTGGCCGAGGCTGCATAGCTAGTGCTACTAGCAGGAGTGGCCGCTACAAAGCTAGAGGCGGTTCGCAACAAATCATAGTCACGCCGCTTGAGTTGATCCCGCAAGACATTGTAGGCATGGTTAATTTCGGCCATTCTGCTGGAGGCATCCGGGGTATCATTTAGGTCGGGATGATACTTTTTGGAGAGGGCGCGATAAGAAGCCTCAATCACCTCTAGTTCGGCTGAAGGGTCTACCTGTAGCACCTTATAATAATCGTGTTTTGGTTTCCGCCTGACTTCAGACAATCCTGCTCCTGCTTGTTCCAGCTTATTGTAGAGACCTTAAAAACATGACCCTAGCATATTATTATAAGCATCTAAGCCACGAGCGTCAATTAAATGCCCGGTGGCGCAGGAAGGCTTCCTCGGCCTCCCGACCTTGTACCTCACCATCCAGTACCGCCGCCAGTAAAGCAGCCAACCACTCCTTGAAGTGTGGCCCCGGTCTTAGGCCCAACTGCTTTATCAGAAAATCGCCATTGGTTTGAGGGCGGAGATCTGCCAACTCTTTTCGATAATGTTCTACTAAAGTGACCTGTTTCGGTTCGGGTAGCAGTGCCTCAAAAGTGGCTAGGATTTCGGCGGGTGCATTATAAGGATGGAGCAGGGCATAGAGTTGGCTATTTTTCAGATTAGGAATCAACTTAGGGCGTATCTCTTGCCATAGTTGGGCTAAGGAGATAACTAAATGAGCCTCTTCTTGGGAGAGATGTAGCCCATCGGCTACGGCTTTCGCCTGTATCGGCCCGGCTAGATGCAAGAGGGTTGCCAAATAAGCGGTAGCCGAGGGGGTGAAAGGTAAATGCTCGCGCAAGTGGTAGAAATTAGCCTTCAACGTTTCATTCCAAGTTAAACCCGGCTGGATAGCTTGCAACAATTGGTAGTTTTGAAGTAAATCTAACCCATTTTCAGGTTGGGCCTCTTCCAAGAGTAAGCGCAACTCATGGTATTTACGTTTTACCGAGAGTAAGGTAAAAAAGCCTTTTGTCATCGCTTCTTCCAGCCTTTGTGTAGTCTTTGGCTCAAAATGATAGCCATAGCGGGCGGCATAGCGCACTCCCCGCACCATCCGCGTTGGATCATCCTCAAAACTGGCCGAATGTAACACCCGTAGCGTACCAGTCCGCAAATCTTCCAGCCCATTGAAAGGATCAACTAGCCCCTTAATCAGCGAAAGAGCCATAGCATTAATGGTAAAATCACGCCGCCGCAAATCCTCTTCCAACGTGGCAGGTTCAGGAGCCACCGTCGGCAGAGCGGCAGGTTTGCTATAGATCTCATAACGGGCGGTAGCTAGATCTAGGTGGAGGTTAGTACCGGAGGTAAAGGCTAAATCAAAACGCACCGTCCTGAAGGCGGGATGTTCGGTTAGCTTTACGGTGGCTATTTCGGGAAGTGCCTCAAATCGGGGCAACAACCGACGGGCTAATTTTAACGCATCCTTCAGACAGACAAAATCCATGTCAAAATTGGCTCGGCCTAGGATGAGGTCACGCACCAAACCACCTACCAGATAGACGGTTTGGCCTTCGGCTTGCGCCAAACCACTTACCGTTTCCAGAACCAGCCAATATTCTGGCGGCAACAGCTTTTTAAGCCGGGCCATCAGCCCGGCTAAGTTACGATAATCAAAATCTGGGAAGCGTGGAAGCATGATTTATTTTAAATCTATTCTATTTTTCTTCTGTTTTTGGCGCATCTTCGGTTAAAATTTTCAAAAATTGCGCCTTCTGTTCGGGCGAAAGCTTAGAAAACATTTGGCCCAAATTCTCTGGCTTAACGAGGGGAAGCACCTGCCCTACTAGGTCGGTTAATTTATCTTGTCCCGTCTCTTCACGGCCCATTTTGGGTAATAAATCGGCAATCACTTCCCACCAATCGGCCCTTAGTCTGGCCTTCTCTTCCGGGCTGTACTGTTCAAAAAGCTCTAATACTTGTGAGGCCATTGCATTGAACTCCCTTGGTCTTAAATCACGTGCTAACTCTAAAAGTTCCCAATTATGTTGAGCAGCGGTCATCTTTATAAAATCGCGCCACTTTTGAGTAGTGACATCGGCGTAACTCGGTCGGGCCTTTTTCCACACCAGCAGCTAAGGCCACTTTGGTCATTAGCTTCTTAAAGAGCGGATCAGGCCGTTTCTCGTTTTTATCTTGCTTGGCTACGGCAGCCTTGATCTTTCGGCTCATTCTTGGCCTTTCAACCTTTTATTAGCCCTATAACGCTTCCAACTAGAGCCGATTGGCGTTGGCTTTCAGGCGTTGTAACTCCTCCTCGGCCACCTTGTCATCAAGCTTGATGAAGAGTGCCTCCGGGGAACGTAGCACCTGACCCGCTGGAATCTCTTCGATCTGCCACCGCGCCGTCGCTGGAATCGCGATTACACCCTCCACCGCCTTACCACTGTAAGTACCGGATTGCTCGTTACCTCCCTCAAAGCCTAAATAACTATGTAACTTTTCGGCGGAGTAGGGTAAGAAAGGATAGGTCAATACCTTGAGCGTATTGATAACCTGAATTACCGTATAAAGCGAAGTTGCTGCCGTCTCGCGGTTGGTCTTGATAGACTTCCAAGGTGCCTTTTCGTCTAGGTAACGATTGGCGGTAGTTGCTAGGGCCATTACCTCTTTGAGGGCATCCCGAAAGTGGGCCGCATTCAAGAGTTCGGTCACACGGGCAAAGGCGGCCTCGCGTTCGGTCAGCAAAGCTTTATCGCTCTGATCCAACTCGCCCGGTCTTGGCACTTGTCCCTCAAAATTCTTGTAGGTGAAGGTTAGTACCCGATGCACTAGGTTGCCATAGGTTGCCACCAGTTCATTGTTGACCCGGCTCACAAAGTCGGCCCAACTCCAATAGCTATCGCGGGTTTCGGGTGCAACCGCCGTCAGGTAGTAGCGCAGCGCATCCGGTTGGTAACGCTCCTCAATGTCCGGCAACCAGAGCGCCCAGTTCTGGCTAGTACTCATCTTCTCGCCTTCTAAGTTCATAAATTCTGCCGCCGGAACATCATAGGGCAGGGCCAAATCCCCGTAGCCGAGCAACATGGCAGGCCAGATAATAGTATGGAAGGGAATGTTATCTTTGCCCAAAAAGTAGTAAGACTTGCCGGGAGAACGCCCCTCCTCGTCCAGGGTCCACCACTTCTCCCAAGCGGTAGGCTCTCCTTGCCGCTGCGCCCACTCTTTGCTGGCCGAGAGATAGCCAATCACAGCATCGAACCAGACATAAATCCGCTTATCCTTAAAAGAGGGGTCTTCCACCGGCACCGGCACACCCCAATCCAAGTCGCGGGTAATGGCCCGTTCGTGCAAGCCATCCTTGAGCCAATTGTCGGTAAAAGTAAGGGTATTATTGCGCCAATAATCTTTGTGTCCCTCACCGTTGACCCATTTGAGCAAAGCAGGTTCTAGTTTAGCCAAATCAAGGAAATAGTGTTCGGTGTCGCGGAAGGTTACTTCCCCACGATCAATCGTATTGTAGGGATGGATAAGTTTGGGCGCATCTATCAAAATACCACAATTATCACATTGGTCGCCCCGCGCTTTGGCGTAATGGCAGTTGTAACACTCCCCCTCCACATAGCGATCCGGCAGGAAGCGATTAAGGGAGGCGGAATAGGCTCCAATCTCGGTTTTCTTAAAGAGATAGCCTCTTTGGAGCAGCCTTGAGAATATATCTTGCGTGACGGCGTAGTGATTTTCAGTATAAGTTTTGGTAAAGAGATCAAATTCAATTCCCAACGTTTCAAAGGTTTTGATAAAACTAGCATGATAACGTCCTACCACATCTAAGGGTGTTACGCCTTCCCGTTCGGCCCGTAGAGTAATCGGCGCACCATGGCAATCACTCCCACTAACCATCAACACATAGTTGCCGTTGGCGCGTTGGAAGCGGGCAAAAGTATCGGCGGGCAGATAGACTCCGCCGATGTGTCCGGCGTGAAAAGGTCCATTGGCGTAAGGCCAAGCTACACTGACCAAAATATATTCAGGCTTATGCTTCTCAGTTTGATTTTGTTCTTGTGTCATTTATTTTTCCTATACATCTAAATTTTATTTTGATTCTCCAAATCGGGATTGGAAATCCCTCTTACAGGGGTTTCCACATCGGGATTGGAAATCCCT
>JACAUC010000198.1 GCA_013390945.1 Candidatus Chloroheliaceae bacterium
TCAAATTTCCTAGGCCCACTTACTACTTCCACAATCTTTGTGGACTGTAAGAAAAAAGCTTTGGGCGACTACGATAATAATAAGACAAATAAAGACAAATTGCTCAAGCGCTACGAAGCGTTACCAGAGAACTTAGAGGATTTGACGGGTCAGATTCAGGAGATGGAAGCACTTAACGAAGAGCTACAAACGCTCAGTAGCACTTATATAGATGATGCCAGTGGCGAGTGTGGCCCAGAAATCAAAAAAGTGGCTTTTGATAAAGCGGCTGAGATTCGTGGGCCGATAGCAAAAGAGGCTCTCAATGCCTATAATAAGAACCAAGAGAAGCGCCAGAAGCTTAAAATGCAGGCTTCCAAGCGGGCCTTGGATATAATGCAGACCGATGTAGACACCGATGCTAAGACCGAGGAGCAAAAAGCCCTCAAGCAAAGCAAGATGCAGATTATGGGCGAGGCCGCCTCAATGGTCTTTGCGGGCGAGGAGGCTGCAAGTTCTAAGTTAGCCATCGTTGGTACCGCGATTGATAAATTGGTCTCTGACAATGGAGATAAAACCAAGATTGATTTTCAGGTCAAAATTCCTGTCTATACTGGGGTTTTCATCCTTTTCCATATGACCGGCGACCTAGAACGTGATGGTGGTCAAACTAAAGTGACGTTCAATCTCTCAGTAGGTGCTGGTGGTGAGATTCCAGGTGGTCTACTGAAGGGCTTTGTTGAAATCGGCGGTTATTTTGAAGCCAAATCTAAAGATGGCAAAGAGGCGATGAACCTTATCTCCTATTCGCTCTTCCGCCGCTGCCGCGAAAGCTCAATTATTCCACGTGAAATTACCAATCTGATGTGGAGTCTGGGTGGTATTACTAAGACCAAAAAAGAAGATGTAGATGAGGCCAAATACCGTGAAGCGGAGGAGTGGGGCGCAGAGATCGAAGGACGGATGGGTAAAGGAGATTACGTCGAGAGTGGTCTTCGTGTAGCGGGCGAAGCTACGGCTAAAGCTGGTAACTTGAAGTTGGGTGCTAAAGCCCAATATCGGATGGGCAAGGTCTACAATAAAGAATCGATTGATCAGGCTCGTAAGCAAGGTGGCGGAGAAGCTGTATCGGGTCGGGGTGCCCAAAAGCAGATTGGCGCAGATGTTCAAAGTGTTAATCTCGCCCTTGATGCCAATGTGGGCGGTTTTGCTGGCGGTACTGCCGAATTGAACATTGCTTGGTGGCACGGTCTGGATAAATTTGGTAAAGACGAATCTGATAAGAGCTTTGCTGGTTCCTCCCGTAAGCTGCAAAAGTTTAAGTTGGTGGTAGGTGGCTATACCCAGAGTACCAGTGGCGGTGACAAGTCTCCCCTATCACTGCAAGGTCAGGTTGACCTAGATAAGAATAATCAAATTGGCAATATTGCCAAAGGTATTGCCGGGTTTGTTCAGACTGCCAAAAGCGGTTTTTCATTAGGTAAAGGCTACTTTACGGAGGATAAGAAGAAGAAAGATGATCAGGCCAAAGATGTAGAAACCTTGACTAATGCCTCCAATGAAGTGGATGGCGCCGTTAGTAGCAACAACGAGAGTGTCTCGAAAGCGATTGTAGAGCAAATGCAAGCCAAGTCTAGGGCGGTTGCCAAGAAAGCAGATGAGGGTGATAAAGCTGGCGGGAAAATGAATTATGCGAAGAGCAAAGTTGTTGACGAGGGTCTTGCTGGCTATGAAGGTGTTTCGTCGAGTAGTACTTTTGCTAAGGGAGTCACGCCTCCAACATCGAGTTCAAGTGGTGGCATAGTCGGTGGAGCCAAGGAACTCTACAAGAAGTATCTAAAGAGTACTAGTAAGGTCAAGTTGAGTTTTACGGTGGCATGGGAACGCAAGAGCTTTGCGGATGCTGCTCCTGCTGCTTGGGATGTGAACATTGAGGGCGTAACTCAATCAACGTTTGAGCTTAGTAACCTGCAAGTGGTGGAAGCCAAATACGAGAGTTCTAACCGGATATTCAAAGTTAAGTTCCTTCCTAATGTTGTGTTAGATTTGGGTCAGTTGGGTACGTATGATTTGACAAAGAAGAAAGGATAAGATTAGTGCCAGTAAAAACCAACCGGGTGCATCTCGATCAATCGTTAACTTTTTCTAATTCTGACGGTAGTACTCTTACCGCGCAGGCGTTAGAGCTAATCCTAATTACTGAGGGTGAACGTCTGCTGGAGGGTCGTCTGGCACTTCAAGTAAATATCGGCGGTTATGCCCAAATTGATCGCGCTCAGCTCTTCCATCTCGCTCCTGAAGTGCGCGGTCAAAACTTCTCGGGTAAATTCGATTCCGCCAAGCCCGTTGAACTTGAACTTGGGCTACGAACCACCCTCCTGCCAGCGTTGGTTAGTCAGGGCAATCAGCCCAATCAGGCCGGGGCTTACCTCTTTAGCTTGAAGCCCACAGAGGCTTTGCGCCAGAGCCAAAACTGGTATGCCCTAAACGTCAAGCAAGCTCAAGGCGATCTCAAAGCGGGCTATGCTACAAAGTGGTCTGAGGATGGCTCACCCGCTCGCCTTGAGCCGGGCGTAAGTAACACCCTCTTTGAGTCAATGTTAGCGTTTTTCAAGAGCATTGAGTGGCCGATCAACCTAACCCAAAACCCGAGCCGGGTTCAGATTGACTACGAAGGTGACAATGCCAATTGGCAATGTTTTGCCGAAGTTCAAGAAGATAATAGCCACTTTGCCTTCTATTCGGTCTGCCCTCAGTCAGCCCCCGAAGAGAAGCGGGCGGCAGTGGCCGAATTTCTAAGTAGGGCGAACTACGGCTTATTGTTGGGCAATTTTGAAATGGATTATAACGATGGTGAGGTACGCTATCGTACTAGCATAATTGTAGATAATAATGAAGACCTCTCGCTAGTCATCAATCATTTGGTTTATGCTAACGTGGGCATTATGGATCAGTATGTGGTGGCCCTAGTAGTTCTACTCAATGAAGATGTAACCGCAGAGCAGGCGATTGCTCTAGCCGAATCACCGGAGTCTTGAGAAAGATTGAGGTTAAAAGTTATAACTTATGGTAGAAAAGGGCGAAAACTTTTACCAGTACCAGCGCAAGCGGCTCTTCATTTTACTAGGCTGGGGTCTTGGTAGTACTTTGGCGGGGTTAGGGGCTTTATTTACCAAAAAAAAATCTTGGCGACACTTCTGGCTTCAATGTTTAAGTTGGGGGGCAATTGATGCGTTGATTGCCCTCTTCGGCTTGCGGATGCAAACCGAAAAACTGAAAGATTACACCCCCTCCGCCCCTAACGCGCCCTTACCTGAAACGGTAAAGCAGGATATAACGAGATACCACCAAGTTTTATTTGTCAACGTCTTTTTAGATTTTGGCTATATCCTGAGCGGCGAAATTATCCGACATAAGGGCAAAACCTCCGAACGGCGGGGCATGGGGTACGGCTTTATCGTGCAGGGTCTCTTCCTCTTTATTTATGATTTGTTGCTTGATTTGGAGATCCGGCGGAGGTGGCTGAAGAGATAAAGCTAGATCAGCCTTATACAAAAATACAAAAATTTCTAACCAAAAAGATTTTTATTTTTGTATTGAGAAGCCAAATGCCATATTTCATCAAATAAGACATAGATATATTCAATCGCTTGTAAATGTTCCCAATTTTTTGAAATATATTTGATCTTTATTCCGTTATTTTGAACCCCATCAAGAGTGCCGTCCGACGACGCTCATCCATGCCCTGAAGCGCAATCTTGATGGGACACAAACTTCGGCTATCCGACCAAATTATACAACCCTCACCATAGCGACATTGCCGGGGTAGTTCTTTGACCTCGTGCGCCTCTGCCAAGCTAGTACAGCAATAAATCTTATAGGGGAATAGTCCGTGCCAGATGTCGTGAGCTAAGAAGACCTTTTCGTAATGCTTCAACTCCCGTAAAATATCGGGTTGCTGATCTGGTCTGATAGAGCCACTATAGACCACAATCCGTTTGTTTTCGGGACTCTTCCAAAGAAGGCCAAGGAGATGTGGTTCTGGAAAGGTACCGATGCGAAAGCGGGTGCTACTACTTTCATCCAAGAAGTGTCCCAAGGTGCGCTAAACCTGTTACTACCGCTCGTTAGAAGTGATCTCTTTTTGGCGTTGGTTTGCCGCCGCCCGTTCCAAGTCTTCAAAGAAATTTTCGTTCATGGCCTCTTGTTCCAGTTGCTCCTTAATTGCTAGTTTCTTTTCCCGTACCCTTCGGTCGCTAAGAACTTTGGCAATCGCCTCTATTACTTCCAAATCTTCGGTGGTGAGACTACTCGGCAGGGTCACAAGGAGGTTACCCTCAACCTCTCTTTGGCTTTGTTCTGACCCAGCGGAGGGGTGATCTTGGTCGGGGGAGACCATCTTAACCAACGCTGGTAAGTGCATTTGCATAACCAATTCGCTCGGAGGCACTTGCAACTTTGTCGCCAAGTCAAAGAAAAGCTCAAAAGACGGCAACCGCTCGCCCGTCTCGATCCTATAGACAGTACTCTGGTCAACGTGTAGGTCTTCGGCTAATTTGTAGGTGCTGCTGTAGCCTCTCTCCTTCCGCTTCTCCCTTATAAACTTTCCAAATTGCTCTTTTTCTATCTTCATCATGATTAATTCTAAGCCTTAATGCCTTTAAGACAATAGACCAATTAGGCATTAAACCAATGACTATAAGGCAATTTTATAATTACAAGCAGAGCTTATAAGAAAGGCTTATGCCTTATAAGCATTTTAGCTATTGCTTTAATGTGCTATAAGCATTACAATAGTAATGGAATTTAATAAAGAAGAGCGATGGAAGACCTATAGTTTTAGCATCGTGTAGGGGTTTATTGCATAAACCCAGCAATTTGTTGCACCAACCCTGCGTTTTAGCATCGTGTAGGGGATTATTGCATAAACCCAGCAACCTTGGTTAAGGTGAAGATAGAGCGACAGTGAGTGTAGGTAATCTCCATCGGACGAGGGTACCGACACGTACCAACACTAGGGCTGTTGCAAAGTCGAGGAGCTATCCAATCTGGCAAGAGTAGAAATCAACTGGCGGCAACCAGTTGGCGCAGCATCCTACAATATTGGCCTAAGATAAAGCTGATAGGTAGGCTAAAATAGTTTTCCATAGCCATATTCTAGTCGGAAGGCCCAAATCTTGTAGGATGCTGCGCCAGCTGGTTGCCGTCAGTTGATCTTGACCTACCTCCGGTCTTGTCAAATCACGACTTTGCAACAGCCTTAGTACCAACACAACAGAGACAATGAGTGGTAGGAATTAGCTACTTGCCACTTATTTATCAACCAAAGACGAGCAGGGCAAAATTATGCTTGATTATTCAGCATCACCTAAAACTGGAGGGGAGCCTTATGGGAGTAACTCCAACGCCTCCTGAAGTCTCTCTGGCTTGGGCTAACTTTGTGCTGAAAAATGCCAACTCGCCAGAAGCAATGGCGGCTTGGATAAATTTCATGATGATCTGCTACCAAACTACCGGGCAGTGGCCGAGCCTACCCAACCAAACTAATGACCATCCGAACGGGACGGAAACCACCCGGCCTGAGTGCGGGCCATTGGCATATCAATACCAACTACCTAACATGGTGCCGATGATGAGACCACCGCCCGAAGAAGAGGGGAGACGAAGCAGTTCACTTGCCACTGGCTATGATTACGCCAACTCTCCCTATTTTCTTGAGGCCAAACGACTAATCGCAGAATACGCGCTTCGGCCTGTGGGCTTCCAAAGTACACTGGTCTTCTCGCTCATTCTGGCGTGGTGCAATTTCCCTTTGTTTCGAGAGATGGGCGACCGGAAAGGCGAGTGGATGACGCTCTCCACCACACGCCTAGCAAAAGAAGTGGGTATGAGAGTGACTAGCTTCCGGCAGTGTATCGGCGACTTGCAGGGGGCCGATCTAATCACCCCCGGTCAGATAATTGACGTGCTTCCCCGTGACGATTTCCAACGCCTCAAATATGATTGCGTCCGGCTTACCGCCAGTGAATTAGCCGGGAAACACTTCTTCAAGGGTCGTTTCGTCCAAGAAAAGAACTGGATTTACACCTTAAAGTATAAACCAAGTGCTTCCCCACCGCGATTTGACCCCTTTAACGAGCGGGAACCACTTGATACGACTAAAACAGACCAGAAGCGGCACGGGAAAGACTTGGAACAACTTGAAGAGGTTGAAATAGCACCAGAAATAGTTGGGAAGCACTTGGGAAAGACTTGGGAGGCCATTTCAAGTGCTTCCGGGGTAGCCACATGTATGAATGAATCAATAGATGAATGTATGAATGAAGGGGAGGTAGTTTTTTCAGCAAAAGAAGAAGCGATTAAGCCTGAAACCCCCCTAGTCAAGACCGCCGCACAGAAACAAATCGAGCAGGCTATTGCCAAGATGAGCAGCTATCAGAAGGCCAAGTACGACTTTTTGCACATCAAGGCTAGTTTCGTGGGCTATGCACGACTTGAAGATGGTGCAACCACGCTTGACCAGACGGTATGTTGTGGTTTTGCTTATAACACCGTGCTGACTTTAGAGGGTATACAAGGTCGCTACGATGAAGTGGTTCAGCGTTGGGCCACCGGCCAAATCAAAACTAACCCGCTGGGCTTTTTGCAGCGCGTTCTGAAGCAAGATAGCCTTCCGCCGCGCAACCAGCCACGACAAGGAGAGGAATATGACCGACTCAGAGAAGATACCAGACCCGCAAGAGAGCCAAGACCAGTTGTGGGAAGAACTAGAGCGACTACGCCAGCAGCGTCAGTCGGACTCGCCGACGAATTTGATGAGGCTGCCGACGAGGAGTTCAAGCGCAACGTCCTCTTCAAGTAACCCTACCGGGGGGCGGCAGCGCGAGGGTTTGCCCCGTCGGATTGGTGGTGCTGAAACTTCAGAAGAGTGGTTGGGCGTACCGCCTAGACTCGCCCAAGCCATCCGCCGCAGCCAAGAGCAACGTCAGGAATTTTATGAGCTTATGTCCGCGAAGTTTAACAAGCCGCGTTACTGCCAAGGGGAGAATTGTTCCGGCTACGTCTACCAGTGGCGACCAGAAGTACCCCACGATTGGGATACGGACGGCTTTGAGCCGAAGCCTTGTAGTTGTCCTAGTGGTCAGGTTTTTGCCGAGGAGCAGCGTCGGGCGGAGTTGGAGCAGCGCAAGAAGGAGAAAGAGCAGGCTTTCCGGGTGCGACTGGCAAACTCTAACCTTCCTACCCGCTATATCGGGTTTACCTTTGAAAGCTACCGACAGACCACAAACGGGGGAGAAGCTTGGCTGAACCAAGTGGAAGAGTGGCTCGGCACGTGGCCGGAGTGCCAGACCGGACTAATTTTCGCGGGCGATTTAGGCCGGGGCAAAACCGGACTGGCGATTGGTATTGCTTGCCAACTGGCTCAGCAGTACCCAAAGCTCTCGCTCTATTTTGCCAATGTCGCCGATCTTATCAGTCAGTTTTGGGGAGCGTGGGGTCGTCGCGACGGTAGCGAACAAGCCTTGATTGACCGACTGAAGCAAGCAGAGCTACTAATCCTCGATGACCTCGGAGCAGGTCATAAATTTGTAGCGGCAGAAGGCGAGGAACGCACCCCGGTGCGCTATCTTTACGAGATTTTAGACCATCGCTATAGCTACGCCCGACCGACGATCATCACCACTAACGCCAAATCTCTGAAAGGGCTTTCTGATATTTTGGGTATGCGAACGATGAGCAGGGTTACAGACTTCTGCAAATTCCTTCGGGTGACTGGGGAGAGCTTGCGGCAAGGTCTCTAAACCAGAGCCAAGGTTAAAGGCGATAAAGCCCTTGTAGGAGGGATTTCTAATCCCGATTTGAGGAATTTCTAATCCCTTGTAGGAGGGATTTCTAATCCCGGTAGGAGGGATTTCTAATCCCGATTGGAGGGATTTCTAATCCCTTGTAGGAGGGATTTCTAATCCCTTGTAGGAGGGATTTCTAATCCCGATTGGAGGAGGGATTTCTAATCCCGATTGGAGGAGGGATTTCTAATCCCGATTGGAGGAGGGATTTCTAATCCCGATTGGAGGAATTTCTAATCCCGATTGGAGGGATTTCTAATCCCGATTGGAGGGATTTCTAATCCCGATTGGAGCAAGACCCAAACTCTTGAAGTTAAGGGCATTGTTCAATTTTTAATACTCTTGTAAGGTCTTTTGTAAGGTTAAGCTGGTATGCTGGTAACATAAAATTGAACAAGTTAGGTTAGAATAACTACTCACTTTAGCTCAACATTACTCTATCTAAGTTTCCATTGAATTAGGGTGTAACCACCAATTTAGTATGGAGAGATCCATAAATAAAAAATTGATTTATTGTGAGTAGAGGAGAGAAACTATATGCTCAAAATAACTAACACGAAACCATTGGTACTAGTGGTGGACGATCAGCTAGAAATAGCCGAGCTTTTACAAACTATTTTGGAAGATGAAGATTACACCACCTTACTTTGTACGGAGGCCCAACGGGTAGTGGAGCAAGTAGTATTACATCATCCTGATCTGTTAATGCTCGATGTTAAAATGCCTGTTATAAATGGCTGGCAAATCCTTAAAGAATTACGAAAACAGCCTGCTACCGCCCAACTACCTGTAATTATGATGACCGCCGCCGCCGAAACCTTGGTTGAATATCGGGAGGAACTTAGCCTCTACCAAGCCCAAATCTTATTGAAGCCTTTCAATAACCTTTCTATGAAAAGCTTGGTCAGAAATTCGATCTTTATGCCCAAAAGTTTATGATTGAGATGTTGCCACCAACCTTTTCCTAGGTTATACACACCAATACACAAAATGTAGATAACTTGACCCTTTCCCAATGTAGATAACATGTAGATAACTTGACCCCTTCCTATATGAGGATTGGAGGGGGTTGATTTTTAGGTCTAATTTAGCTTGACAGCTTGGTAAGCTACCATTAGACTCTCCGTTAGGTTCTTAGGAGAAAAATTGGGTTAAACCGGGCATCGGCTAAATTAGAGCAAGGAAGTAGACGTGGGCAGCCCGACTAGAATTGAAGAAAGTATCGGATGAATTTTCTAGTGGTGTTGATTGTAGCGGCAGGGTTGGGTAGTGCTTGGTATGGATTTACGCGAGTCTATGACCCTAAATCCAAATTAGCCCTAGCCGACCCCGCCGGAGCCGAGCGTCGGGCTGATGTGATAGAGGCATTAAGGGTACTTGCTTTCTTTTTTCTGGTCAATTTTGTAATTACGACCATTCTTGTATTTATAGCGGCTTTCTTTATCACCCTGTTTGCACCGCCTGATAAAAAACCTTTTGTGGATGCTTTTGGAGAAATTATCAATTCGGTCTCACAGGATAAAGGCACCCTCAGTCCTTTGAGTAGCGGTGGGGTACTGGTCACTCTAGTCGGCACCCTTATCTCAGTAGCAGTCAGCCAGCGCGTAGTACGTGGGCGACCTTTGCTGGAACTAGGCTTGCGACCTTACAAAGCCCTGCCCCTCGATCTGATAATGGGTCTTCTGCTTGGTCCCCTACTCTTCGCCTTGATCTGGTTTTTCGAGACTACTGCCGGTTTTATACTCGCCAGTAGCGGCCCAACCTATAATTGGGGTGAATTGGCAAAATGGGCCGCGATCTTTGGTGCTATCGCGGTAAGCGAAGAATTGATTGTGCGGGGCTATTTGTTGCAGACGATCAATAAAGCTTGGGGTGGAACGGTGGCAGTCGTAGCCTCCTCACTCTTTTGGGGCTTGGCCCACATCTTTAATCCCAATGCCAGCCTTATCTCGGCCCTTAACGTCACGGTAGCGGGTTTACTCTTTGCCTACGCTTATTTTATCAGCGAGCATCTTTGGCTACCGATGGCGTTGCATTTTTCGTGGAATTTTGCCGAGGGTGCCATTTTTGGTTATCCGGTCAGTGGCTTCCAAGTCGAAAATTCAATTTTACAGCCAGCCTTGGAGGGGCCAAAGGCGATTACAGGTGGATTATTTGGGCCAGAAGGGGGATTAGTGGCCCTTTTTGCCATTTTGGTGGGAGCCTTGATCCTTTATGGCTGGGGTCAATCTCGCCAAACACCTACTCCTAAGAGGGAGAAAAAGTAGGCGCGAAGGATAAATCAAAAAATGTAATCAAAGCGCAACGCTAACTACCTTGACACGGAAATTTAACGAAAGTATAATTTTTGTGTATGCTGTAAAGAAGCTTACCAGACCAGAAGATCAATTTATCAGCTATAAAAATATCACCAAAATATGCTATGAGTGTGTAAAAGGCAGACCATTGGAAGAGTATCAGCGAATGCCAAAAGGCAACGATGCTAAAAAAGTAAGTAGGAGGATTCAGCAATGACGCGGAATGAGAGTATGACTACCAAAACAACGAAAACTAACCATCGTGTTAACGAGCTTTTGTGCAGCAATTGTGGCAGTTCCCTCGAGCCAGTCGGCAACCGACTATTTCTAATGTATAAACGGGCGCGTTTACCTCAACCAAGTGCCGAGGCTTCGGTCTGCGCTCAATGCGGTTGGGTGGAGGGGGATGCCCAGTTTCAAGCCCTGCTTGAAGAACGCATTAATCATCGGTGAGCCTAAATGCCTAGAGAAGCCGCCTTAAAATGACCTTTGAACCAGACAAGCAAGCCGCCCTAGAAGAAGCTCTGGCTCAAGCTAAACTTAATCCAGTATCAGCCGATAACTGGAATCAGGTAGCTATAGCTTCTTTACAAGTTTCCAATCTTGAGGCTGCCGTCGAATATATCGGTCGGGCAATTAACCTTGAACCGCAGGTTGCGTTAAATTATAGCAATCGTGGGCGGGTTCTTTTTGCGCTAGGTCGCAAAGAGGAAGCCCTCGCCGATTATACCCAAGCCCTTGAACTCGAACCCACTTCAGAACTCTATTCCAACCGCAGCGTGATTAATCTAGCGTTAGGGCGAGCAGGAGCCGCCCTCTACGATCTCAACGAAGCCTTTGATTTAGCCCCTACTCCTGAAGCCCAAGCCACTGCTCTTCTCAACCGAGTCGCCTTTTTTGCCAACAAAGGTATGTCGGAGGATGCGTGGCGTGATATTAACCGGGTAATCGAATTACAACCAGAAGACCCCCGCCACCGCTTGACCCGCGCCAACCTTGCTTTTGCCCTAAACCAACATGAATTAGGCTTGAGCGAAATTGAGGAAGCCCTGCGCCTAGATCAAAGCGGACTACTCCGGTTCAGTCTCTTGCAACTAGCCGACCAACTTGAAGCCTATTTACCCACTAGCCCTCAGCCCGAAATTTCGCTCCGCCTCATTCAGTTAATCCGTCATAAATAACAATTGCGATAAATATTCTTGATCTGCTATAATTAGGCGAGAAGAATTAACTTGGTAGCCACGCAGGAAGAGGAGGGAAAA
>JACAUC010000002.1 GCA_013390945.1 Candidatus Chloroheliaceae bacterium
CTGATCGCGCCACATAATTCTGAAGAAAGTACGCCATTTAATTCTGAAGATTACAGATAACCACCTAAAAACAGGCACTTAACCCGTAAAAAACTCTCAAGATAACTTTTCGCCGACAAGTAAAAGGTTCTGTAAGACCCTTTGAAAACGAGGTTATCTGAGATGGGGGCTAATAGGAATAAATTCCTTCTTTACCAGTTCGATCCAGTAGTTGGTATCTTTTGGATTTAAATATTGCAGCCAACGAATAGTACTTACAATTGAATTAACCATTTTAAAGTTTCTTGGATTCTTGGTATCTGAAGACGAAGAATAACCAAAACTCCTAACATTTTTAAGAATAAATTCTTCATTAAATTGAGACGCTTCCCCGTACAATGCAAGAATAATTCCTTCCTGCCCTAATATCCCATCTATCTGTAATACCTCCGAGATTTTTACACGTTCTACTAACCCAGTTTCTAAACGACTCAATATGGTATCCGAGATTTTTCCAGATTTTTCCAGATTTTGAAGAGCTATTTTACTCTCGTGTCGTATTCCCTTAATATATAAACCTACATCCTTAGGCGTAAGCAAACCTTTATAATTATAAATCTCTAAAATCAATTTAGGTTCCAATTCTGGAGGATATTTTAGCTCAAAATCATAAAGTGGTGAGTCTATTAGTAGAAGTTTATCAATGTCCTCTGAGGTAAACAACTTGACATTCTGAAACATTTGATTATTTTTCCCCATTTGAAGGGAAAAGACTTCATTAAGAAGATTAACATAACTTTGTTTGAATTTAGACAAATCAGAATCTAATAAATCTTTTACATCTTGAAGAGTTAATACACTACCTCCTCTTAACACGCCTGGACTCTCAGTCTGTGCCAAAAATGGAAAATTTTTTCCAGATAAGGTTTTTACAACTTCAGAAATTGTAAAACCTAAACCAAAACAAATCGGCATAACAGTAAATATGGTGGCTTCAGTATTTTTATTCTCGATTCTACTAATGGTGGATTTATCGACACCTGTTAACTTCTCCATACTCCTTAAATCTAAGCTACGTTCCTCACGTACTTTTTTCACCCAATCACCAAAATCCATTCTTAAATCCATTTCATCAGATGCCATTCTTAAATCCACTCCTCTTAGATCTACCGATCCTGCTAATCTGAGGTCAAAAAAGATGTCTAATCATCCTTTTTGCCCGTTGACAAACTTCAGATATCCTTGTATAATGCCTTGTAGTAAGTAAGTTGTACAACTTACTTTGATACAAGGCATTAATACAATTTGATGGCTCAATTTTACCATATTTTAAAGTTGTAATTATCTAAAGCTGGGGCAAAGCTAGGGGACATCACCAAAACAAGAAAATCTGGGGCAAGAGGTGCGGTATGAATCTTGACCAAGCAAAAATCAAAGCTAAACAGGCTGCATATATCTACGAGCATTGGAGCCAATTGTTTGGTGGATGCCATCAGCCTACACTGGAAGATTATTTAGCACAACTGATATATGAAACTGCTCAAACTGAGCGTGAATTATGTCTGCAATTTACTAAATTTACTGAGCGAAATACATCGAACCCACAGATTATTATACCGAAGCTGGCATATTACATTACTACTCTGAATGACTACAAAATAATAACGAGGCATTTATGGAGCTATCTGATTACATTGAAGAAATGAAACGTCTTGAAGCGATGCGCCGGAAAGAACTGCTGGGAACAACTGTGGATGGTGAATATAGCTATAATGTTTTACGCCAGCGGTCTCGCGCTATTTTCGTACCAGTGAATACACTATACAGCTGGTGGTATAGCTATAAAGAAAAGGGATTAGATGGTCTCATGCCTACAGGCTGGACTGAACTTAAAGAGGAGGAGAGGACAAAAATAGATACACGTTACAAACAGCTAGGATCGCTTGCTGATGCAGAATGTATATCAGTAGAGCAGATTGCTAAACTTGCTGATAAAAATGGTTGGTCGTATCGGACAGCAGAGAGATGGTTATCACGTTATCGAATAGGAGGATTATTCGCGCTTGTATCATTGGGTGGAGAGAAAGAGGCCAAAAAAAGAACAGTGCCAGAACTGATGGCACTTGACTCTGCTGCTATAGCTGTGATTGAGGAGCGACTTGAGAAACTAGGCAATCTGGATTACCACATCGCAATAACAGATGACAGTGTAAAGGCCAGAGCAGCAGAAGTAGGAATATCTCCTCGGCAACTATGGCAATATATTAGTCAGTTGCGTAAGCATGGGCTTGCTGGTTTAGCACCTAAGTCAAGCTTTCAGAAAGAAACCCACTATCAAATCAGCGAGCGTATACAAACTGTAATTAAAGGCATAAGACTGGATAACGTAGACTATCCAATTAGGGCTGTCTACGAAACTGCTTGTCAAAAAGCCCGCTTACTTGGGGAGGCAGAGCCTAGTCTCTGGCAAGTGCGCGTCATTTGTGACGAAATTGCTGCTCCGGTGAAATTACTCGCCGATAAGCGCAGAACAGAGTTTCGGAACAATTATCGCTTTACTCACCGAGTGGCATCTGGTCAGTCTATTATCTATATGCTTGATGACCATACAGTGGATGTATTAGTCAAAGATATGCGTCAAGACGCGGCAAAGAAAAGCGGCGAGGTACGACCTTATCTGACATTATGTATGGATGAAGGTTCAAGACTTGTAATATCTGCTCGCTTTTCTTACGATCAACCGGACAGGTTTGATGTTACATATGTGATCGGGCAGGCATTACTCGCTCCAGTTAAGCATCCTTTCGGTGGTGTGCCTGATCGGATTAAGCTAGATAATGGTAAAAACTTTAAATCATTACTCGTTAAGGAATTGGTCAGGGAATCTGGAATTGATTTAGAATATTGTGCCCCTTACTACCCGGAAGGTAAAGGTACTATCGAAAGATTTTTCGGAACGCTAATTATGCGCCTATTTTCGGCATTGCCTGGTTACGTCTCATCAAATTCTACAGAGCGCAATCCAGCAGCAAAAGCAAAACTCACAATTGTAGAACTTGAAACATTATTTTGGGAGTTTGTTGAAAAATATCACAATGAAGTACACAGTGAAATTGGAATTACACCTGTTGCTTACTGGCAAAAGAATTATTTTGTGCGAGAAGCTGACTCCGTGCTACTCGATTTACTTCTCAAGGAACCGGAGAAACGCCGCATTATTAAAGAAGGTATTAAATACAAGAATCGACTTTATTGGGCTGTGGAATTTGCATCGCTAGTAGGTCAAGATGTAATTATACGTTCTGGACCATACGAGGTGAGTGACGAAATTGAGGTGTTTTATGATGGTCAGTGGCTTTGTACTGCTGTAGCCACAGACTCAGAAAAGGGAAAACTGGTCACAGGTGAGCAGGTAAAAGCCGCTCAGCGTAACCAAAGAGAAGCACTTAATAAGGAAATTAAGCTCAACCAAGAGGTTCTTAAAGGGGCTGACAAAGAAATCGAAAAAGCCCGCAAGATTTTAAATCCTGCTTCGCCGAACACAGAGCTAGGCGATGATAAACCATCTGGCGATGAAATCGAGAAAACTGCTACAACTGCAACTGAGAAGAAAGAAAAACCCTCTAAGAAGAAGCTTGATCTTTTAGAGCGAATGGAAGCGAAAGAAAGGAAGAGTGAACAAGATGGCAAATAATACCGAAGAAGGGCAAGAGTTATCTCTGCCAAGGGGTCAGGTTGCAATTGAGACCACAAATCTCAAAAAATTTAGGATGTTCACTGAATTGTTACTTAATACATCCAAGCGTTACCCTACGATGGGGGCGGCAACTGGGGGATCGGGAGTAGGAAAATCAGTTGCAATCGATTCGTTTGTGAGTAATCAGAAGCCACGCCCTTATACGGGTCTGCCTGGAATTATCAAGGTTGAGGTCAAACCGAGATCATCGTCAAAAATATTAGCAGAACAAATCGTGACAGCCCTGGGATATAAACCGAAAGGATCAAATGGCCCAAAACTTTCGGACGAGGCTGTAAGAGCTATACAGAGCAATAGTATAGATCTACTCATAGTTGATGAAGGCGATAGACTCAATGATGATAGCTTTGAAGTACTACGAGATATTTATGACAGAGCTAGATGCCCGATTTTAGTTGTCGGCTTACCAGACATTCTGAGAGTAATCGAAAAACACGAAAAATTTCTTAGTCGGGTCGGTCTCCGTATGAGTTTTGTTAATCTTGACGTGGAAGAAGTCTTGTATACAGTTTTGCCTCAACTTGTTTACCCAAAGTGGACATTTGACTCTAAAAACGCAGCAGATATTGAGATGGGTACCCAAATCTGGGACAGGGTAAAGCCTTCGCTCCGCAAGCTCCGGGATTTACTTGAGATTGCTAATCAGATTGCTGAGATTGATGATAGCCCACGTATAACAGTTGACATAGTTAGAGAGGCTTCGAACTGGGCAGCAAAACGCATGAAAAATGAGGAGAATTCTGAGATCCAGAACAAAAATAACCAACTAGGCGAACACGAGGAGAGATCAGAAAAGCGTAATGCTGCTAAAAATCGCAGAAAACCACAAGAGTGATGGAAAACCCTTTTCTTAATAAGTCATTGCTTAACTCACCGCTTCAATTTGACCTGTGCGCGCAAATACATTTTTCGGCATTGTACGGTGTACGGCATAAACTCCAAGTGGATGAGATTCCTGATAACATCCCAATATCCCAATTGTGCCAAGAGGCAAAGCTTAAGGGTAGGGAAATATATTTAGCCCACCCTACGGACATCTATCAGATTTTTGAGGGTGTTACGCTTGCAGTGTATAACACTATCGAAGAACTTTATTGCTCTCGCCTCAACCGGAGCATAAAGATGGTGTGGCTAATCTTGGAAAAAATGGCAATTGAGGCAGGGTCGCCAGAACTCAGCTACGAAGCAGTCTGGGCAATTTGCCAATATCTCGGACGGCTCCGCAAAGTGTATAGTGACACAACTTTAGAGGTATATCAATCTGAATGGCTAGTCGTAAAAATTACTCCTAGTGTTTATATTCAGCAATCAGAAAGTATCTGCTTTAAGCCTTCGGTTGTTTGTATTATTGATACTTTGTCTATCAAGGTAATTGCATTCAGGGTGGGTAAAGAAGAAGAAACTGAAGAAAATATCGCTCTATCAATTTATGATGCAATTGAAGCATGTCGTCAACCCGGTCGTGAAGGGGCAGGCGGACTAGTTTGGCAAATACCTGAGCAACTTCTTAGTAACATATCTGTTTCGGACAGGATTCAAAGAGCTTGCGCTGGTATTGGGATAAGCATTCAAAGCGTTGCAAATAGAATGCCTATTTTGAATGCTTTGCAGGGTGTGTGGACAGGAGATTTGACCGGGAAGCGACTTAGTTACAATAAGTTTATGTCCTTACTTGATACTTATCTTGAAAATGTTCACGGGCATGGGCCTCTAATCAATCGTGAGAAGCGTAGTCAAGAGCTTAAGCAGTTTGTTGGCTATAACAGAGATCCAGCCTGGCAATTTCCGGCATTGCGTTATCTTTTACCCCAACATGCGGGCATAATTTCTCAAAATGGGACAGTAGAATTTGACGGCTTGCACTATACGAGCGATCTAATTAAATATTGGCATAATCATGAGGTTACATTGCGCCGATCAGAAATGGAGGAAGCCGTAGCTTGGATATATCTAGATGGTGAAATACTTTGCCAAGCAGTAGCAAGCGAATTAATTCGTGCAGATGGAAGCTATCGGCCTAATCGTCTAGGAAGAGGAGGCTAGAATGCTCTTTGCTGCGATAATCTTTAAACTAAAACCAGTGAATCAACGCATATCTCCATCAATCTCAAGAGTAAATGGTATCAATATTCAAGAAGCTTTATTTAGTCACCCGGAAATCGCCTGCATTCCGGTAGATTTACAGATTCTGCAAGATCAGCAGAGGATAACAACTGCTTTTCTTGGTAGGCATAATCAAGCTTACAAAGTACGTATAACTATCATAACAAAGGAGAGTAGCAACTTATTTAATTCTCTTATAATTCTACTTACTACCCACCCTAAGTTGCAATTATGTAATACAGAATGGCAAATAGAGGAAGTAGAGTTTTCTTCTAGCGATATGTGGACAGGGATCAGCACTTGGGTAGATTTGATGAATAAAACTTTAGGACATCATATTCGCTTTACCTTCGCTACTCCTGTAATAGTAAAAGGCGATAACGACAGTAACGATGGATACCCATCGTCTTTTCCTAGCCCAATTAATGTATACGCAGACCTGAAAAGGCGATGGGAGGTTTTGGACGGCCCAGAATTACCAGCTGGATGGGAAGATTTTTTGAACGCTGGAAGCTGCTACGTCTCGGATTATCATAACCTGCGGGGAACTATGACTCAGACTCCCCAAGGTTCACAAATCATGTATTCGGGTACAGTGGTTTATGAGTACCGTAAAAATGAGCCAAAATATAATAATGCGCTTAATGCTCTAGCACGACTAGCTTTTTATACAGGGGTTGGTCAGGAAACTGTTCGAGGTATGGGTGCGACTAGAATTATCATTCTGGAATAGGACATAACAGTGGAATATACCGTTATTAAAATTGGTGAAGATATATTCGATTCTTTACACGCTTGTGGATTAGGGATTCTGCTTGCTACTGCTGGTGATACCCAAGTCAAAATTGAAGATATGGGTACTTATTATAGAATATACTTTGGCAAAAACACATTGGAACAGACTGGATTAGAGATCCTAAACAATGTACTCGCTTTACCCACTCAGGATGAAGTCCTTAAATTTGGCAAAGATCAGACGCAATTCTCGGTAGCTTTGGCTAACTTTGATGGCCTACTATCTGCTTTGTTCACAACTCGAGGCCCGCGCTTGGCCTCGGTAAGAGATGTAATCAGTAAGCAAAAATTAAGTACAACCAGTGTAGAAGATAGTCTCTCAAAGGTTATCAAATTTAAAAATAAGTTGCTAAACTTTGCTGCTCAAAAAGCAAAGGCTCCTTCTATTTTAATGATAGATATATTACTTGACTATTCTTCTATCAATCCAAAAATTCCCTCCCTTAATGTTAAATCAGGGATTAACAATCTTAATGTTCTAATGACTGTAGCACCTGCTTTTAGTTACTCTACTCGGCAGCCGCGTAGTGATGGGCTTGTTACTCATAAAACAAACATCTCGATAGCTGGTACTCGCTATGCGACATTATTAGCGTTTGTGGGTGCGGCCAGATTTTTGAGAACGCAGCGTGTTTCAGGTAATTTAGTAAATTACTATGTGCCATTAGCAAATCAGATAACTTTAGAGGTCAATACTACCTTACCACTTCTTTTTCCAACTGAAATTGCGTCAGTGCAAGCAATTATTGCACAAGCACTGAGTTACGCCACCGATAAAAGACAATCTTCTGATGTTGCTTGGAAGAAATTAAGTTACCAGACTCTTCAAACACAGGGTGCTTTGCAATCTATATCCGTTGACCGAGGATGTTTCGATTTAGACTGGCTAACTCTAATTGGAAAACAAGCAGGAGATAAAATTTTAAGTCATTGGAAATCTCTCCTGTATAAAAAGCGTGAGTCTATAATTTTTGAAATTGATAACTTGCTGGATTGCTTAAAAAGTCAGAGGCTCGATAATTGGCTGACCCATCTGTACGAGATGTCAAACCTAACGTTAGGGGTTGATAAGATCAGACCTTATAGTTTTAGCGAAGTAAAGGAGATTAGTCTGATGATGTCTGATGCAAAAGATAGCTTATTGACCGAGATTTTTGGGCGTGAAAAAGGAACAGTACGCTTCGGTCATGCTCTCCGACTCTTAGGTCGGTATAACTTTGCTAGTTTACGTGATTTAACTGATGCACTTGATTGTGTCCAAACTCGTGACCAGCTCTTACGCTCTTTGGCCCAACTAGCACAAGAATGTACTATAGCCAGCGCAAAATCGCAGTTTATTATCGTACCCGACGATGAAGATCTCCGGCAATTATTGGTAGATGTTGAGCAAAATACTGCTCGAACTATTGCTCTTTTACTTATAATTTTAGCATCATTGCGTTATCCACAAGTGTCAAATTCGGAACCCAACGATACACAAGCATCAAATTCAGAACTTGTAAGTTCAAACGCTAACTAGGTACGTTGCCTATTAGGGTTAGAAATAATAATCATATAGATATTTATGTAGTTAAAATGAGAGGAAAAGACAATGATTAGTAACAATCTGTGGGTTTGTTATGAGATGTCTATCAACTTTCGGGTAGAGTGGCAAGCTCATAGCCTCAGTAATGCTGGTTCCAATGGTTCAAATCGTTTGTTACCACGTCGCCAGTTACTTGCTGATGGTACTGAGACTGATGCTTGCAGCGGCAATATTGCTAAACACCATCATGCTGTATTGTTGGCTGAACATTTTGAGGCAGTTAGTATACCTCTCTGTCCTGCTTGCCGTAATCGCGATGGTCGTAGGGCTGCCGCCCTTATAAATCTGACGGATTATAAAGAGCTAACCATCGAACGAATATTAAAGGAGTGCGGACTTTGTGATGCACACGGTTTCCTAGTGACTAGTAAAAATGCGGCTAGTGACGGTAGCACTGAAACACGTCAACGTCTATCTAAGCATAGCCTAGTCGAGTTTTCTTACGCGCTTGCATTACCGGGTCACCACACAGAAACAACCCAAATAGCTACTCGTAACGGCTCTTCTAAAGAGGATGGTCAAATGATTATGAAGATGCCCTCTCGTTCAGGTCAGTATTCTCGGTGTGTTCGCTATCGAAGCGTTGGGATTGGGGTTGACACTGACAAGTGGAAGTTGGTTGTAAATGACGAAGAAAAGAGAATATTGCGGCATCAAGCTATTCTAAGGACGCTAATGGACTCCGTTTTAAGCCCGGAGGGAGCTTTGACTGCTACAATGCTCCCACACTTGACAGGTCTTAATGGAGCTATTGTTATACGCACTACTCCAGGCCGCGCGGCTATTTATTCTGCACTTGAGCCAGATTTCATCACTCTATTGGTCTCACTGGAGGATGACACATGCCGGGTCTTTCCTTTTACTACTATAACCGAATTTAGTAACGCGATGAAAGAGTTAATCAAGCATTCTATACCGGCTCTACCGTCCCAAAATCACTTAGGTGCAAACAAGGTTAGCCCAACTAAGATAGATTAAAAGGATTTGTAAAATGGCCCCAACAAATTTTATCTGGCTTTCGGCTGAATACAATTTTGCCGCAATGTACTCTTGCCGTATACCACTAACCAGCATTGGCAGTGCTACTGTAATGCCTGCTCCGGGGCCAGCTACCGTTCGGTTAGCATTGATAAGAACAGGTATCGAGCTATTTGGCATTGATTACGTTCGCGACAAACTATTTGCAACTATTCGCTCTACTAAAATCTACATCAGGCCACCGGAGAGAATTGCTATTAGCAACCAGCTTATAAGAGCTTACAAGTATAATGCAGGTAGATTAGGTGAGGAGGATAGTATTCAGGAAACAATTACTTACCGTGAATTTGTTCACCCGATGGGTACAATGTTTATCTATTTACAAATCCCAGACGTACTGGAAACTGATCTTAACCAAATCTTGAAAGCAATAGGCTATTGGGGACAGTCTAACTCTTTGGCTTACTGTCTCAACATTCGGCAGACCGACCCTGAGCCTAACGAGTGTGCCATACCTTTGCGTTCTTTCAAACTAAATGGCTCCGTCCGTAATTTTTTCTCTTGTGTTACGTCAGAATTCCGGGATGAGAAAGTGGAATGGGATGAAGTGATGCCTTTCTTGCAGGCAACCAAACCAGATGCAGTTCGAGTTGAAATTTACGTGTGGCCGATGGTGATCTATCAACAACACAGCAATGGCAAAATACTTTGTCGTGGTACGTTTGAGGCTTAGTCTGAATTCAGGAGTTGAAAAATTTATGGAAACTGATTACTTACGTTCAATTATACTTGATTTTATTGCAACAAACGATTCAAGTGTTTCTGTTACCACAGGTCACCAAGCACATGCTCTTTTCCTTAACTTGATAGAACAAGCTGATCCTGCCCTAAATAAACGTCTACACAATGAACCTGGATACCGTCCATTTACCGTTTCAGCACTTATGGGAGTGACATCACCGGAAGGAAACAGATTAGTGTTACGTCAAGGATGTTCCTACCAATTACGAGTAACTCTTCTTGATGGTGGACAACTCTGGCACTGTATAACCAATCGTTTTCTTGAAGGGAATGTTAGGCTACGTCTTGGAAAGGCTGAACTCCAACTTAAAAGTATAGTTTCCAATCCTAGTTCTGATAGGACAGGGTGGACAAGTTTCACCGATTGGCATTCTCTGGCAACAAATAAAGCATATTCATCAATAACTTTACGTTTTACTTCGCCTACCGCATTCAGTTTGGGTCATCGGCACTTCGTACTATTTCCTCAGCCTGTCTTAATTTGGGAAAGTTTGATTCGGGTGTGGAATAATTATGCACCTCACTCTTTACGTATAGAGAAGGAGAATTTGCAGGATTTTATCCAACGCAACGTAAATATGAGCGAATGTAATTTGTCCACTGCTACACTTCATTTTCCCCATTACCTACAAAAAGGCTTTGTAGGTACATGTACTTTTGCAATAGATGTGCAAAATGATTTTGCATCTCAACTCAGTGCCCTAGCAAAATTTGCCCGCTATTCAGGAGTTGGATATAAGACCACAATGGGTATGGGGCAGGTATGTATTGAAAGATATAAAAGCAGGTGACAATTTTTGAAAACACTCTAGCGAGACGCGAAGCTGAAGGAAAGTTAAGCAAAGCCTCTCGCAAAATTTTTTGAGTTCCAAAGACAGGATAATGATGTTACGACTACTGAAGTTATGGTATAATATTGTTAATTACAATAGGCTCTCGCAAGTAGCATTATCTATGTGCTTGTTAAGCCATATTTGGAATTACCGTTTCAAGACATGTAATCGCGTTTGGGCGTTTGAAGCACCGCTACTCGGAGATGTTCTTTGGTTTGGTCTTTGTTTCAAGACATGTAATCGCGTTTGGGCGTTTGAAGCATGAATATGTACGTCCTATTCTGAAATTATTCTCGTGTTTCAAGACATGTAATCGCGTTTGAGCGTTTGAAGTGGGATAGCTATGTTCTATCTAAATTCGAGCCTTATTTTAATTCGTATCATCTCCATAACAGACGTTATTGGCGAATACCTAATTGGGCCAAATTTACGCTCAAACTGCGGGTTGGTTTCAGTTTGAGTGACCAATTCGCTAACAACGTCCATAAAACGCTGGATGCAATTTGTTAGAATAGCAAACCTCATATATCCAGCCCAAGCTCAAATCCTCAACCAAACCCTGAAACTGTCGGGTATTCTCATACACCAATAATTCCACCACAGAATAGCTACCTTGAATTTTAACAACTACGACCTATAGCCCTTGAACTAGGCATCCTTTGGCAATTGATCCTTTCAAGACGGCAAGCTTGTTGGCGATCTATCACAATTTTGTGAAGTTTGGAACCCTTGTGATGGGGCTTAGGTGAGTGGCGTTGCTTGTGAGGTTTGTTCATTTTCAAAGCTTAGCACCGTAAAGAATTAAGTTTTCATTTCTCGGTAGGGGTATTTGCTTGCTACCGTTCTTTGTGGTGATTTTCTGCAGTGGCCCTTAAAACCGCTTAAAAAGAGCCACTGCACTGCGAAATTACTCACTGTACTGCGAAACTGATACTACTGCACTGCGAAATTGATACTACTGCACTGCGAAACTGATACTACTGCACTGCGAAATTACAAGTTACAAGTTACACCTAAAGGCAGGGGTTGTAAGATTAGTGGTCGGCTAGGCGAGAATAATGCCAGAAGAGGACGTACATATTCATCACAATTAGCCAAATGTCGCGCAGGCTAAGATGAAAGGAGAGTAAATCTTGGTGGGGTTCCGAGCCGCCCATCCGTCCTAAATCGTACTGGAGTAGGTATAGGGTAATAAGCAATAACACTACCACCGAAACTCCAGCGACGGTCACTACTTTGTAGGATTGGTGCAACTCGCGCTCGTAGAGATAATGGACATAACGTACAAAAGTCACCAGTCCATGATAAGAGACGACGGCTACAATGGCGTAGAGGGCCAAGGAGCGCAACAACTCACCCACCGCTCCTAGGTTACCTCCAACCAAGAAGATACCTACTCCTAGTGTCAGTAGGGTTATCGCAACTATAATCATAATCGAGGCCGTCCATTCTGTCACCAAGAAGATGATGGGCGAGTACTGCTCGAAGCGAGCGCGATAGAGGCGGTGCGGCAAGGAAAACGAGACCCACAGCCCAACGAGGGTCATTACAAAAACACCGCCTACCGCCAAAGCTACGGTCTCAAAAGTTAGGCCAGAGCCATAGTAGTTGTAAGCAAAAAACATCAACTCGGCATAGAGAGCCGCAAAAGCAATACTGCTGATCGAGACAAAACGACGATGGCGCGTTGTAACGGCAGGAATAATATCAGCTTGATCTTTGGTGGTTACCCTACCAGCACTATTCGATAGCTTGCTATCCATTTTGAATTATTACCGTCCAGTCTTAATTGTATTTTGACCAGCTTGTTTTAGACACCTAACTTTTGAATTTGCTGGGTCAATTCAAGCACATCCTGTTGGCGAGCCAGTTCCGGGTTTAGTTCCAATAATTGACGGCGGAAGGTTTGTAAGGCCCGACTTACTTCGGCGTAGAGCGTTTTTTCAGTTATTTCGGCTGCTCTTATACTTTTTCCTTCGGCCTCAAATCCTACCAAGATACTCCCTTTACTGGGTTGTCGCCGGAATTGGAGTACCATTGGTTCATCCACGAAAGATGCCTTGCTTAGGGACTTGCCATCGCGTAGAATTTGTAAGGCACGACCTAAGTTGAGGGCGAAACCACCAATATAATCGGGTAACCAAAAGTTAATATCTTGTTGTAACCTTTGCGCGAATCTGGTCTCGACTGACATCAGTTTACCATCTTTGGCCCCAATCATTTGCCCCGCCAGTTCAATTCGTACCACGCCACTGGCAGCTACTGCAAAATCAGGGGTAAAGTTAACGGCAGGCCAGTTCTTCAGTTCGCGTTCTCCTGCTTCGGCGGGCTTAAGCCGTAGTTCAATTCTAAAATTAATCTTCTCGCTTGCTTCGCTGCTCATGTATCCTCGTCTTTGCTACCGTGCGGTACGGTGTAAGAAGTAAAAAAATGTCCTTGCAACCCATTACAGTTGGCTCTAAATTATACCATTGAAGTGGCTGTGAAGTATTTGCCCCTTATAACCAATTGTATCAAATTTTGGGGAATTTAGCTGTTGAATTAGCTACCTCCGGTTAGTATCAAAATAAAAAAGCACCTATTTAGTATCTTCTCAAAGGGTAGGGATTGTAGGCTGGCCTATTGAACAGCCAACCTAGGTTACATTGATCCAGTTACATAAACCCACCGTCGGCTGACCGTAAATTGGTTTCATTTCGGGCGCGGCCAGCCGATATGCCATATGCCCCTACTCCGAATTATTGAGATGATGCTAAAACCCTTTAGTATTTTAAGCTAAATAGAGGCAAAAATTTTGACTTTGCTCATTTCTACTGTTATAATCTTTATGCCCTAATCCAGATTTAGGAAGCTATTCCCAAAGCTTAAATAACGTTTGTACTTTTCAATTAAAAGCTTAACACAATCATAAGTGAGATATGCAGACTAAAAGAACCATTTTTATTACAGGTGCTTCAGGCAATATGGGTTTTGAAGGCTTCAAGCAGCTACTACAAAAAAGAAATAGTTGTAAAATTGTAGCACTGATCTTGCCGACGAAAAAAAATAAAGAAAAAATGTCGGTTTTTGAAAAAGAACCTGACGTGAGACTTGTCTGGGGTGACCTCACCAATTACAAAGATGTTTTAGAAGGTGTCACCGGGGCCGATTTTGTGCTTCATGTTGGTGGCATGGTTTCGCCCCTCGCCGATTATCATCCTGAACTGACCACCAAAGTTAATATCGGTGGCATAAAAAACATTATTCAAGCGATTAAAGCGCAACCGAATCCTAATCAGATTAGGTTGGTCTATATCGGATCCATCGCCCAGACCGGGGATAGAAATCCGCCGCTACATTGGGGGCGTGTAGGTGATCCAATTAAAATTAGTCGGTATGATAACTATGCCTATACCAAGACGGTAG
This sequence comes from Candidatus Chloroheliaceae bacterium, assembly GCA_013390945.1. Lineage (GTDB taxonomy): Bacteria > Chloroflexota > Chloroflexia > Chloroheliales > Chloroheliaceae > L227-5C. The sequence goes on from JACAUC010000002.1 coordinate 14,237, forward strand.
CTGAGAGGGAGGTCATCGAATCGGGCCTGAAATATTGGGTCTCCCTACGGCAAACCGGCATCCTTCACCCCAATCTTACTAAAACTAGGGATCCTATTATGTTCCATGTGCCTTTTCAAGGTGTGCTGGAGTGGGTTACAGTTCAGGATTCTGGGAGACTCTTGGTAAATGTCTGTGAGGAAAACGTCCCGGAAGAGTTTTGGCGAAGAATCTACAATATTGGCGGTGGGGAAAATTTCAGAGTAGCTAACTATGAATTTATGCAAAAGAGCTTTGCTGTCCAAGGTATTGAAGATTTCCGAAAGTTGGTCGAGCCGAATTGGTTTGCTTTGAAAAATTTTCACGGTCAGTGGTATGAGGATTCGGATCTACTCCAAAATTACCTGCACTTCCGACAAGAAACCCTTGATGAATTCTTTACCGAATTAAAGGAACACAGCCCGTTTTATACCAAATTTGCGGGGCTAGTGTCACCCAAACTCATTAAGAAGTTCACGTTGGAACCTCTGGCAAATCATGAAAGGGCACCTTTATTTGGGATTAAGCACAATGTAAAGGACAAAATTAGTGCCTATTTCGGTTCTAGGGAGAAGTGGGAACAAATACCAAGCTGGGATAAATTTGAGATTAGCAGACCCTCGGTTGATCCGCTCCGTCTTAAACATGGCTACGACGAGACCAAAGCCCAAGCCGAACTTAATATAGAGGATATGAAAGCGGCGGCAGAATTTCGGGGGGGTCAATGTCTCTCTAAAACTATGACCACCGGCGATTTAGCATCCAAGCTCAAATGGTGCTGTGCTTTTGGACATAAGTTTGAGGCCAGCCCTATCTTGGTTTTGATGGCCGGGCATTGGTGTCATCTATGTCTGTCAGACCGATGTAATTACGACGAACTTGCCAAACGAAATCCTTTTTTGGCCCAAGTCTGCCTTTCTAGCGATAATTAACTTTTGGTAGGCTCCCTTAAAACCCGCTGGAGGGGTTGTAGATGAAAGTAGTAGTAATTGGTGGTACAGGCTTTCTCGGCTATCATGCGGTACTAGAACTATGTCGGCGAGGTCATACCGTAACCGTAGTGGCCCGTCATACTCCCAAAGCCGGAATCTTACCGGAGAGCGTACAATTTAAGCAAGCAGATATAGAAGACTCTTCTGAGGCCGAAATTCGCGTTTTGCTAGAGGGTTGTGATGGGGTGGTATTTTGTAGTGGGGTTGACGATAGAGCGGTTCCTCTGGCTCCGGCTTACCAATATTTCTATGATGGAAATGTTCGTACTACCGACCTAATTTTCCGCTTAGCGAATGAGGTTGGGGTTAAGCGGGGTGTGTTATGTGGCTCCTATTTTACCTATTTTGATCGGCTTTGGTCGGAAAAAAAGCTGGCCGAGAGCCACCCTTATATTAAATCTAGAAGGGAGCAGGCCAAAGTAGCACTTGCTGCTGGTAAAAATATGGTGGTTTCAGTGCTGGAACTTCCCTACATTTTCGGACATACGCCCGGTAAAGTGCCACTTTGGAGACCCTTGATAAAATACGCAGTCTCTTCCTTGCCCCTATTTTACACCAGTGGCGGTACTACGATGATCGGGGTTGAACATACCGCTGAAGCCATTGTAGGCGCATTAGAGAATGTAGAAAGCAGTAACTCTTTTCCAGTTGGTGATGTCAATCTGACTTGGGAAGAGATGCTGGGACATTTTGCAAAAATAGCAGGGAAAAACAAGAGGGTCTTCACTCTTCCATACCAATTGCTTGTGTTGGTTACAGTTTTTGTTAAGTTCTACCACCATTTGAAAGGTAAAGAAGCGGGACTTGATCCGGTGAAATATATGCAATTCCAAACGATAAACACCTTTATCCCTGAAAAGGATCTAGCTGCATCTAGGGCGATCTTAAAATTTGACACAGGTGGTATCGTTAAATCATTTGAAGAAACGCTGATAGCGTGTGGTTTAGGATCATAAGCCTTAAATTTACTCTTAATCACTTTTGGTAGCACCACATTAAGTGGTGACGACCTTATCCTGCTTTTTAGATGGTTTCCCCCCGTCGCTTAGGCGAGGTAAGCGGAGTAGGTTTAACCTTGTAGTGTAACAATTCAGCCATACTCCAAGCGATTTGCTCTCCTAACGCCTGCTAGGTGGGATACAGGTTTACCATGTTCCGTACAAATTTCAGAGTAGGTTAGGTCACCTCTATTCGCCGGTAGTTTGGATGTCCACGACAGGAGTCGCGCTATTTCCTGTACCGACTACATACCTTTTTGCGGTATACATGCCTCTTCACCGCTTAATGTGATTCTACCGCACTCATACCCATCAGTTTTAATACTCGACGGCGAGTCAGCTTGGGCTGGCTTGTGTCACGCTCTTCCCCCAATTTGTTAATGTCTTCCATAAAATCAAAATCTCCTCCGTTATTCAGTAGTTATCTCTTTGTAGATTAGATCGGGGATATTTATCCCTTGGTTCCGATTTTTTAAAATCTGCTGGTCAAATTTTCTTTTCGCTTGGTTGTCCTACTCTCAGGTAGAGCAGCGCAATAATTGCGATATAGCAGAAGGTAATAATAGCTAGGGCTGAGCCAAACCCGAAATTCTGCTGGTTAATCAGCTTGTTATAGGTGTACAAGTTGAGCGATTCGGTTTTGAACTGCCCATTGGTTAGGACAATTACCAGATCAAAGACTCGTAAAGCATCAATGGTGCGGAAGATCAGGGCGACCACCATCGTTCCCCGCAAGCCCGGCAGGGTAATATGCCAAAAACCTTGGAGGGGATTGGCTCCATCCACTTTTGCCGCTTCATACAAATCGGCTGGAATGGTTTGCAACCCGGCCAGCAGGATCAGTACCATAAAAGGGGTGGACTTCCAGACATCCGCGCCAATTACCGCCCAGAAAGTTAGATCTTGGTTGGCTGTCCAGAGTTGGTTTTTTTCAATCAGACCGACATTCTTGAGCAGCGAATTGAGAATACCGTACTCGCTGTTGTAGATCAGACCCCACATGCGGGCTACTACTACCGTAGTGAGTGCCCAAGGAATCAGGATTAGGGCGCGGACGAGGGTACGACCCACAAACTCTCGGTTTAGGAGTAGCGCAATGCCAATTCCAAAAACCAGTTCCAAACCAACCGAAATCACCGCAAAGAGCGTAGTAAAACGTAGTGCCTCCCAAATTCGGCTATCCGAGAAAATTTCGCTATAGTTGCTAAGGCCAATAAACTCCTTAGCCCGGTTGCCAAAGCGAAGGTCATATTCATGGAGGCTCAACCAAAAGGTTTGGGCGATGGGATAGAAGACGATGCCCACCAATATTAGGATGGCAGGTAACACCATCATATAGGCCATAAACTTGCGGCTATGCCACCAAGCCCAACCGAGGCGGGGAACTTGGTGTAGCTCTATTTCTATCTCTTCGCTGGTCATTACTCTAATCCCACTTTGCTAACCGCTAAACAATAAATTGGCTCAAATAACGCTGGCTGAAGACCAAACCCCGTTGCACCTTCTCTAGGGAGCCTTCCCAGACTGGATCTTCATGCTCAATGCTGAGTACACCATCGTAGCCTAATTCAAAGAGCGTGGAGGTAAAACGGCCCCAATCAATTGCACCCAGACCTGGTAGACGGTAGCGCCACCAACCCTCGCCGAGAATACCCACCTGATTCAAACGATCTGGAAGAATTTCAACATCTTTGGCTTGGGTATGAAAGACTTTGGCGTGAAATTGTTTAAGGGCGGCGATATAGTCAATACCGAGCCAATGGAGGTGCGACGGGTCAAAATTTAAGCCTAGACTCTCTGAAGGCAGAAGATTAAAAACTATCTCCCAGACCTCCGGTTACGTGGCGGTCGTGCATCAAGATTTTGGGCCGCACTTCCATAAAATTTTCGGAAATTGCCAATATCGGTCGTCCAATTGCACCCCGTTTGATCCACTCCTTCAATTTAGCGATGGCTACCGTGTAGCGCAGCATAAAGCCCACCGTCAAAAGTACTCCTTGCCATTGCGCCGCCTCAATCATCCGGTCGGCCTCTTCCAAAGATAGTGCAATCGGCTTTTCGCATAGGACATGTGATCCATGCTCAATGGCGTAGATTGAAACTGGGGCGTGGAAGGACGTAGGAAGGCAGACCGAAATTACATCGGGCCGGGTCTCCCGGATCGCTTGCCGATAGTCGGCGTAAAGTCCAACCGTCGTTTCTAGCAGAGGTTTGATTGCGGCTAATCGCTCCGGTACTTCTTCTACTACTGCCACAACTTCGGCTCCTTTTACCTGAAGCCAACTCTTCAAATGGCGCACTCCCATGTCTCCCGCGCCTATAACACCTATTCTGAGTGGTCTGTTGCTCATCCATCTTCCTTATCGAAATATCAATAATCAATAACGTATTCCATAGCTCTACCGAACTTTAAACTTTGACCTACCCTTTAATCGCTCCACTGGTTAGACCACTGACAATGCGACGCTGAAAGACCAGCACCAACAAGATTAAAGGTAGCGTAACAATCACGGCCCCTGCACTAATCTGGCCCCAAGGCTCGTTGAACTCGCCTTTACCCTGAAAGCTGGCAATAGCTAACGGAGCGGTATAACTGGTATCCCGGCTCATAAAGGTGCGGGCAAAGATATAATCGTTCCAAGCATTAATAAAAATTAAAATAGCGGCGGTAGCAATACCCGGCGTAGCCAAGGGTAGCATTACCCGATAGAAAGCCTTGAAGGGCGTGGCCCCATCTACCTCGGCGGCTTCTTCCAACTCGGCTGGAAGGTCGCGGAAGAACGCTGCTAATAGCCAAATCGTCAGAGGTAGATTAAAGGTGATGTAGGGTAAGAGTAAAGCAGGTAGCGTATTTATCAACTGAAGGTCTTTGAAAAAGAGAAAGAGGGGAGCAATAATGGCAATACCCGGAAACATTGAAACTGCTAACACAATGCCCAGCAACACCTTACGTCCCGCAAACTGAATCCGGCCCAGCGAATACCCCGCAAAAATACCGATAAGTAAACAACCTGCCGTAGTAATCGAAGCTGCTAGAACGCTATTCCAAATATTGATTCCAAAGGTGGTTCCTTGGAAAACTGTAGTATAGTTGTTAAAGGTGATTGGAATAGGCAACAGATCAGGATTGCGTTTGTAAAGATTCTCAGGAGTTTTGAGTGAGGTTATCAATAGCCAAACAAAAGGGCCAATAGCGACCAACACTATTAAAACCACCAAAGTATAAAAGCCGATGCGCCTAAGATAGAATAGGGCAGTTCGTGGCTTGCCGTTTATCGTGAGTGCCAATAAAAGCTCCTCTTTAAGTTTGTCAGGTTTCAATACAATAGTAATAATTAAAGGCAAAAAGGTTCACCTGAAGCGATTTAACGCTATTTTAAGGTGAACCTCCGGTTGTCCGGTCAGCTCTAAGGAATAAGCTAATCATAACTAAGTTTATAGGCTTTGTCAAATCTGATTTAAAATTCTAGAAGCGCAAGGACGTACAATTTCTTGATAAAGTTTGTAAACTTAGTTATGATTAGCTAAGTTGTTGAAGTATGGCTTAGGGAAGCAAAACTAGATCAGCTACGTCATTAACTTTTTTCTGAATTTGGGATAAGTAGCCTATTTTGGCGATTAGCCCAACCGAAAGGCAGCTTCCTTTAGCATAGCTAAATTCTCTTCAGATACGGTGATGGGTACGCCACAGCCGGGGGCTAAGAGGAAGCCGCGCCTACTTACCTGTGCTATCGCATCTTCTAATTCCGCACCTAGCTCCTCTGGTGAACCACGCAACAAGGTGGCTTCGTGGTCAATGCCACCTGCTAGGGCGCGGTTAGTAAGGGAGCGTAGTTCTTTAAGGGTAGGGCCACCAGCCTGTCGGTCGTACCAGTTTAAGGCGTGGAAGGGATAAGTCAACAACTGGTCAAACATCAATTCTTCACCGTGAGCGTGTAGCATTATAAAACTGGAGTGGTGGTAAAAGCGTTCCAATACTGGAAGGTCATAAGTCTGGCCGATTTGCCGATATTCTTGCTCGGAAAGTAGTTTGCGACTAGCCTCCTGAATGGCATAGAAGAGACCATCCGCACCATTTTCCAGACAAGCTAGACCAAAGTTAAGTAGCGTCTCGGTAATAACCTCTAGTCCAGCCTGCACCGCTGCCGGGTCTTCTCGCAGATGTTGGAAAAAAGCGGTTTGCCCGGAAAGATGAGTGGCAAGCATCGCCGGAGCAAAAAGGGTCGCCAAGATCGGCGCATCACCTTCTAGCCTTTCCGCCAACTTTCTCAAAACATAGAGTTGTTCACCCAAAACACCTTCGGTAGGTTTTAGGGGCTTTAATTTATACCAATCTTTAGAAGCGTGTATCGGGTAATGCGTGATTTTCTGGGAACCGCTAACAGGGTTGTAATAGTCTGACTTGCTACCCCAATCCTCGACACCCCAACTACTCCGAAACATAACCTTAAGATAATCCATTTCGTAGCGATGGTGCTGTGCCAAAGTTGCCTGAACCAACTTATCGGGATTATGGTCAAGCTCTGGGAAATGTCGCCAAAAGGCGAAAGGTATCCGATCAACTGACGCGCCACTGAGGGCCGCTTCCACTCGTCTCCACTTGTCATTTTTAGCCATAAATCCTCCTACACCTCGCCGGACTGAGCCGCCTCCTACACCTCGTCTGTTAAATAAAATTTCGCCCTAGCCTATTATAACTGGTCTATCCAACCTGCAAATCAGATTTAGCGTGAGAGATGGGTATTAACTTGAGTAACTTGAAGTTAACCAGTATAATATCACCAATTAAATATAAAGCGGCCCTTGCGGGCCGCTGGTTGGTTTGCGTTAAAAGAGAGTTTGACTTGCTTGTTCAGGTTGCCACCAGTTAAGCAGTCAATAGGTTTATTCTATAACGATGCAGATTGTGCGGCATCGGAAAAGCGCAACACAAAGAGAAGGCGGTATCGGTTTGTTACCGCTTTCTAAAACTTGAGCTTTTAGAATTGGGGCTTTAGCCCAGACCTTTTAGGTCTCGGTAGCTAAAACCCACCATTCAAAAAATTAAAGTTCGCCTTATTGCCCTCGCGACCGATAGCGTAGGAAGGGTGGAATATCTAAGTCATCATTAACGGCGACTGCCGGACGATAAGGCACCGGCGGTGGCGCGTATTGTTCGGGCGGTTGCTGGCGTTGCTGCGACTGGCTGACAGGCTTGTGCAGCGGCTTACGCACGGAATCAAAGCCCGTCGCAATTACCGTTAACTTTATATCGCCGCTCATGCGGGGATCAATCACCGCCCCAAAGATAATGTTGGCTTCGGGGTCTGCGGCTTGCTGAATAATTTCAGCCGCTTCGTAGATTTCCAAAATACCGAGGTCTTCGCCGCCAGTAATATTGAAGAGTACGCCTCTAGCACCCTCGATAGAAAGTTCGAGGAGGGGACTTTCCACCGCTTGCTTGGCTGCATCTACACAACGGTTATCGCCCGTACCGCGCCCAACCGCCATCAAAGCACTACCTGCATCGCTCATAATGCTCTTTACGTCGGCAAAGTCGAGGTTAATCAAACCGGGAACCGTAATCAAGTCGGAGATACCTTGAATACCTTGTCGCAGCACTTCGTCGGCAATCCTGAAGGCATCTACCATCGAGGTCTTGCGGTCGGCTACCTGCAAAAGTCGGTCATTGGGGATTGTAATTAGGGTATCTACATGTTCTTTAAAGCGACCAATACCCTCGTCGGCAGCAGCTTTGCGACGGTTGCCTTCAAAGCTGAAGGGTCGCGTCACCACCCCAACGGTCAAAGCACCGATTTCTTTTGAAATTTGAGCAATAATTGGGGCTGCCCCAGTTCCAGTACCACCACCCATACCGCAGGTGATAAAGATCATATCGGCTCCCCGCAGTGCCTCGTAAAGTTCCTCGCTGCTTTCTTCGGCAGCTTTGGCCCCTATTACCGGGTTGCCCCCGGCTCCCAGCCCCTTGGTTACTTTATCGCCAATGCGAATACGATTGGGAGCCTGTGAATAGAGTAGGGCTTGGGCATCGGTATTAACCACATAGAAATCTACGCCCCTCAATTCACTCTGGATCATACGATTGACGGCATTCGAACCACCGCCGCCAACACCTACTACTTTAATTTGAGCAAAATTTTCCAAATCAGCCGCCTGTCCCATCTCACCTTTAGGGGGGTTGAAATTATTTCCAGCCCCATGCGTCGGGCCATCTTTTCGTCCTATTGGTACCATAATTGTAACTCTCCTTTAGTAAACGCTTACCAATTTACTACAACGAATAGAACTTCTGGTTCTACTCGCTTTATCGCCTTACCCTGCCAAAGTTAGGGCAAAAAATTCCTAAACCAACCGCCAACCTTACGACCCAAAGTTAACCCGCCGCCGCCACGTCGCGACTCCAACAATAATTCGTCACCAAGGGTCTTTTTGAGACCCCACAAGACCAAGCCCACACTGGCCGCATATGTAGGCGCACCTAGCGAGTCCGATAAACCACTCAGACCGCGCGGCACACCTACTCGCACCGGCATCCGCAGCACATGGGCCGCTGCATCCGAAAGACCCGTCATACCCGCCGTACCGCCAGTGAAGACCAATCCGGCTGGAATCATACCATCGTAACCACTCTTCTTTATTTCGCCCTGCACCATTTCAAAGAGTTGCTTAGCCCGCGAATGAATAATCTCATTTACCATATTCCTAGAGACTTGTTGCGTGGGCTGACCTTCAAAACTCTCGACCATAATCATTTCGTCAGGCCGCTCGGTGGCCTCCGTTTGCTCAGGTTCGGTGCGGTTCAGCTTAGCACCAATCCCACCGGGCCGGTAGTAGTCGGCGTAATAGCCCTTGTTAGGGCCAACCAAGCTGGCATCGCCATACTTTAGCTTTAGCCGTTCCGCTACTTCTGGTGGAGTACGCAACACAATCGCAATATCGTTGGTAAAATGGCTCCCCCCGACAGGTAAAACCGCCGTATGCCAGATAGTACCATCCATATAAATGGCAATATCAGTCGTACCAGCACCAATATCTACCAAAGCTACCCCTAACCGCTTTTCGGCATCACTCAATACTGCTTCGCTGGCGGCGAGAGGCTCTAAGACTAATTCGTCTACTTCGATCCCGACTCGTTGCACCGCCTTGAAGAGATTGTTGAGCGAGCTAACCCCACCCGTTACAATATGAGTCTCTACTTCCAAACGATAACCACTCATCCCTACCGGATCACGTACCCCATCCTGCCCATCAATGACAAAGGTGCGAGGAATAACGTGCAATACCTCGCGCTGAGAGGGAATAGCCACACTCCGAGCCGATTCAATCGCTCGACCTACATCCTCGTGGGTAATGTCACGGTCTACCCGTGAAACCGCCACCACTCCCCGACTATTGATGGAACTGATATGTGCCCCGGCGACCCCGACAAAAGCCGAGCCGATTTTTAGATTGGCCTGCCGTTCGGCTTGCTCAATCGCACTAGCAATCGCGAGGGTAGTCTCTTCGATATTAACTACCACACCCCGACTCAAGCCCCGGCTGGCACTCTGCCCAACTCCAATTATTTTGATATGGTTATCCCGGCCCACTTCGCCGATAATTACACATACCTTGGAGCTACCTACATCCAGCCCAACAATTAATTTTTCGTTTTTAGCGGCCATTCTTTAGCCCTCAGTTCTTAGTAGTCAACTACTAGTCAAATTTAGTAGCCACGTGTTATTGTCCCAAGAGTCAGCGTCTAATCGCCGCTAACTACACCAGTTTTCCAATGCCACTACTGACACTGTTTCTCTCCACCAGATACTTACTGTATGGCTGGTTTCGCCGTAAAGCGCAAATCGGCGAAAGTCCATTTCAAATTTTGATCCTGCAAGAGTGACTTCAAAATACCCATCTTCTTGTCTAGTTCGGCATCCGTTCCCAGCAAAATCTTGCGGCTTCCCTGCTCCTTGATACCGATTGCAATCAGGCCACTGGTCGGCGAATAGTCCAAAGAAGTAATTCCAATGCTATTCTCCTCCAATTTTTTCAGAATGAGTGGGGCACTCCGTACCGCCACCGGGTCTACGCGATCTCCAACTTTTAACGGTTTATCATCCAGACTCTTAATAACCGCAAATTTAGTGGCATCCGCCGAAAGCTGGATCAGACTCTCCAGCACTACCCCTTCTTGGTCTACCAGATAGTTGACACTTCCCACCCGCCAATTCAACTTGCTATGGCGTTCGGTTACTTCGATTATCACCTCATTGGGTAGAGCCTTGCTCAAACTGACATCCAACACATAGGGCAATTTCCTAAGTTTATTCGCTGCTTCCTCCTCATCCAACAAAAATATATTTTGCTGATCGAGAGCGGTCACGGCGATGGCCTCTTTTACATTCAAGAAGCGTCCATCCATCACCTGAACGTTAGTAGCCCGAAAATTCGGGGCGGTCAATAGCCAATAGCCCAAGACTAACGTTGCCACCAAACCTAAAAAAGAGGGCAACCGTCCATTGCGAATATCGGCCATCAAGCCATGCCCAAAGCCGCGCGAAACAGTTGAACCAGAACCAGCCTTGCTCTTGGTAGGACTGGAGACTCTAGCCTTAACCGGACGAGAGCGGCTTTTTTTCCGGCCCTCCTCCGCTCCAACATTTAGCTTAGGATAGGTTGGGTGCGGTCTAAAGCTGACTTGCTCCCCGCTTTTACGTCGGGCGGCACTAGCCCGAGCCGCCCGTTTTATTTGGTTTGACCTATCTTCATCCATCTTTTTGCCTGCCAAAGTCCCGTTTTTGAGTTACTTTCCGCTAACTCAAAGCTACATTGGATACAATTCGTTTTTATTCTTGTCGGCGTGACGTTCCAACGCTAGGTTAATCAACCGATCTACCAAAGCCGGATAAGAGATACCACTAGCTTCCCATAACATCGGGTACATACTGACCGAGGTAAAGCCAGGTATCGTGTTGACCTCGTTCAAGTAAAGTTGGTGGGTAGGGCGATCCAGAAAGAAGTCTACGCGGGTCATTCCAGCGCAATCTAGGGCTAAGTAAGCCTTAATCGCCATCTCCCTAATATGTTGGCTAAGTTCCGACGAAATCTTGGCCGGAATATGGTACTCATTATCTGGTGTCATATACTTCGTCTGGTAGTCATAAAACTCGCTGGCATGACCAATCTCACCCACCACCGAAGCAATGGGCTCATCGTTACCCAACACCGCGACTTCAAGCTCACGTGGGTTGACCGCCTTCTCCACCATCAACTTGCGGTCGTAACGGGCCGCTTCATCCAATGCCCGATCTAGTTCGGCAGCATCACGAGCTTTGTTTACCCCTACCGCACTGCCCATATTGACCGGTTTGACAAAACAAGGATAGCCAACGCGCTCCTCAATCTGATTCCGCAAGGCTGTCCGGGCCGATTCATTACCTGCGGTCGCCTGCCAATCCCGCCGCTTGAGCAAGATGTAGGCGATGACGGGCAGACCATAGGCCCGAAAAAGCTCACGCTGCGCCACTTTGTCCATTCCCAGCGCACTTGCCAGCACTCCCGGCCCGACATAAGGCAGATTCGCCAGTTCCAACAAGCCCTGCAAGGTTCCATCTTCGCCATAAGGACCGTGTAGCACCGGGAAGACCACATCCAACGGTTGACCAAACTCTAATCCCATTCCAGGCTCAGCCTCGATAAGTTCCGCCAAACCGCGCAGCGACGGGTCGGGCAAGAGCGCAGCATGGGTGGTATTATCGGTAGCTTCTGGGTTGGCAAAAGGAGCCATCAGCTTAGCGGGATCAACCTCATCTTCCGGTGCTTCCAAAGGCAACCAACGCCCGGTGCGGGTAATACCGATCAGGGTGACATCATATTTGCTACGATCTAGGGCCGCCAGTACCGCCTGAGCGGAGCGCAACGAGACTTCATGCTCGGCACTTTGCCCTCCAAAGATCACGCCAATTCTTAACTTTTTCGGCTCATTTTCTTCGGTCATTTTTATTCGCCTAATAGCTCAATTTCTAATTCTAATTCTATTCCAAACTTTTCTTGTACGGTCTTTTGGGCCAAATGGATAAGGGCCAAGACCTCGGTAGATTTTGCGTCACCTAAATTAACGATAAAATTAGCGTGTCTTAGCGAGAATTGGGCCTTACCAATGCAAAACCCCTTTAATCCCGCTTCCTCGATCAGTTGCCCCGCCGAGCGGCCAACCGAACGGCCCACTGGGTTTTTGAAAGTAGAACCACCGCTAGGCTCTTGAGGCTGCTTCTCGCGCCGCCAAGCGGTCTGTGCGTCAATCGCTCTTTTGATCTCGTTCGGTAGACCGCGTTGCAAGCGGAACTCGGCCCATAAAATCAATTCGTTACCTTCGCCGCCAATAGGTGCTTTGTCCATCCCAATATGGGTACGCCAGCGACTATGGCGGTAGGTTAGACCCAACTCTTCTGGCAACATCACTCGACATTCGCCCGTGGCGGTGACAACGCCCACCCGTGTTAAGACTTTCGCAAATTCGCTCCCGTGCGCTCCAGCGTTACTGACCACGCCACCCCCGATGCTACCGGGAATGGTAGCGGCAAACTCGAATCCGGCCCAACCCTCTTTTGCCAAACGCCGGGCCACCTTTCCCAATAATGCCCCGCTCCCGATTTTCACCAGTGCCTCACCGTTAGCCACTTCCGTCAACGATAGCTCGGCCATGCGGTTCAAGACCACTAGCCCGCGCCAGCCCAAATCGCTCAGCAGCATATTTGAGCCATTGCCAATAACCAGTAGCGGAATTTGTCGGGCGTAGCAACATTGCAAAGCCCTTAGCATCTCCTCTTCGCGGCTAAGCCGGACAAAGAAATCCGCCGAGCCACCAATGCGAAAAGAGGTATGTTTCGCCAAAATTACATGCTCTTGTAAAAGTTCACCTAACGCCGCTTTTAAGGCGGCTTTATCTTCCTCGCTCGGTCGGTAGGTTGGATTTTGGAGGCTTGTTTCGCTCATCTTCCTTGATTGCTACTCTAAAAGCCAAACTTAAAAGCCAAATCTAAAAGCCAAAACCTAAAATCTAAAATCGTTTCACCTACTTTCCAAACATCCCCCGCTCCAAGTGTCAACAGGACATCACCCGGTTTCAGCACCTTTCGCAATTCTTCCGCCGCCATCTGATGCGTCAAGACGTGGGGAACCTTTTCAGGATAGGCTATTTTTTCAAGCAAACTGGCACTGCTTACTCCCAAGTTATCGGTCTCACGCGCCGGGAAAATCTCCAGCAGAGCCACCAAATCGGCATCACCAAAGCTTTGAGCAAATTCGTCCAAGTGTGCTTTGGTACGGCTGAAGGTATGGGGCTGAAAAAGGGCCACCAACCTCCGCCCGGCAAAACGAACTCGCGCTGCCGCCAAAGTAGCTTTTAATTCGGTCGGGTGGTGAGCGTAGTCATCCACTACCGTCACACCATGGGGAGTTTCGCCTTTAACCTCAAAACGCCGCTGAGTTCCCTTGAATTCGCCAGCCAACCGGGAGAAGTGAGCCATCTCTACATCAGGCGCAGCCAAGTGACACAGTGCCAAAGCTGCCGTCACATTCTTTACGTTGTGGATACCAGGCAAGCTCAGGCTAACTTGGGTCAAAAGTTCCTCGGCCTCATAAAACGCGAAATCATAACCGCCCTGACTATTTGTACCTTTAAGCACCGCCTCAAAAGTAGCCCGTCCAGTAAGTTCTTCTACCAGCGCATAGGTCTCATAATTCCGGTCTTCTAAATAGCCTGCTTCCAATAAGGCGGCTCCTAAAGTAGCCAACCCGCTACCATCTTCCTCTTCAAGGGGAAGAGGAGCCAACAAAGTACCACCGGGCCTCACATTCCAAGCATAGTGCTGAAAAGCCTCAATAATAGCCTCAAACGTGCCATAATAATCTAGGTGATCCGGCTCAAGATTGGTAATAAGGGCCACTTCCGGCCTAAGTTCTAAAAACCGCCGCGCATACTCATCGGCCTCCACTACTACAAATTCGCCTTTGCCAGCGCGACCTGCTACGCCTAAATTTTGGGAAACTCCCCCGATAAAAAAAGTGGGGTCACGACCCACTCCGGTCAAAAGCCAAGCCACCAGTGCCGTAGTAGTGGTTTTGCCGTGAGTACCAGCAATCGCTAGGCAACGCCGCGAATTTGCCAAAACTCCCACCATCTGAGCTAAAGTCAATACCGCGAGACCTAACCGCTCAGCCTCCACCAGTTCAGGGTTATCGTCACGGGCAGCGGCAGTTTTTACCACCAAGGTAGCACCGTCCAGATTTTCGGCCCGATGTCCCTCAAAAATAGTTGCCCCTCTTGCCGCCAACGCGGTAGTAGTAGCCGAGAGTTTCAGGTCGGAACCACTGACCGGATAGCCCAAGTCGAGGAGTACATCGGTTAGCGCATTCATTCCTGCACCGCCCACTCCTACCAAGTGTATCCGTTTTAGATTTAATTCTTCCAACCTGATTTCGGTCATCTCCAACTTTCCTACTTTAGAGTAAGGACAATACCAAGTGCCACTGCAACCATCAATCCTAACCCCAGCACATAGCCCGTGCGGGAACGAACTTTTAGCTGGACAGGTGTACCTCGGCTAAGAAAACTCAACAAGACAAAAAAGGCAATGGTTCCCACAATAACTGGTAAGATTCTCCACTGAAAAGCCAGCGGGTTTATGTCAGAGCCTTGTACCGAAAGATCAATCGTCGGTATAACCAAATGCCAGCCTAACCCATTAGTAGAAGGTGGTGTCCAGATTCTAAAGAGCGTGGCTAGAAAGAGCATCCCATTTAAAGCACCCATAGCCGAACCAGTCCAGCTTTTAGACGGCTTAGCGGGATGCCCCACCGAGGAAACAAATTTCTTATTACTACTTATGCTATACACGACAAAGACCAGAAAGATAAAGCTAGTCAGCTTAATGATTTGCTGAGCAACAAGATCAAAGCTATCGTATTTAATAGCATCAAAAGCCCCCGTAGGGGCACCCTGTAAGCGAGCTACCACCGTAGCCGGAATAAACAGAATAAAATTCAAAATAACATCAATGACAAAGCGGGCCATCGCCTCACTGAAGAAAAACCCAATGAGTAAGCCGCAAGCCACTACTAATTCGGCCATCAAGCCCCGCCGCCAGCCAAATAGACCAAGAAAGAACGCAAAGATGAAAATGAACAATACGATTATGCTTATATTAAATTGCATAACTGATGCCCTCTTAATCGTCTGATTTACTATCACGTTTACGTTGGGCGGCATTAAGGTAAACCTTAGCCCAATCACGACGTGGACGATGCGAATTAGGACGCAAATGTTCCTCTTTTTGATTGTCTGTGTCCCGGTCTGCCGGAGAATCAGATTCTAGGAAGGAGCGCGTGGCAAAATCGGATACTTGGTCTGATGTTGCTCCGTCAGTTGAACCTCTCACCTCGTGGGATGCTGCTCCACCAGTTGAACCCCTCACCCGGTGAGGAGTTGCTCGGTCAATTGAACCCATACCCTTAGCTAACCCGGCCTGCTTACGGCGTAAAGCTTCCGCTCCACGCTCTATTTCACGACGTATTCGTTCCCGCTCCTCGCGCTGACGGGCGGCAGCACGTTCCTCCTCCTCGCGCTGGCGAGCAGCAGCACGTTCCTCCTCCTCACGCTGGCGAGCAGCAGCACGTTCCTCCTCCTCGCGCTGACGCTCAGCCTCCTCAAATTGGCGCTCGGCCTCCCGCTCGGCTCTGGTACGCTCGTACCAGCGTTTTTGAGCATGAGCCAGTTCGGTCGCTTGCCGCTCGGCATACTCGGCCTCGCGCAGTTTCAAAGTAGATTGACGCTGTTCGCGTTGAGCTTGGCGCTGTTCCCGAAGCAACTCGCGCTGGCGACGTTCAGCCCCCCGGCGTTCCTCAATTTCTACCAGATGAGGTTGAGCCACTTGCTGACGGGAGACATTGAGCAACATACCCAGCGCAATCAAGGTCACAGACAAAGAAGAACCACCGTAACTGATAAAAGGTAACGGGATGCCCGTAAAGGGTACCAAATTGGTTACTACTGCCATATTTAGAAAAGCCTGACTAACCACATAAATTGTAACACCACTGGCAATCAAGCGACCAAAACCATCCGGTGCATGGAGCGCAATCTGAAAACCCCGCCAAGCGAAGGCTAGAAAAAGTAACACCACCAAAGAAGTCCCCACCAACCCCAATTCCTCGCCGATGACCGCAAAAATGCTATCGGTAAAGACCGTTGGTAGCCACATAAACTTCTGGCGGCTTACCCCAAGCCCCACACCCAAAACTCCACCAGAGCCGAGACCAAGCAGAGCTTGGGTGGTGTGATAACCCATACCAGTTGGATCGCTGAAAGGATCGGTGTAAGCCGCCCAACGGTCTAGGCGGTATGCCGCCGCAAAAGCCAAGATATAAAAGCCACCACCAGCAGCACCTACCCCAACCAGCAAGTGCAACATATTGGCCCCGGCCACAAAAAACATGGTCATGCCAATCGCGCCAATTATTAGAGAGGTACCAAGATCTGGCTCACCCATAATCAAGGCCACTAAAAATCCGACGGTCAAAGCAAAAGGTACTAGTCCATAATAGAAGTTTCTAACGTTATCGCCTTTGCTGCTGAGCCAATGGGCACCATAGAGAATCAGGACAACTTTACCTATTTCACTAGGCTGAAGGAGCCAGTTACTATCGCTACTGAGCGTAAGCCAACGTCTTGCTCCGGCAATGCTAGGGGCAAATTGGCTCGGCAGAACCAACACGGCCAAGAGCAACACCAGCACGATCATCATGAGCATAATGCTAAACCGTCGCCAGTGGTGGTAATCCACCCTCGCCAGCACAAAACAACCTGCCAGACCCAAGCCAACCCACAGCAGATGCCGCCAGAGGTAATAAGCCGGGTTGTCGTCTGTACGGGCTGCCGTCACAAAACTGGCACTATAGACCATAATGGTGCCGAGGATGAGCAGTATCGCTACCACTGCTATCAACCAGTAATCAGGCTTGCCTTGTTCGGCTTGCTGTACACGAATTTTCGGTTTTGGCAATATCCCTGTTATTTGCATACCACCCCAATTAAAGTATCAACGATCAACCGGCTGAGCGGCTTCCTACATCCACCGACTTTTAAAAAATCTGTGTTCATCTGTGGTGTCAACTGATTGCTCCGTGTTCATCTGTGTTACTTCTTCTTTCTTCACAGCTTTCCTACGATTTCCCGAAATTGCTCTCCCCGCTCAAATTCGTGGGTAAACATGCCAAAGCTGGCACAACCCGGCGAAAGTAGTACCAGATCATCTTTTTTAGCCAATGCCTGAGCAGTAGCAATTGCTTCGCTAAAATCATCAAAAGGCCAAGCTAGTTTTGAAGCCGAAACACCAGCATCCTCTAAGGCCATCACCAAACGGGGCGTAGCCGTACCATCCAGCAAGACAAGATGGGCCACCCGGTTAATCGGGTTGGCAATAGCTCGCGCCATCGGTGTAAAGTCTAATTGTTTATCTGCACCACCGGCAATCAGGATAATGCGACGTTCTTCGCTTCGGCTAACTGACCGCAAAGCCTCTAGTGCCGCCACTACCCCAGCCGGGGAAGTGGCGGTAGTATCGTTGTAAAAACGAATACCATCTACCTCGCGCACTAATTCCAAGCGGTCGGGTAGACCTTTGAAATTCTCTAGGCCCGTCCTGATACATTCCAACGGACAACCTGCTAATCTAGCTAAACTAATCGCCGCCAGCGCATTTTGTAAATTATGCTGACCCGGCACTTTCAACGTGGTAGCCGGAACAATAACCTGCTCTATTTCAGGTTTAGCCGGGTCGCGCCAAATCAGGTTGCCCTCGTGCAGGTAAGCTCCGTTTTTGCCTACTGGCAACGGTTGGGTCGAAAACCAACTAACCCGCTGCGGAGCATCTTCAGCAAAGCGACTAACCAGAGGGTCGTCCAGATTTAGTACCACTACCGCCGCTGCCCCTTTTTGCCAGCGATAGATGTTGCGCTTGGCTTGGGCGTAATCCTCCATATCACAGTAGCGGTTCAGATGGTCGGGCGATAGATTAGTAACGACAGCATAAGGTGGACTAAGTTGTTGCTCGCCCAACCCTTCCAACTGCCAGCTACTTAGCTCCAAGATTACGGGAGTATGTGGCCCAATTTCGGCTAATTTTGCCAGAGCCGAAACCCGCAAATTACCCGCCACTATTGTATCAGCCTGCCACGCTTTAAACATTGCCCCCGCCAGCAACGTGGTAGTAGTCTTGCCACGTGTGCCAGTGATACCCAAAATAAAGGGCGAAGGGCAAAGTTTGAAGAAGAGGGTTAACTCCATTTCAATCGAAGCACCCGCTTGGTGGGCCAATCGGAGTAAACCCGCTTCGCGCGGTACGGCTGGATTTTTTATCACCAACTCAGCTTGCCGAAAATCTTCTTCGCGGTGTTCGCCCAACACATAATTTATAGGCAATCCGGCCAACTTTTCTAGGGTAGGACGCAACACCTCCGCCGTGCGTAAGTCGGTCACGGTTACTTCTGCGCCCTGCTCTACCAGAAAGCGGGTTACTCCTAGCCCCCCATCGTGAAGACCAAGCCCCATCACCAGAGTGCGTTTCCCTTTTAGTTCCAAGAACTCTCTCCCACCGGATTATCCAACCGCTAAGCTTAAAGTAAGGCTAAGGCTACGCCAACCATCGCAAAGACCATCCCAAGTAAAGTAAAACGCATCGTTATTTGATTTTCGCTCCAGCCACTTAGCTCAAAGTGGTTGTGCAGGGGACTCATTTTGAAGAGGCGCTTGCCCTCTCCAGTGCGATGTCTAGTCCACTTGAAATAGCCCACCTGCAAAATCACCGAAATCGTTTCGACTACAAAGACCCCACCAATTAGAGGTAACAAGAGCCACTGGTTAGTCTGAAAAGCCAACACCGCCAGTAACGCCCCCAGCGTGAGCGAGCCAGTGTCGCCCATAAAGACCTGCGCGGGATAAGCGTTGTACCACAGAAAGCCTAGGCAAGCCCCCGCCGACGTAAAACCCATCAATACGACATATTGCTGCCCCTGCAAAAAACCTATCACGGCATAGGCAAAAAAAGCAATCGCGCAGGTTAAGCCTGCCAGTGTATCAAGGCCATCGGTCAGATTTACCGCATTGGAAAAGCCTGAAATCAGGATAATCGCAATCGGTACATAGATCCAGCCCAACGGAATAGGGTACTGGATAAAGGGAACATAGACCTTTTGCAAATCCAGCGGGAGATGCAAAATTAAGGCCGCTACCAGTGAAATTGCCACCAACCAACTCATTTTGAAACGAGCCGTCAGACCGCGCTGCTGCAACAGTCGCCGCCACCGACGTTGGAAGGCCGTTTCAGATTCGGTGGGCGGTGGCAACTGATCGCGCCCTACCAGGCTTAAAAGATCATCTACTGCCCCGAGTAGACCACAGGAGATCAGGATACCAATCGGCAGGAGCATTGCTTTGCTGCCGGTAATATACATAATAAAAAAGGCCACGATCAAGATCGAAAGTATAATCATCAAACCACCCATTGTGGGTGTGCCACTCTTAACCTTGTGACTCTGTGGGCCATCGGCCAAAATGCGCTTGCCAATCTTTTTGGCTCTCAGCCAAGCTAATAAGGGCTTGCCGATAAGCATAGAAAGCGTAAAACCAACGGCACTCAAGACTAAGCCATAAATGATCCACTTCGCATCTAGCGCACTCTTCGGATTTGCAATAATTTCGTTATCAGTCGAAGCGCGAATCGCCGAAAGAAAAGAGTGTAAAAGATGATCTGCCATCCCTATTTTGCCCTCACGCGCTCCACTATATCCTCCAACATCATGCCACGTGATGCCTTGATTAAAAGGTAATCTCCCGGCGCAAGCTCAGTCTTTAACCATTCCACTATCTCGTCTTTACTGACAGCGAAGATAATTTGCGAAGCGGGTAAGCCCGCTGAAAACGCCGCTCGCC
Organism: Candidatus Chloroheliaceae bacterium; assembly: GCA_013390945.1. Lineage (GTDB taxonomy): Bacteria > Chloroflexota > Chloroflexia > Chloroheliales > Chloroheliaceae > L227-5C. Next base: position 34,216 of record JACAUC010000002.1, read on the forward strand.
CCACCGTTTGCGCCAAAGTGCCTATAACCGCCAGTTTATCCACTACCTCCGCTGCACGTCGTCCTACAAGTTGGTGGGCTTCTTCCGCAAAGGAACCCAGTTCAAACATATCGCCCAACACAGCCAATTTGCGTCCCACCACCTTCGCTTCTGCCAAGAGATTCAGTGCGGCCAAAGTCGAAACAGCACTCGCATTATAGCGATCATCTATAATAGTTGAACCATTCAGACCGGGTAAGGCTACTAAGCGCACTAGAGCTTGCCGATTTTGCAACCCTGCTTCTATTTCTGCCCAACTCAGGTTACAGGTCAGGCCAACCGCCGCCGCCGCTAAAGCCGTATAGACATTATGCCGCCCTAGTAAAGGTAGCCGCAGGTGATGCTTTTGGCCTTGATAATGGGCGGTAAAAGCGATCCCTTCCAGTCCGAAGGTTTCAATCTCATCGGCCCACAAATCATAGTTATGTTGTAAGCCATAGTAGAAGGGACGCGCCAGCGTGAGGTCTGCCATCGCCTTGACCAGAGGATCATCCCCATTCAAGATGGCGATACCACCCTCTGCCGCCGAAGGTAAAGAAGAGACCAACTCCGCTTTGCTGCGAGCTATATTCTCCAAACTACCCATCCGCGCTAGGTGGCTATGGCTAACATTCAAAACCAACCCAAGGCGCGGTTTTGCGACCGAACAAAGCCGTTCCAGTTCCCCTAAGACGTAGCCCGCACCCATCTCCAAAACAGCATATTCATCCTTGGTTTGTAACTGGAGTAAAACGGGTAGCATACTTTGTTCAGTATTAACACTTTTTGGAGATTTTAGAATATGATACCGTTGCTCAAGTAGTGAGGCCACCAGTTCTTTAGTACTGGTTTTACCTACACTGCCAGTAATACCGATGACTTGTAAGCTTGGAAACTGCTTGCGCCAGTAAGCCGCTAATTTTTGGAAAGCCAGCAGGGTATCCGGCACGGCGACCCAGTAGACTCCCTCGGCTAGACGGCTCTGCTCAGCTAACCAACTTTCTCGAACCAGCAGAGCGGTCGCCCCTCGCACTAACGCCTCTTCAATGAAGCGATGACCATCCGTAAGCTCACCCGGTAGAGCTACAAAGAGGGTACCGGGTGAGACCTCCCGACTATCATAAACCACTTTTTCAAATGTTAAAGTGCCAGCCAATGACGCTAGGGTTAAAGCTTTAGCTGGATGAAAAGATTCTGCTACATTGGAAGAACCTGCCAGAAAGCTATTTTCAAGTTTTTCCAGAGAAAGAGCAGCCCGATTTGCTTCTACTAACGTGCCTTGTGTCGCATAAACCAATTCGGACAGGGTTAGCTTCTTATTCAATCAAAACCTCTTATAACGTTTAATCTGATTAGCTGAACCCATTATCTGTTTCAAGTTTTTGAACCAATCGAATCCACTGGAGTTCTAATTTCAAGATATATAGCTCTCGAAAAATAACTTCAGCAGCCTGCCTAAATTCTATAGAACGGAATAAGGCGATTGTATCAGATAAGAAACTACCTTGCAATCTTGGGATAAATCGTTACTAAGCTGGGATCTACCCCGATAATCATTATAGCCCTTTTTAAGCCTCCGTCAATTACCCATTTTTACCAAATTTACATTAATATTTATTCGTACCAGCTTTTATTTCCCCGCTTCCGAGGGGGGGATGTTAAAGCGGCTAAAGAGATTCTCGGTAATGGTCTTAACCACGGGAGCCGCCGTATTACTACCCCAAGGGGTATCTTTAGTCTTATCGTACCGGACATAAACCAGAAAGCGCGGGTTATCGGCAGGCGCATAAGCAATAGTCGAGCCAATGGTCAACGACGAGTCGTAGAGCGTGGACGTACCAGTCTTTCCGGCCACCCGATAGCCCTTAACGTCGGCCAGCCTAGTTTCGCCTTTGCGTACTGCCTGTACCAGCATATCGGTGGTTGTTTTGGCACTCTCTGGCTTGATTACATTCTTTCGCACTATCTCCGGCTTAGTCTCCTTAATAACCTTATCCTCACGAGTTATTTTGGCAACAATATAAGGTTTTATCAGATTACCGCCATTTGCGACTGCCGAAACTGCTGTAACTAGTTGCAAGGGCGTAACCGCAATAGATTGACCAAAAGAATTGGTCATCATATCGAGCGGAATCCAGTCCTTGTTCTCCTGCCAGCGCACAATTCCTTCGGCCTCACCTTGCAGGTCAACCCCGGTTGGTACTCCCATACCAAAGCGCTTCAGGTAGTCATAATATTTTTGCGGCCCAAACTTTTCGGCAATCCACATTGCGCCCACATTGCTGGAGTGCATCAGGGTATCTACGACGGTCTGGTGTGAATAGCCCACGCTGTTATAGTTACAGATGGTTCGACCGTATTTAAGGGCGCAACCAGGCAGATTCGCCCAACTATCGGGCGTTACCACTCCGGTATCAATGCCAATCGCTGCCGTTAGGATTTTAAAAGTGCTACCTGGTTCATAGGTACTACCGACGAGCGGGTCTTTGAGTAGAGCCACCTCGGTTTTATAAAATTCGTTCGGATCATAATTCGGGAACGAGGCCCATGCCAGAATCGCTCCGGTATTAGGGTCCATTACAATAGCCGAGGCTGCTTCGGCCCGATGCTCCTCCATTCCCTTTTTAAGTTCCCGCTCTACCATCAACTGAATCGAGCTGTCAATGGTGAGTGTCAGATCACCGCCATCTTCAGGATCGCTGATTTGGCGTTGTCCCAAGACAATCGGATTACCATCGGGATCGCTTTCAGCAATAATAATACCGGGCTTGCCCTTCAAAACCTGTTCGTAGCCACCCTCGATACCATAAGCTCCTACATTTTCATAGTTGGCAAAACCCAAGAGCTGACCCATCATCGAGCCATTAGGATAAACCCGTCGCATTTGAGGTTCCAGATCCACCCCCGGCAGGTTTAGTTCGCGAATTTTATCGGCGATGGCACTATCCACGCCGTTTGCAATTAGGTTGTAGTTGCTTTGCTTGGGCTTGTAAGTCAAAGCATCCTTAATTTTGGCTTGCGGCACACTTGGTAACAACTTGGCAAGACCAGTAGTGGATCGGTCGGATTGCTTTTCGGTCAAGCCTTGCGGCGAGGCCCAGATCCGATAAACCGTGATATTGGAGGCCAAAACCAGCCCATTAGTATCACGGATAATGCCACGCCGGGCGGGAATGATGGTCTCCTTCATGTGCATATCAGCCGCCCGTTTTCTCAAGTCACCATAAGGACTCTGCTGTACCTGTAGAGCATACAAGCGCACCAGTAAAACCACCGAAATTAGAACCATTGCCAATAAGGTCAGCCGTACCCGCATCAATGAAGAGAGATGCCAGCGTCGCTTCGGTCGCTCTTCTTTTTCCTTAGAATCAGAAGCGATAGCCGGGTTAGTCGGTTGGGACGAAAGCCGAGTTCTAGGCTGTGGTCTAGCGGTAACCCCTCTCTTTCCCTTCAACTCAGGTGATGCCGTTTTTTGGAACCGGTAGCGGGTTGGCCCACTACTGCTCTTAGTTCGATCTTCAGTCTCGTTCACGCGACGGAGCCTCCTGCCTTTAAGCTCATAAAATAGGCTAGTGCTGGGTCGGAACCGAGTTCTGCCAAGGTTGCGGCAACATTTCGGTCAGTTCACGCCACCAAGCGTTAACGGGATAAAGCTTAGGATTAGCCAGCCCTTGTTCGGGTGGTGCTTCAACTTGCGGCACTTTAACATAAATGAATTTTGTAGCCTGCACCATTCCCAACTTACTTTTAGCCTCTTCCTCCACCCGCTTCAAGTTTTCAAAAGCAGCCACTTGGCTTTGCAACATCTCGGCCTGTCGGTTAAGGAGTACCACATTTTTATCAATCGTCTGCATCTCATAGCCCAGCGAGACAAGCGTACTGGTCTGACTTAGCCAGAGCAACCCAGCACAACTAATTAGCAAACCCACTAGGATTACCCGTGAAGCCAATCGAACACGCTGCACTCTTTCGGTCAAGCGTTCTCGCAAGCGGCTCCCACTCATGCTATGTGTCGGTGATTTCAGGGTTTTATCCCTTGATTCGCGCATTGGTACATCCATCGGCACAGTCCCCCGCGTCGTTAGTAAAACCGTTTGATAAGTAAGTTACCACTTTTCCGCAACTCGCAATTTAGCACTGCGGCTGCGGCGATTCTCAGACTCTTCCTGTAGTCCAGCTACCTGCGGCTTTTTAGTAATTGGCCGCAAGGTAGGAGTCTTTGGCAGGGCCAGCGAAATCGGCGTATCCGGTAGGATATTTTTGTCACTGGCTTCGTGCTGAATGAACCGCTTTACCACCCGGTCTTCCAGCGAATGAAACGAGATGACGGCTAACCTGCCGCCTGGCCCCAAAGTTTGTAAGGCACCTTCTAACCCTTGAGCGAGTCGCTCCAACTCGTGATTTACTTCCATCCGCAAAGCCTGAAAGACTCGTGTGGCAGGATGGATCGGACGTTTGGTACGTCCTGCGGCCCGACCACCGCCCGCCTTCTCCAACACCGCCGCTAACTGGCCGGTAGTCTCAAGCGGTTGCACTCGCCGCGCCTCACCAATGGCCCGCGCCAAGCGCCGTGCTTGAGGTTCTTCCCCCAATTCAAAAAAGAGTTTAACCAGACGCTCTTCCGACCATCTATTCACAATTTCGGCAGCGGTCAATTCTCCTTGAATTTCGCCAAACCGCATATCCAGCGGCCCATCGCCCTGAAACGAGAAACCACGCTCCCGGTCGTCCAATTGCATCGAGGATAAGCCCAAATCAAGTACCACTCCATCTGCCGGAACAAAGCCCTCACGCTGCGCCACTTCAAAGATTTGGGCGAAGTTACTTGGCACTATACGTACCCGTGTGCCAAAGGGTTTAAGCCGTTCGCTGGCTAGAGCTAACGCCACTGGATCGGCATCTAAGCCAAGCAATTTTCCCTCTGGGGCAGTACGCTCCAAAATTCCGTAAGAGTGACCACCCGCGCCGAGTGTTCCATCTATATAGTGACCGTCCACTTTCAGATTTAGCCCGGCCAGTGTCTCCTGATACAGTACTGAGTAATGGTGTGGTGAAAATTCAAACGCACTCATCAAATTACGCCAAGCTGAGCTAGTTGGGCCGCAATAGCATTGGGATCGTCCTCGACTTGGTTTTGGACTTCAGCCCAGCGATCTTTAGCCCAAAGTTCAATGTAATCATTTGCTCCCACCAAGACGGCTTCAGCCTCGGCAGCCCCAATTCCGGCAAAATCGCGCAGATGGCTGGGTAAGTTGATGCGACCCTGTCGGTCAAATTCTAACTCGGCAGCATCCGAGAAAAAGATGCGGCGTAAAAGACGGGCATTTTGGTCGGCGATGGAGAGCGCACTAACTTTTGCCGCCAACGCTTCAAAAGCCGAGGCAGAGTAGAGAGCTAGGCACTTATCCAGCCAGCGTGTAACATACATGCGCTCGCCAAGTTCCGCTCGAAACTTGGCAGGTATGGCTATCCGGCCTTTGCTATCTACGATATGTTCGTATCGGCCTAGAAACACTAGCAACTACTCCCTGCGCGTAACCAACGATTTCCAATAAAGCGACCTACCAAATGGGTTTTCCCCACTTTGCCCCACTTTTCCCCACAACTAAGCCAATTATACACATTTTTGGCTTTTTTTACAATACTCCAAGATAGGAATTAGGAGTAGTTTCTCAAAATTGGTTTTCATGATAAAGGCTAACGCTTTGATTCAGAATCGGAAAATCCGAATCAATGTTCTATATTGGCCTAATAGCATTAGAGGCGCACTAAAAGGTGCTTTTATCCCATGACCGAAAATATTGAGACCCGCTGGTCAAGTGCCAATTGCCTAACGAAAGAGAACTTAGTACTTGTGCGATGTGCTATAATGTATAAAAGCATTTAACCCGCTTTAGCAACGACGCTTCCACCTTTGACCTATTATTATTCTCTATGCAGCATTTCAAATATTCTCTTACCAAGGCGAGGCCCAAAAGGGAGTGTTAAGCATTAGCAAGACGCTTGGTTTGTAATCACGCTTGGATAAGTAATAGTTACATTTGAACATGACTTTATTTATCTAGTTTAACAAACTTTGTATTGATTGATTTTACTTAAATAAATTTTTGAGGAGACCTTTGGTTATCCAAATATATCCAGCAAGATGATCTGGAGAAAAGGTAAAGAGAAAAAGTGGAACCCAGCGGTCAGACAAAACTACTGGAAGAAGTAGAGCAATTGCAATCCAGAGTGACCACGTTGGAAGAGACGCTTATGCAATGCCGCCTAGAGAAAGAGCAGTTTCAAACCGCTTTGGGGCAAAGCGAAGCACATTTGAAACTCGCTCTGGATCAGACAGCCCAAAAACACTTGGTTTTTTTGGCGGAGGCCAGTAAAGTACTGGCCGCTACGCTCGACTATGAAACCACGCTCAAAACGATAACGCGGCTGGTAGTTCCTCACCTAGCCGATTTTTGCGCGGTGGATCTGCTTCAAAAGAACCATGTCATAGAGCGGGTAGCAATCACTCATATAGACCCGGTTAAGGAGGCCTTGGTGCTTCGTAAAGGGTTGATTCGCACCTTTGACCCTAACACCTCCTTTGGCCCTCCTAAAGCGTTGCGTACCGGCCAACCAGAACTACTTTCTCAACCAATTGAATCCTCGGCAGTAAATTCAGCACTCAACTCTGAACAGCTTGCCATACTGAAAGCCTTAAACTTTCATTCTTATATTTGTGCGCCGCTTGTAGCACGGGGACATTCTTTAGGTACTATTACTTTTGGTTTAAGCGAATCTAGCCGACGTTATGTTCCCAGCGATTTGGAACTGGTTCAAGAACTGGCCCTTCGCATTGCCCAAGCGGTAGATAATGCTCAGCTTTACCGCGAGGCCCAAGAAGCCATCCATATGCGCGAGGAATTTCTCTCCCTTGCCGCCCATGAATTGAAAACGCCGCTCACCGGACTACGCGGCTATGCTCAGTTGCTCAATCGCCAACTGGATAAGGGTGATCTCTCTGATCTAGCCCGGTTCCGGCGGGCACTTGATTCCATCCTTGAACAGTCCGACAGACTAACCCATCTGGTTTCCCGCTTGTTGGATGTCTCTCGCCTTGACTTAGGCTGGTTGGTAATACAACCGAGCGTGACGGATCTGACCGGATTAGTCGAGGGCGTTGTCAGGTTAGCCCAAGCTAATCCCAACAAACATCGTGTGATTTTAAAGGCTTCCGACATACCACTAGTAGTTATGCTTGACCCAATTCGTTTTGAGCAGGTAGTGATCAGTTTGGTAGATAATGCAATTAAATACAGCCCTGAGGGTGGTCAGGTGGAACTTCAGTTAGACTGGCTACGCGATTCCGATACTATCACCCTTAGAGTAACAGATCAGGGGTTGGGTATTCCGGTGGAACACCGCCAACACATCTTTGACCGCTTTTACCAAGCTCATCGAGGGGCTTATTTAGGCGGAATGGGTTTGGGGTTACATATTGCTCAGCAGATTGTCACACTCCATGGAGGGCAAATTACGGCGGAATTTCCTGAAGAGGGTGGTACTCATTTTATTGTGACACTACCCGGTAATTTGATTTATAATGCTCCTCTAAACTTTACAACACCACTAGACAAGGAGGTCTGACCATGAAATCTTCAACTGGGGAAGTATTGGTAATTGATGACGATGACACCATTCGGGAGGTTATCAGTCTGACGCTAGAAGATGAGGGCTACGCCGTCTTGACCGCTCCAAACGGAGCCGTTGCCCTTGAGTTAGTTTATCAGAGCCAGCCCAAATTAATCCTTTTGGATATGCGAATGCCCGTTATGGATGGCTGGGCCTTCTCAGAGGCTTACCGCCAGCTTCCCGGAACACACGCCCCCATTATCGTTCTTACGGCGGCTACCGATGCCACCCTCTTTGCCTCTCAGATTCAGGCCGATAGTTGCCTCCCCAAACCCTTTGACCTGAATCAATTAATTGAACTAGTCGAACGTTATATCTCCTAAGTAAAATGAGATAATTCCCCCTTGACGAGCCATGCTTCGCGCTTTATAATCGCTTTACATAAGCACATGTAGGTGATCGTAAGCGCGGAGGGAAGATTGAATTATATCGGTAGCAAGTGGAGCCTGCTGCCCGTAATCGGGCGGTTATTGGACGAGAAGAGCTTGCGCGGTGGGGTTTTTTGTGACCTCTTTGCTGGAACAACGGCGGTGGGTCAGTTTGCCAAACGGCGCGGCTTTCAGGTAGTCTCTAACGATTGGCAACACTATAGCTATGTGTTAGGTCGGGCCTTTCTCTCCAATAATAGCTATCCCACTTTTAGCCGACTTTTTGAAGCTTATCCCAAGTTAGCGGCTATCAAGACCGGCGTTCTTAACCAGCCGCCACTACCCCTTTTTGATAAAGCGACCGAAATGACCACCCGCCTCCCACTCTATCAAGTGACTAACTGGCTCAACCAACTGACCGGGCGCGAGGATGGTTTTGTCTATCGCCACTATTGTGCGGGGAGTGGTTCGCAGCGCAACTACTTCTCGGATGAGAATGGGCAACGTTGCGATGCTATTCGCGGTCAATTGGAGGAGTGGCAGATGGCCTCCCTACTAACAGGCGACGAATATTATCTACTCCTAGCCTCTTTGCTGGAGGCAGTGGATCGGGTTGCCAATACCGCCAGCGTCTACGCCGCTTTTCTAAAGCACATCAAGACTACTGCTCGTAAACCTTTGCGGTTGGCTCCGCTCCCGGTAATTGAGAGTAGCCTCAACCATAAAATCTATTGTAGCGATGCCAATGAATTGACCCGACAAATGGAGTGCGAGGTGCTATATCTCGATCCGCCCTACAATCATCGCCAGTATGCCACTAATTATCATATCTTGGAGACCATTGCCGTTGGGGATAGTCCCCAACTAGCGGGTAAAACTGGCTTGCGTCCCTACGCCAACCAGCGCAGCCGCTATTGCCTAAAAACCGAAGCACACCACGCCTTCACCGAATTGGTGAAGCAAGCCCAAGCCCACCATATAATTCTAAGCTACAACGATGAGGGTTTACTTTCTGCCGAGGAGTTGCAGCATATTTTCCAGCAACGCGGAACCTGTGAGGTGCGGCGACTGCCCTATAAACGGTTCCGAGCCGATAAAGACCGCGAAAATCGGTGCTATGCCCCCAACAAAGCGGTCAACGAACTCCTCTTCTATGTCCGAATCGAAGATCAAGCGGAGTGGGCGGCCTAATAGAATGGCACATCATCTCAATTGGTAGGGGTTTATTGCATAAACCCTCTGGTGGCTGACCTCACTTTGGGCGTATGCAATACACCTCTACCACGACTCTTTGATAGGATACTGGTTTAGAAGGCGCTATGTGTAGTTGTCACTACAGACATACTCTATTGGTATCGGTATCATGATCTAAAGCCTACTAAGAGTTTCTGATTATTTTATAATTACTTATAGAGGGGTGAGGACTATTCTCACCTGGAGTTGATAACTATGCATACTCCTTATGTCAGTGTACCACTGGCTGAACAGTTGGCAGAGATAATTGAACCCGCCCGCCAATTGCATATACATTTTATCAATCCGCCTACGCCACCAATATCAAAGAGCTTTGCCAAGCTTATTACTTTCAACACTATTCCGCTGGGCTTACTCTATCCAGCCACGATGTTGAAACAGGCTGGTCACAAAGTAACGCTCTGTGATGCCAAATCAGGTGACCCGCTTACTATTCCAGCGTCAGCACACATCGTAGGTATTACTACCGATACCGTGCGCTACCCGGAAGCCCTAGCCGTCGCTAAAATGGCTAAAAAGTTGGGAAAAACGGTCGTGATGGGCGGCAACCACGTCACTTTTGATGTGGAAAACACCCTCCTCAGTGGCTGGGTAGATTTTATTGTGCGGGGTGAAGGCGAGTTAACCATGCTAAATCTGGTTAATGCTCTATCCCAAAAAGAGGGTTGCGACCCAACTAAAATCAAGGGCATTAGCTGGTACAACAAAAAAGAGGGGGTAGTCGTAAACAATCCAAAAGGCCCTTGGATTAAAGACTTAGATGCTATCCCCATCCCGGATCATAGCATCCTCAATAATCTTAGTTTATACACTAAAACTTCTTTCAATCAGGCTGGAAAACTGGGCAAGCCCCAATTCCAAATCATGGGGAGTCGGGGTTGTCCCTATGCTTGTTCTTTCTGTATCGTAAGTGCCGTTAACGGGGCCAAATACCGCTCTCGTAGCACCGATGTTATGCTCAAAGAAGTCGAAATCGCCATGGGGCTCGGATTTAACAATATGTTCTTTGTAGATGATAACTTTGGCATACACTACAAACGTACTATGGAGTTTTGCGAAGAAGTTTTGCGAAGAAACCTAAAGTTCACTTGGACTTGTCAATGTTCCTGCGACTCGATTGCTAACCATCCTGATATGGCCGAAATGATGCGAAGGGCAGGCTGCGAGGCCATTCTACTAGGGGTGGAGAGTATGAGTAGTGAGGCTTTGAGTGCGATGGGCAAGAAGGCCACCGTAGACCACAACTTTGATGCCGTCAAGACTCTCCGAAAAGCTGGCATTGTTTCGCTGGCCTCTACCATTATGGGCCACACCTTTGATACCCACGAAAGTATCAACGAGAACTTTGGCTACCTGCTGGATCTCAATCCTGAGATGATGTGGATGAATATTTTAACTCCTTACGTAGGTACGGTGGACTGGAACAAATATCAGGATCGGATTTTTGACCGAGACTGGCACCATTACGATGTCTACCACAATGTCATGAGGCTAGATCACCTCTCCGCAAATGAGGTAGAGTTCGCTCATCATCGCATGATGGCAATGTACTATACCCGGCCAAAATATTTGTTTGGTACGCTACCCAATCTCTTTGACAAGAAGCCTTGGTCGAGGTTCATTCTAAACACCTAGATTGCATTTACTTCCAAGAAAAAGAACTCCACTCAGTTTGAGCGGAGTTCTTTTTTTTCCCACAAATGGTTAAAACTATTACAAAATTAAAAATATGGGGTATAATTACCTAAAAGTACCTTCAAACCTAAATTGCTAAAGTAGGAAAGAATTGATCTTATGTTAACTAATAGCCAAACGATTGATGAGCAGCAAGCAATGGAAAAATTGTTAGGGGAAATCGGGATAAGCCGGGAAAGGCTGGCGACATTGCCTCCCACCCGGCAGAGCCGCTTGCTACGCTACTTTTTGCCAGAAAATACTAGACAAGTAACGGCGGAGGAGCGAGCCGCCTTGCTAGGCTTGGCAAAATGGTTGGAGCAAATACAGCAAACCACCGGAAAAGTCAACCGCAGCCTCCTGTTGACCCTGCTCGATCTCTTTCTGGCACTAGAAGAAAAGGAAGAGGCGGCCAAAGTCTTTGCCGAAGCTTATCCCGAACCTAACACCAATGATATACTTTATTTCCAACGTGTAGTGCAACTCTGTCTGATTCAGGGCGATAATTTGGGGGCGTGGGAGGCCGCCATTGATCTGCGCCGAGCCGAGCCTTACGCATTTCCCACCTTTTTAACGCTGGCTGATTTGCTTTTGCGTATGAATGACCGAGCCGGGGCCAAGCGTTGCTATGAAGCCGCACTGGAACTAAAACGAGAAAGTACCAGAACACTGTTAAGTCTAGCTGAAAGTGCTTTGAAAGAAGAAGACCTAACAGAGGCACGTGAAATCGCGGCCCAATTGGAAGCCCTCCCCAAAACTAGTTGGCGCACCCTGCGACAGGTAGCCGGGCTATGGCGCGAGTTGGGAGAAGAGACCAAAGCACAAGTGTTAGAGGCCAAAGCTCTCTTCGGGCGCGAACGGGGTTTGGAAGCAGCCCTAGAAGGCAAAGAGGGCCGCTTTGAAACTTGGGACAACCTTTCACAAGGTGAATTGCTGGACGGTATTCAGGTAAAGCCACTCGAAGGGCAACACCCGGTAGAGGTAGAAATCTCTAGCCTAACCCAACACCTCTTGCAAACAGTCTTCGGCCATAGCACTTTTCGTGCAGGACAAGCCGAGGTAATCTCAAGTGTCTTGGCTGGACGAGATACGCTGGCAGTCTTACCCACCGGCGGAGGAAAATCGCTCTGCTATCAGCTTCCGGCCCTTGTGCTGGAACGCCCGGTGCTGGTCATTTCGCCCTTGATCTCCCTAATGAAAGATCAGTTCGACAATATGCCCTCTACCCTGCAAGAAGAGAGTGCCATTATAAACAGTGCGCTTGAGCCGGGCGAGGCGGCGCGAGTGTTGCGTCAGGTAGCCGAGGGTACAAAGAAGTGGCGACTGATCTATGCCGCCCCTGAACGGTTGCGCCAATATCCCTTTGTGGCGGCTATGGCTCAGGCCGGGCTCGGTCTGTTGGTGGTAGACGAAGCCCACTGTGTCACTATGTGGGGCAACGACTTCCGACCCGATTATCTCTTTATTCGCCGAGTGTTGGATGATTTAGCCGCCACCGGGCATAGCCCAACCTTGTTGGCGGTAACTGCTACAGCTACACCAGCAATTGCCACCGAAATTGCCGCCCAATTGGGCCGTCCTCTAGCGACCGTGCGGGGAACTATGCTGCGCTCAAATCTGCACTATCGGGTCATAAACGCCCCCAAAAGCGAGCGGGAGAGTCAGTTAGTAGTTCTCTGCCAAGAGCTAGAAGGTAGTGGAATTGTCTATGTGCGAAGCCGCCAAAACGCCGAACGGTTGGCCGGGCTTTTGCAAAGAGTGGGCATCAGTGCTGGTTACTACCACGCCGGATTGAGCAATCCGGCACGTAAGCGCACCCAAGACGAATGGAACACTGGCTGGATGCGAATAGTAGTGGCTACCGTCGCTTTTGGGATGGGCATAGACAAACCAGATGTGCGCTTTATCATCCACTACAACCTACCCGATTCGGTGGAAAATTATGTCCAAGAATCGGGCCGGGCTGGACGAGATGGTCTGCCTTCGCAATGCGTCCTTTTCTACGCGGGTAGTGAAAAAGGTAGCCTGACCCGCTTCCGCCAAGAGGATGAAGTAGACCTTGAGATGCTACGCGCAATCTTTACTGCGGTAAAGAAGGCACTCGGTCGGCGCACACAGGGAGTGGTAGGTCAAGAGAGCCTGTGGTTGGCCCTAAATCCGGGCGGTACGGAGTATGGAGCGGAAAAGGTGAGCGAGACTCAGCTAAGAGTAGGGCTAAGCCTGCTAGAACGGGCGGGGTTGCTCACCCGCCATTATGATTTACCCCTCACCGCCGAAATAACGCTGCGCGAAGAACACCCCACCGGGCCATTGGCTCAACTCGTCCAAGCCATCGAAATTTCGCCCGGTGAATGGCTAGATTTTAATTTGTCCGCCGCCGCAATCACCCTAAATTGTCCGCTCACCGACCTAGAACCGATGTTGCTGGATTGGGCCAAAGCAGGAGCGATTAGCTATCAGCCAGGCCAGCGAGAAATGTTACTAGAATTGGCCCCAATTTCTAAAGATAGTGGCACACCAGAGCGGGTAAACAAGTTGCTCGAAGAATTGAGCAACGCTCACCTGCGGCGGGTAGAGCAAATCGCCGACTATGCCAAGAGTCTACGCTGTCGCCACGCTTTCCTTGCCCGGCATTTTGGCGAACGGTTGCCCTCCGGCAACTGTGGAGCCTGTGATATGTGTGAAGAGGCCGCAGGCGAGGTCAAAACAGTACAAACACCAGAAATTGCCAAAGTAGCTAACTCCAGTGCAACCTACCCCTTGATTTACTACACCCTCACGGCTCTAGCTAACCTAAAAGCAGGTCAATCCATCGGGAAAAAAGGGATCCGCTTCATCGTGGGAGGCCACGAATCGGGTCCACAAGGCGAAAAGAACAATCCAGCTTGGGGAACCCTACCGGGAAAAATCAAGCGAAAAGAGTGGGACGAATTAGTTGACCAACTTATCAAAGAGGGTTTTATCGGTCAGCAAGAGGTAGAAGGTCCTTACGGTCAGAACTATCAGGCACTCTCCTTGAGCGAGAAGGGTCACAGTTGGTTAGAAAAAGCCACCCCACCTGATGCACCCGCTACCTCCGACGTGAAAGCGATTGGCCCTATCAAGTCAAGCGAAGGCTATAACCAAGCCGTGCTGGGATGCTTAGGAACACTTGATCCCGGCGGAAAGTCGGCGGCAAAAATCGGACGCTCCGGGCTGATTCGCCTGCTGCTAGGGCAACAATCGGTCTTGGGTACTACCGCCAGCAACCCCTATAAGGGCTCATTGGCCGGACAGCTTAAAGAGAAAGAGATTGAAGCCCTAATTGAGCAACTAGTAAGCGATGGGTATATCGAGCAGGAAGAAGCTTATCTAACATCCGGTCGGGCCTACCAAGCCCTTCGTCTCACTGCCGACGGTTGGCTCATCGCCAAAGCCAGCACTAAAGAGAGTTAGTCTCAATAAGTAGGGATTTATTGCATAAACCCACAGTAAAGTAGGGATTTATTGCATAAACCCACAGTAAAGTAGGGATTTATTGCATAAACCCACAGTAGGCTGGCCGCAAACTAGTTTCATTTTGGGCGTATGCAATACGCCCCTATCACGAAATTTTGAGAGGATAAGTCTTTACACTTTTTAAGAAATGACAAAAGGTGAGTATGAGTACTAAAATACATTTATCTTGCAAAGAGCCGTTTTGCCTCTCGATAGTGCTATTCTTAGCTTTGAGCCTGTTACTTGACTTGTCAGAAGCTAATAACTTTGCTCAAGCTGAGTCAGGGAAATCCGCGCTCCAAACTTGGCGTGATCCGGGCTTGGCGGTTTCCTCTTATTTTTATTCATGCAACCTACCCTCTAGCCCGGATAGCTTGGTGATTGGGCAACAGGACGATGGGAAGAAAACCCCATCGGGCAGCTTTAGCTATAATTTTGTGACTGGCGAGAAAAAGTGGTTGAGCAACGTGGTGGTGCAGGCTTGTCTCAGCGAGGTCTTTTTTGGTTATTACCAACCCTACTATCAGGGTAGTGGTTCACCACGCCCCCAAGCATACCGCTTTTCTTTAAAGGATTCTCAGTTAGCCGCCTCGGAAAAGCCAATTGACCATTTTCCCGAGGCGGTGGCTACCGACGGTTCCACCCAGCTTTATAGTCTGGAACGAGACCCGAATGATTACTACAATACGCGGCTCTGGTATAGCCCGGATGGTGGCTTAACTTGGCAAGAACGGGGCAAGGAGTTCAAGGGTAGTTTACAAAGCATCGCGGTAGCCGCTACTAATGCCAAAGTGCTTTATGCTGTTAGTGCCGCCTATCGCTGGTCTTCCAATTTTCAAGTGTCCGATTACACCCTCTATTTTTCGTCCGATGCAGGAGAGAGTTGGCAGGCCCGCTATAAAGATAGCTTTCAAGGCGGATCTTTCCGTCCTAGCGTTTCGGTTACAACTCTATCTGGCAGTGTTTCGGCGGAGGATACGGTGCTGCTTGAACTGGCTGCGCCGGGTGCAGCGATTGGTTTTACCACCCACCTCTCCCTCTCCACCGACGGTGCTAAAACATTCACACCTGCGGGGGAAAGTTATTCACACTTCCCCTCGGATACTCAGCCTCTCCAGACTAGCACCGGAATTATACGCCTTCATAAGGAACTTAGTAGCGGCTATACCCTTTTGCTTCTAGGGCGTAATAGTACCACTTGGCAGAAGCTAACTTTACCTTTTGATGCCACTTCCCGAAATTTAGAACTATCGCTTCAACAAGATCAAACTGCGTCAGATAATATTTTTATCAGCCAAACCATGCCTAATCCTCAAACCGAAGAAAGAATCAGCTTCCTCTGGTTTTCCCCCGATGGTGGCTCAAGTTGGCAGCAGGTCAGCCAAGGTTGGAAGGGCAATTCTTTGACCATGGTAAAAGTAATTTCTTATTCGCCACTTTCGCTGGTGGAGTTGGGCTACGCCTCTTCGTTTTCTTCGTCTTATCCAAAATTGCTGGTGTTGGATAGACAACTACGCATGGTGGGAGTAGCACCCGACTCGAAACCCGACAGCCTTTATTTTCCCGAAACCGGGCATAATCTCTCTGGCATATTCAAAACTTATTGGTTGGCAAACGGCCCGCCGAACGGCCCGCCGAGCGGAGGGCTAATGCAATTTGGCTATCCACTTACCGAGGTCTTTACCGAAGTTAACCCTGCCGACGGCAAGCCCTACCCGGTGCAATATTTTGAACGCAACCGCTTTGAATACCACGCGGAATTAGCTGGCACTCCGTTTGAGGTATTGTTGGGCTTGCTGGGTAATCAGCTAACCGAGGCCCGTCGCCAAGCCGGAGAACTACCTTTCCAGTCGGTTAAGAACCCCTCACAACCCGAGCAATGGTATTTTGGTGAGACCGGACATACCTTAAAGGGCAAATTTAAGGCATACTGGTTGGCGCATGGGGGGCTAATGCTCTACGGTTATCCGATCAGTGAAGAATTTCAAGAGGTTAACCCTGATGATGGTCAAACCTATCTGGTGCAATATTTCGAGCGCAACCGTTTTGAATATCATCCAAAACTGGCTGGGACACGGTTCGAGGTGCTGCTAGGCTTGCTAGGAAAATCCCTCGCTAACTAGGATTATGGGCTACTGGAGGAGCTATAGTATTTTTATACCAATTTACAACGTTAAGTCTTGACGGTCTGCCTTACATCCGTTACACTGCCCTTAGCTAAGATGATTAATGAACTAAAATAGGATTATTTTAAATAATTCGATGAAAAAAATAACGGAAAACCAAACTTTGGAAGAACCTGTTACCAACATCGAAATAGAAGAGACCCCAGTTACTCCAGTTACTACTGAAGGGGATGAGCCTGTTTTACAGACCAAGTTTGCCTCAGAAGTAGGCGGGCGGAGTAGCCATAACCTCGCCCGGTTGTTTGATAGGCTGGGAGGTTGGTTTGGGCTTGGTGGAAAAAGCGAACGCGACACCTCTGCCAGTGGTAAAGGCGGAAACCTCAATTTGCCACTACCAGATAAACCAAAAAATCGGCTGGGGAGAGGCGGTTGGACGGCGTTGGGGGTATTGCTAGTAATGCTACCTTTACTGGTAGCCTTGCTTTCTTGGACATTTACTCTTAATACCCAAGTGCAGGGCTATAAGTTTAATATGGAGCAAATCCAGAAGGGTGGTGCTTCAGACTCTCGTGAAGAAGAATTTGTCACAATCCTCACCTCCGTAAACCTTCAAATGGTTGATCTCCAAAGTACCGACCCGCGCCCAATTGGAAGGATTCGATTATACTTAGCGGATTATAAGCAATGGGCCTTTACCTATGGTGGGCTAGTGCCAACCGCGCTGAATAATGTCTATACCATCTGGTTAGTACAAGTACCTACCAACGGTCGTCAGCCCGGCCCAAATGAATATCACTTCTTGGCCTCTTTTGTAAATCAGGCCGGAGGCGGACATTATCTGGCTATACCGGAAAACGCTTTCCCAAGTGGCTTTGCCTATAGTAATTATAACCGCCTAATCGTGACCGAAGAGGCCGCCGCAAAAGGTCTTCTCATTCAACCCGAAGGTCCAATACGCTTTGCTTTGGATTTAAGTAAAATAAAACTTTAATTTCTGATAGGAGTGGGTTAAGTGGAAGCGTTTATAAACTCCCTCTCGGTCTGGAGCTATATATTTTTATTTGGGATTGTTTTTTTTGAATGTGCCGGAATGCCCTTACCCGGCTTTAGTGTGGCACTCTTGGCGGCAGCTTTGGCCGGACAAGGAGAACTCTCCTTCTGGCCGGTTTTCGGGCTTACGTTAACAGGTGCTACGTTAGGCGGAATGTTGGGCTACCTGATAGGATTACGCGGTGGACGCAACCTGATTGAACGCTATGGTCGTTATATCTTCATCACCGCTCATCGCCTTACCTGTGCCGAGCAACAGTTTCATAGGCACGGCTATAAAGCGGTCCTTTTGGGACGTTATCTTCCCTTCCTCTGCTTTTTGGCTGGAATAATCAGTGGTATCACTCGCTTACCTTACCGCCGTTTTTTGGTTTATAACTTTGTGGGGGCATTACTCTGGTCTACCTCTCATCTTACGTTGGGTTATTTTTTTGGGCGTAGCCTTCAACTATTGAGTGAAACACTCAATAATTTTTTTATGTTAGTGGTTCTCTTAAGTTTAGTAGTAGGGATAACCTTTATAATTCGGCGCAAAATTCGGACGGGTCAGCTTTTCAGCAAACCCTCCCGCAGTAGAAATCTCATACCAATAAGTATAGAAGAGACCATCGAACGCTAAAGTTTGGGCTCCCTGAAATCGGTAAACCGATAGCCAAGACCACGCTCATTTAGAATATACTTGGGATGAGAAGGATTTGCTTCAATTTTCTGGCGCAAATAAGTTATGTAAAGTCGTAAAAGTTGCTCATCATCTCGATATTCCCGGCCCCAAACTTTGGTCAACAAATTTTCGTGACTCAACAACTTGCCCGCATTGTTTATCAGATGATAAAGCAAGCGATATTCGAGGGGGCGTAATTTTTGATGTTTACCCTCTACAATTACTTCGCGCTTATCAAAATCAACTTGCAACCGTTCGTCAATTTGGATTTGATCGGTGGCTTTGCTCAAAGCGGAGGGCATCGCGGCGCGTCGGAGCATCGCTTTAACCCGGCTCACCAATTCGCGGTGATCGAAGGGTTTAGCCACATAATCGTCGGCCCCTAATTCTAGGCCGCGCACCTTGTCGCTTTCGGTCGCCTGTACCGTAAGCATAATAACCGGAACATTGGAAGCTCGCCGAATCTCACTCAAGGACTCGAAACCGTCCATCTCTGGCATCATTACATCTAGTAAGACAAGGTCAGGTAATTTGGTACGTACCTGCTCGACTGCTTCAAAACCATTACGTGCCTCGATTACATTGAAGCCTTCTTTTTCCAAAATAGTTCGCACCAAATCGAGTAGCTTTGGTTCATCGTCTACCACTAATATTGTTTGACTCATCTCAATTAGACTTACCTTTATTTTAATTATACTAAAAGCACTAAATTTTTCCAAAGAGTACAGGCAGGGCCGCAGGTTCCTCACGCGGTAGGCTGAAATTAAAGCGCGAACCATTCATATTATCTGATCTGCCACCAGTATCCAGCACTGGTTCTACCCAAATCCTTCCACCATGAGCCTCAATAATCGCTTTGCAAATATAAAGGCCCAGCCCCGCGCCTTTGCGTTCCCGGACATAGCGGCTATCCAGACGGCTAAAGCGGTCAAAGATGCGTTGCCGCTCGCTTTTGGGAACCCCGATACCTTGGTCGGTCACACTTACCACTACTTCGGTGCTATTGGGGTTAGCCTCAATGAGAATCAAACCGCCTTTTGGACTGTACTTGATCGCATTTTCAATCAGGTTAACCAATACCTGTTGAATCTTGTCATAATCAGCCAACACCGCCGGTAGTTCCTCTGGCAACCGTGCTTGTAAGGAGTGCTGCTTGCTAACGCCTTTCATCTTTTGTACCACCCGCTTTATCAAACCTTGTAGGTCTACCGGAGCCCGTCCAAGCTCCACCCCTCCGGCTTGGAGCCGCGAGGCATAGAGCAGGTTATCTACTAGTTTGCTCAGTCGTTCGCTCTCCTCTTGAATAATGTGCATCTTTTCGCGCACCTGCTCCGGTTTTAGTTCAATATTAGTATCGGCAAATAGTCCGGCATAACCTTTGATGATAGCAATGGGGGTCTGTAACTCGTGACTAATAACCGAGAGGAAAGTACTCTGCAACTCTTCGGCCTCCTTACGCGCGGTAACATCACGTGCGCCAATAATACCGCCCAAAATGTCGCGGTGCGACGAGAGAATAACGGAATAGGTTAACTCTACATCCCGCTTTTCGCCGTCTTTAGTTACCAACACCACCTCGCTGCGACATTCCAGATCAGGCCGATTGACGTAAGTTCCCAATTTGATCGGACAGTTTGCCCCACATTGCTCATTACCCAAGCTACCCTCCCGTGGCTGAAATTTCAGAGCCTCATAGCAGTTCTGACCGCGCAACTCCTCTACCGCCCATCCAGTTAAGCGAGCGAAAGCCGGATTAAACCCCATAATCGTACAATCTTTATCTACAATTAGAATACCATCGGCACTATAGTCAATAATGGACTTTAGCCATTCTTTCTCTTGCACCAATTGACGCAACAAACGGGCATTTCGCGTCACCATTCCATCTTGATCTATGGTCAGATTATAGGGTGAGGGTAAGGGTAGGCTATCTTCTTCTTCTACCGTGCGTGGCCCAATTCCCATTGCAGAGCCGGGAGGTAGAGCAGGCTTATCTGCGACGGGTAGAAAAGGCGCAGGTTGGGTAGCGGGTTGAAGTAAACAGAGGGCGGCAATAAAACGCCCTTCGGCATTAATCGGCAGAGCAATAACCTGCAAGGGACCTTGCAAGGTGGGTACATCCACTTTAAGTGCCGGTAGCTCCTCATTTTGTTCCGACTCGGCAGGGTCATTTGGTCGAAAAGGCTCGCCTTGGTTTAATCTTACCACCAAGTCTTCAATCAGTGGTCGCAAATCCTCATACATCGCCGTGGTAAGGCCATAGGGTGAGGCATGACCCGGAGCATTGCGCTTTTCATCCCAAAAGATAAGTACACCCGCCTTACTACCAATCGCCTGTACCAGACTGGTGATAGCGGTATCCAACACATCACGAGTTTGATTATTTATTTTGGAATTATCGCGGCTGTGCCGTTCTTTTCTTATCCGCATCTTTGTGGCCTTACAATTAAACCTAAATCCCATAACTCTTTCGGCTTGGGTACTACTAACAAAAGAACTGCGCTCCTTTAGACAAAGGTAATTGACTTTTACTTTAAGGGAAGATTATATCACAGGCATTAGTGACCCGAAAACCTACTCCTATTAGAGTAGACTACACCACCATAAAAACTTGCATACCGCAAAAAAATATGGTATTCTATTAGCGATAATAGAAAATGCGCCAGTAGCTCAGCGGATAGAGCGTTTGCCTCCGGAGCAAAAGGTCACAGGTTCGATCCCCGTCTGGCGTATCTAAAATAGAAAGACACCAAAGACAAAGGTAAAACAATGTCTAGTATGGCCTCTCTTACACCCGAGTTACTTAATAAGTTAGCTGAAGCCTCAACACCAGAGGAGGTAAAAGCTGTGTTAGAAATTAGGAGAAATTCTAATATCAACATAGAAAACGAAATCAAAGAACCCCAGCTTTGATGAGGGTGATATAGCAATCCGTAGCGAACTCAACAAAACACACCTTGCTAAAGGTGGTATGATGAAAGGTGGGTGGCTACCACCCGCAAGATGGTAAACTAAAAATACCCAAAAGCAAATATAAAACTTTGAAGCCCTGTGTAAAGCAGGGCTTTTACTTTTCATAAGAGTTTTAAAAGACGTTTTGAGTTGGCTTGGCAAGGGGTACAGCAAAATAGTCAAAAGGCGGCCTAAAAAAGCTTATCGACTTTTCTGCGCGACACCCTTTTAAACCTAGACTATTCAACTCTTGACAAATTTGGGATGGTATGTGATAATTCAGGCAGATTTTAGTAGGCGAAAGCCTCAAATATTTAGATTGACGCTGAAAGAGACAAAGTAGCACAAGCTGGTAACTCTCAGAGAGCGGTCGGCTGGTGCGAGACCGTAGCACAGATTGTTAGCGAATTTCCCTCTGGAGTTGATAGGTCAAAGCTTAGATTTGGTAGAGGTTTGATTGGGCAAGTCCTAACCCTTTACCAGAACTAGAAGCAAGTAAACTTATCCGGGTGCGCCCGTTATAGCGACGAAGTATTCAACCTATCTTGCCTTTGGCTGTGGATGGGTGCGTACTTGCCGAGGTTGTGGTGGTGACACTCCAACGAAGTAAGGTGGTAACACGAAGGTTACGCTCGTAGGGGCTAAACTTCTCGTCCTTATCTGTGAGATATAAGGCGGGGAGTTTTTTTGTACTCTTTTTTAGAGATTACTAACCCTAATCCCCCCCCAAATTTAGACTAGTTTGTGGATAAATCGCACCGCTAGATAGAGCGCGGTAGAGGAGTGAAAAGAAAGATGGTCAGTAATTCATCCAATAAGTCATTAGGACAAGCTAAAAGCGTGGAAGTAGGAGCCAAGATTTATAAGGTGCGCGGTATTCGAGGCGCAATCAGTGTACCCGAAAACAGTGCCGAAGCCATTTACGCCGCTACTCAAGAATTGTTGCTCCGCATTTTTGAGGAAAACCAACTCAACTATGATGATATTGGCAGTATCTTCTTTACCACTACGCGCGACCTAGATGCAGGCTTTCCCGCATTTGCGGCCCGCAAGCTGGGCCTAACCGATATTGCCCTGATGTGTGGGCATGAAATGGAAGTTCCCGGGGCTTTACCGCGAACTCTGAGGGTATTGCTACATGTCAACACTACCAAGAGTGGAGCCGAATTGCGCCATGTCTATCTGGGCGATGCGGTTACTCTCCGACCGGACAAGACCAGTAGCACCGAAAAGATTTAAGATTCTTCTTTTAAGATAAAGGCAAGTGGAGGTTTATATAATGATCGTCGTAATGAGACCAAAGGCACCGCTACAATCCATTAATGAAGTAGTGGGGCGAATTGAGAAACAGGGTTTTCGAGCTAATATCAGTGGTGGAGATCAGCGCACCGTAATTGGCGTGATTGGCACTTCGTTCTACGCCGAGTTCGCCGATATGTTGGCCGCAATCCCGAATGTAGAGGCGGTTATTCCCGTTACCCGAAAATATAAGCTGGCAAGCCGTGAGTTTAATCCGGTGGATACCGTCATAAGAGTAGGGGATGTAACCTTCGGCGGTAGCGAGGTGGTGGTAATGGCTGGGCCGTGTTCGGTGGAGAATGAGCGACAAATAATTGAGACGGCCTACGCCGTTCGTGCCTCTGGCGCAAAGGTCTTGCGGGGTGGTGCTTTCAAGCCGCGTACTTCCCCCTATATGTTCCGAGGGTTGGCGGAAGAAGGTCTAAAACTCTTGGCGAAGGCACGTGAGGAGACCGGGCTACCCGTCATCACCGAAGTAATGACCACCGCCGATGTACCACTAGTGGCACACTATAGCGATATTCTCCAGATTGGCGCACGAAATATGCAAAACTATCAACTGCTGGAAGAGTGCGGACGAAGTGGACGACCTGTACTGCTCAAGCGTGGCCTCTCGGCTACCATCGAGGAGTGGCTACTTTCGGCTGAATATATCCTGAACCAAGGCAATTGGCAAGTAATGTTGTGTGAGCGTGGTATCCGTAGTTACGATCCCATGACGCGCAACTGTTTTGATCTAACAGCAGTGCCTCTGGTCAAACGCCTTTCGCACCTACCAATCATTGCCGACCCTAGCCATGCCACTGGCAAGTGGTATTTGGTGGAACCAATGGCGATGGCCTCCGTCGCTGCCGGGGCCGATGGCCTGATAATTGAGGTACATCCCAATCCTGACCACGCCCTCTCGGATGGGCCACAGTCGCTTACCTTTGATAATTTCGCTAAAATGATGGCTCACCTGCCGCATATAGCAGAGGCAGTCGGTCGTCGCATCGGTCTACACGCTTACGCCTAAATTCCGGTTGCGAACAATAGGCGGGCGGAACCGCCTCGAACCGGATACATAATGTAATATTCTGGGAAATTCCTCGGTCAAGTAACTTACCTCACCGGGAGACTTTGACACATTGTAAGATATTTTTCTTCCAGAAAGCTGCCAGAGGGGAATTAGTAACGATCTGCCGATTACTAAAACCCTTGACCCAGATATTACGCAATAAGTTGCCACCATTGAGTACTAAGCCGTCACCTATGGCGGCATTGCCACTAATAATCACCGCCGGAGGTTGGCTACAGGTACTACCTCCATCTATTGTTACCTCCGTTGGAACGCTAGACATTAGTGGACCAGTAAAGTTGATGGTAGTATTGCTACCTAGCTCAAAGGTAATGGTTATGGGTGAACTACCTACCGCTTGAGAAAGTATGTAAGAGAGTGTACCCGCCGTTGTACCAAGACCATTATCGGTGTTCGAGCGCACGACCCATTGGCTATTACTCACGACCGTATAGTTTAGATAGTTGACGCTACCATTAACCTTGGTATCACCACTGTAGTTAGCACTTAAAGTGTGATTGCCTATACTCAAGCTACTGGTGGTGAATGTAGCCACTCCACTAGCGATTGTTGCGGGACTACCGTTTAGCGTAGTAGTACCATCCTTGAAAACCACCGTCCCAGTCGCGCTGGCGGGGCTAATTGTGGCGGTCAACGTTACGGCTTGACCATAGGTGGAAGTGGAGGCGGGATTAGCCGTCAAGTTAGTCGAGGTGCTAAGAGTTGGCTGAGTTTCAAAGATGTAAGCTGCTCCCTGATAGCT
The DNA here is from genome assembly GCA_013390945.1 of Candidatus Chloroheliaceae bacterium. Classification (GTDB taxonomy): domain Bacteria; phylum Chloroflexota; class Chloroflexia; order Chloroheliales; family Chloroheliaceae; genus L227-5C. The sequence continues at coordinate 58,586 of JACAUC010000002.1, forward strand.
GTTCTTGGCAAAAGCACCGATCAAAGCGGTTTTACCACTGCCACTTAACGAGGCTGAGATACCAAATCTATCACCAGTCGCGGCATTGCCAGCCATCAATTCCTGCTGTTGTGACCAAGTAGTGCCACTCCGTACAAAGGTGTAAGCCGCACCCTGATTACCGCTCGTCCCGGTCACATCCTTGTAAGAAGCACCCACTAGGGCCATGTTCCCATCACTACTCAACGAGACCGCATTGCCAAAGGTATCACCAGCCATACCAACACTATGAGTCAAAATAGTCTGCTGAGACCAAGTAGTGCCACTTCGGACAAAAATATAAGTCGAGCCACGCTGGATGTTGCCATTGGTGGTCTTGTTCCAAGCACCCATAATAGCAGTGTTCCCATCCCCACTCAAGGCGACCGACCAGCCAAGTTCGTCATAAGCCGTGCCAACGCTATCATTCAATTTCTGCTGTTGCGTCCAAGTAGTTCCACTTCTGGTAAAGACGTAAGCCACGCCCTGATGGAGGTTCGTATTGATGGCCTTGTAAGGAGAGCCGATGAGGGCGGTGTTCCCATCGCTACTCAACGAGACCGACATACCAAAGTAATCCGCAGCCGCACCAGTAGTGGCATCTATCAATTGTTGTTGCTGCGTCCAAGTCGCCCCACTTCGCGCAAAGACGTAAGCCGCGCCTTGAGTACCTCTTCCCCCGATAGTCTTCCAAGGGGCTCCAACAAGAGCGGTATTGCCATCGCTACTTAGCGAGACCGACGTACCAAAGTTGTCATTAGCTAAGCCATCGTTGGCGGTCAATTTTTGTTGTTGTGTCCAATTAGCCCCGTTTCGTACAAAGGTGTAAGCTGCGCCCTGACTGCTGTTTCCATTAACCGTCTTATAGGAGGCACCCACTAGGGCGGTGTTACCATCATTACTCAACGCGACCGACCAGCCAAACCGATCTCCCGTTGCACCATCGCCGTTAGTCAATTTCTGTTGTTGCACCCAAGTAGCCCCACTACGGACAAAGATGTAAGTCGCCCCTTGATTGATGTTTAACCCGACCGTCTTGTTGGGAGCCCCAATCAGGACGGTGTTACCATCGCTACTCAACGAAACCGCATAGCCAAAGTTGTCACCAACCACGCCATCGTTGGCAAGTAATGACTGAAGCTCTATTAAGGGATCATATAGTGTAACACCCGCCACTGCATAGCCTACGTTGCTAGAAGTGCTACTAATATAGGTGCTATTGCCATAGTAGACCGCACTCAAAGTATGACTACCTGTAATCAAGGTGCTAATGCTGTAGGTTGCTACTCCATTAACAATTGCCACTGGACTACCGTTTAGCGTAGTAGTACCATCCTTGAAAGTAACTGTTCCAGTTGCGGTAGTTGGACTAATCGTGGCGGTAAGCGTTACCACTTGCCCATATAAGGAAGGCGAGGCGGGATTAGCCGTCAAGCTAATCGAGGTGCTAAGAGTTGGTTGAGTCTCAAAAAGGTAAGCTGCCCCCTGCAAATTATTCTTACCATGGGCACCAATGAGGGCGGTTTTTCCATTACCACTCAGCGAGACCGACCCGCCAAACCAGTTAGAAGTCGCGCCATCGCTGGCGGTCAATTGCTGTTGTTGTGACCAAGTAGTGCTACTTCGCACAAAGATGTAAGCTGCCCCCTGACCTCCAATTCCATTAATTGCCTCGTTAAAAGCACCAATCAGGGCGGTATTGCCGTCACCACTCAACGACACCCAATGACCAAAGTCGCCGCCTTGGGCAGTCACTTCCTGCTGTTGTGACCAAGTAGTGCCACTTCTTACAAAGATGTAAGCCGCACCTTGCCAGTTGTTCTTGCCGTGAGCACCAATGAGGGCGGTATTGCCGTCACCACTCAATGATACTACATCACCAAATCGGTTACCAGCCGCGCCACCAAGAGCCACTAAGGTCAAGCCTTGTTGTAACCAGCTAGTTCCATTTCGCACAAAGACATATGACACGCCTTGACCAATACTCTTGGCGGGAGTACCAATCAAGGCGGTATTCCCATCGCTACTCAACGAGACCGCATAGCCAAACCAATCACCAGACACACCATCGCTGGCAGTCAATATTTGCTGTTGTGACCAGCTAATACCACTTCGCACAAAGACGTAGGCTACGCCCTGCCAGTTGTTCTTTTGGTAAGCGCCGACTAGGGCGGTATTCCCATCGCTACTCAACGAAACCGCATAGCCAAACCAATCACCAATTGCGCCAGTAGTAGTGTCACTCAATTGCTGCTGTTGTGTCCAAGTAGCACCATTCCGTACAAAGGTATAAGCTGCGCCCTGACTGCTGTTTGCTCCAACAGTCTTGTAGTAGGCACCGACTAGGGCGGTGTTACCATCATTACTCAACGAGACCGCATAGCCAAACCGATCACCCGTCGCACCATCGCCTGCCGTCAATTTCTGCTGTTGCACCCACGTAGCACCACTTCTTACAAAGATGTAAGCCGCGCCCTGATTGATGTTTAACCCGACCGTCTTGTTGGGAGCCCCAATCAGTACGGTGTTACCATCACTACTCAACGAGACCGTATCGCCAAAATTGTCACCAACCACCCGATCATTGGCAAGTAATGACTGAAGCTCTATTAAGGGATCATATGGTGTAACACCCGCCACTGTATAGGCTATGTTACTAGACGTACTGCCTAAGTAATTACTATCCCCACTGTAAACCGCACTCAAAGTGTGGCTACCTGTAATCAAGGTGCTAATGCTGTAGGTTGCTACTCCATTAACAATTGCCACTGGACTACCGTTTAACGTAGTAGTACCATCTTTGAAAGTAACCGTTCCGGCCGTGCTGGCGGGGCTAATTGTGGCGGTCAAAGTTACGGCTTGACCATAGGTGGAACTGGAGGCCGGATTAGCTGTCAAGCTTGTAGTGGTGCTGGTCAGGCTATTTACTGTATAGGCTACATTACTAGAAGTGCTACTATTATAAGCACTATCCCCACTGTAGACCGCACTTAAAGTGTGACTACCTACAATCAAGCTGTTGGTGCTGAATGTAGCCACTCCGTTAACGATGGTTGCAGGACTACCGTTTAGTGTAGTAGTACCATCCTTGAAAACCACCGTCCCAGTCGCGCTGGCGGGGCTAATTGTGGCGGTCAAAGTTACGGCTTGACCATAGGTGGAAGGCGAGGTTGGGGCAACCGTCAAGCTTGTAGTAGTATTGTTTGTAACACCATTTACTGTATAGGCTACGTTGCTGGAACCGCTACCCGCGTAAGTGCTATCCCCACTGTAGACCGCACTTAAAGTGTGACTACCTACAATCAAGTTGCTGGTGCTGAATGTAGCCACCCCGTTAACGATTGTTGCAGGACTACCGTTTAGCGTAGTAGTACCATCCTTGAAAACCACCGTCCCAGTCGCGGTAATTGGGCTAATCGTGGCGGTTAAAGTCACGGTCTGACCATAGGTGGAAGTGGTGGCGGGATTAGCCGTCAAAGTGATAGTAGTAGGCGGAGTCGCAAAAATGTATACTCTTCCCTGAGCGGCGTTCGTCCCAATCTGCTTGTTATTAGCACCAATCAGGGCGGTGCTACCATACCCACTTAACGACACCGACCAGCCAAATTGGTCATTAACCGCAGCATCGCTGCCTGCGGTCAAGTTAGACCCTTGTTGTGTCCAAATATTACCACTCCGCCCAAAGGTGTAAGCTACACCCTTGCTATTCTTGCCGTAAGCCCCAATGAGAGCGGTATTCCCATCGCTACTCAACGAGACCGCTCTGCCAAACCAGTCAGAAACTGCACCATTGTTGGCAGTCAATATTCCCTGCTGTATCCAAGCATTACCACTACGTACAAAGACGTATGCCGCGCCCGACCAGCCATTCTTTAGGTAAGCACTAATCAAAGCGGTGTTACCATCACTACTCAATACGGCAGCATAACCAAATACGTCCTGAGCCGCGCCATTGCTGGCGGTCAAGGGAGACCCTTGCTGTGTCCAAGTAGCACCACTCCGCCCAAAGATGTAAGCCGCACCCTGATAGATATTTCCATTTATTGTCTTGTAGGAGGCCCCAATCAGGGCGGTATTCCCATCCCCACTCAATGAAACTGCCCAGCCAAAGCAATCATTAGCCGCACCAGTGGTAGTATCAGTCAAGATCTGCTCTTGTACCCACGTAGTACCCGTGCGGGTAAAGACGTAAGCCGCACCCTGATGAGTACTACCATTGATAGCTTTGTAAGGAGCCCCAATCAGGGCGGTGTTACCATTGCTATTCAGCGAGACTGCATAACCAAACCAATCCCCAACCGCGCCAGTACTGGTATCCACCAACTGCTGCTGTTGTGACCAAATAGTCCCATTACGCACAAAGAGGTATGCCCCTCCCTGCTGGGTCTTCCCATTGAGGGTCATGTAGTAAGCACCGACCAGAGCGGTCTGACCATCGCTACTCAACGCGACCGCCGAGCCAAATTTGTCGCTGGCACTGCCAAACAATTCCTGCTGTAGTATCCAGCTACCGCCACTCTGTACAAAGATGTATGCCCCTCCCTTGCCGGGAACGCCTATCAAGGCGGTCTGACCATCGCTACTCAACGCGACCGCCGAGCCAAACTGGTCATTCGCTAAGCCATCAGCAGCAGTCAAGGTGGTCTGAGCTTGCAATAGGGGATCAATTACGATGGGGTATTGCGCTCCCTCCAGATTGACTAAGAGGCGAGCGGTTTGGTTGTTCGGCTGACCGTCGCTGGTTATTTCCATACGGCTAGGTAAGGCTCGGCCTGTGGCATCGTAAGCATATAGGCCACCGTAGCGATGGAGGTTGCCCTTATCCGAGGTTAGCGTCAGACCGTCTCCGGCACTATGGAATAAGCCGCCTGTTAGGGAGATTTCGAGGGCTAATTCGTTCCCGTTCTCGCCCGGCCACGCTTGGGCCAAAGTAAAACCCTGTTCCAGCCCATCCGCTTTATTGACATACCATTCCGTTAGGCTAGGGCTACGCTGATATTCCACCCGGCTATCAATAGTAATTGGAGCTACCTGCTCCAGTGGTTCCAAAGCCTGCCCTTGATAACCAATCCCGGTTAGGGCAAGGTTCATCCCATTGACCGTAACACCGCTGGATTGAAAAGAGAGTTCCAAACCTTGCGTCGGATTGCTTCCCTTTAGTTCTCCGGTTCCCGCTGCCGCTAAGCGATAGCCACTATCACTAACCGCTTCTTGGGCCTGACTCTGCTGCCAAGCGGCATAGAGACCTGACGGCAGATCCTCCGGTCTGGTCAATTTTGGAGCCGGAGCCGATTTTTCTGGTGACTTTACAGAGCTAGGCGCGTTGGTGATATTTGGCAGAGCCGAAGGGCGATGAGCCAGACTGAGCGACCCTTTATTAGCCGCACTAGTTTGAAACGAAGAAAAGGTTCCACCTCTCCCCGGTATTAAGGGTAACAATACCAAAAGTGTAATTAGTACTAAGCGTATCATCGGGGCAGGCCGATTTAGCCGATAAAAGTAGACATCATTGTACAACATCGCTTGTACCCCTCCTTAATCTTTTCCATAAGTAGATAGTGTTAACGACCTTTAACCAGGGTGTATTTTAGCCTTTGCTTATATTTTAACATATAAAATAGCCTTTTGTATTGCCAGTTTTTCATCAATTTTTGCGATAAGTTAAGGAGATTTGCCTTAATACCTTAAAATATATAAATACCTACCACTTAGGTTCGGCCTCTTGACGAATGTTGCTTATCAAGGTAGAATAACGAGTAAGTTGATACAATAAATTAGGAAAGAAATTAAGAAGGAGAAGATACCAATGTTGATAGGAAGACGTGAGACGCTTCAGACCCAAAGTTGCGAAGATATCCCCCTACCCGTCGTAAAACTAAATCGCTGGGTGTTGCTATTGGGAGTAGTACTTGGATTGCTAGTACAACAACCTCTGGTCACTACCGTGCTTTTTCTTGTTTTGCTACCCGCCGTATTATTCGGCCAGCGTTGGAGTGCTATCTTTCAGCTTGGCACCCGCCTCTTTGCCGCCCAGATTCGCACTGCCGAACGCGAAGACCGCCGCTTGATGCGTTTCAACAATAGCATCGCCCTTTTTCTATTTGGGGCGGCGCAATTAGCTTTTATCAGTGGGCTTACTCTAGTCGGTTGGATACTCTCCCTAATGGTAGCGGTGGCCGCCGGAGTAGCCCTAGCCGGGTTTTGTGTCGGGTGCTTCCTTTATTACCAGTTTAAGCTAAACCGCTTCCGTCTGTTAGGACGTTAGCAAATCGGGGTTTGATACATCGGGATTAGAAATCCCTCCTACATGGGCGGTAATCAATCCCGATTTTTGATAAAAGCATCGGTGGTTCGCGGTCTTCAACTGTGTTACTTAATTCCAATTCGTTCCAGAGCGACCTTTTCTATTTGTACCCGCGAGAGTTGTCCTAGGAACTTCAGCAAGACTTGGCAACATCCAAGGGTAACTGATTGCATTTAGGCTGATCTAACTCTTAGGATAATTTCTACCGCTTCCGCTAGGTCTGAAGCACTTTGCAATTGCCTACCCTCAAGGGATGCTTGAGTGCTTCGTCCACTCAGCACTAGCATAGTGCGACATCCTGCTCGTTCGCCTGCGGTTAGATCGTCAAGGTGGTCGCCAATTAACCAACTACCACCCACTTGTGCGCCATACTCTTGCTCGGCCAATCGGATAAGGCCGGGCTGGGGCTTACGACAGCCACACTTTTCTTCTGGTCGGTGGGGGCAATACAAGACAGCTTTGATCTGCCCCCCAGCTTGGCTCACCTCTTCCAACATACGCAGATGAATGTAATTTAGCTCCGCCGGGGTTACAATTCCCCGGTTGATAATGGCCTGATTGGTGATAACAAAGACTCGGTAATCGGCCCTTTTTAGCCGAACCAGTGCCTCAATACTACCGGGCAGAAACTCGAACTCTTCCCAACTTTTCACATGGTCAGTTCGGTTATAATTGATTACGCCATCACGATCCAAGAAAATATCAGGCATCGCTTCTTCCCGTAATCCTTTAACTTAAATGGGGTTTCCTTCCACTTCGGTTTTGCTTTCCAGCAGGCGCATCCGAAAATGGTTGCGGGCGCGACTACCCACGCTTTTCAGGAAGAGGTAGTTGGTTGTACCGCCAACAATACCACCGAAAAATGGAATAAAACGGGCCAAACTCTTGCCCGTTAGTTCGGTGGCTACCTGACGTATGACGCGCGTGGTAATCAGGTCGCGATAGGGCTTAGTCAGGACGTTGGTTGCTAGATTGGTTATAACCACTTGTGAACCACCAATAGAGACACTTTCTACCCCACTTGCTCCAGCAAAGAGCAGCAAAGCGGTTAGCCGTCCCTCTTCGGAGTTGCTCTCAAAGCCATAACTCTGACTAATTCCACTAATGGCCCGGAGTGAGAAATAGGTGAGGGCGGAAATATCGGCGGGAATTGTTGCCAACATTAACAGACCACCCGGTATTCCAGCCAATACACCCGTGCCAGTTACTAAGAGTTGATTTTCATCTTGGAAGCGAAGGGCAATATTATCCAGCCTTTTGATGGGAGCCTGTTTCAATTCCTCCAATCGCTTGACATAGACCCCCTTTAGGCGGGCCTCCGCCAACACCTCTTCCGGCTTAATTTGGGCTACATCGGCGTACCAATCCAATGCCTTGACTAGTGGGGCAAACAGGGAGTTATTCTCCTCCACCGCTTTAACATTTTCTTTATCTTCGCTTTGAGCGCAACGCAAGCAGAAAGGAGCCCCTATCTCGTTTTCCGTTTTGCAATTAAGGCAAATCCAGAAGCTCTTATCTTTCTCGACCTTGTTGTTTTTATTTCCAAAAATAGTAGCCATTAGCCCACTCCTTTGTCTTGGTTAATTAAAAAAGCCCTCCGGCTTTTTAAGTGATTCGGTTATCAGCAACTATGATAGGTGACCTAGATTTTTTAATCAGGTCTGTTACACCTATTCCTAAGTTTATTTTTAATACGCAAGGGCTACTCAAATAGTTACAGCGTTATAACCAGTTGTGGGAACCAAAAGTTTAAAATAAAAAGGGGCAGATATAGATTCTGCCCCTCAATTACGAAAGATCAGCGAGAGTTACGTCCTTATATAAAAAGGCCAAAGATTTAAACCATCTGTTAGACTAAAGTTAAACGTGGTGTGTTCGCCAACCCCGATGACTATGTCCAATCGCTTTGCTAGGTTTAAATACAGGCTGGGCTGGTTCGCGTTCGGCTTGCTCTTGAAGCATTTCCAACCTAGTATCTAGCCATTGCACCAATACCGCCAAAAGTGCCATTCCTACCACCAGACTGACCACCAAAACCACTAAAGGGGTAGCCCAATCGGTGTTAATTACCCAATCTGCAAAGTTTAGCATAATAGCCTCCACCCTTGTTACTCTTGAACTTCTACGCTTTACATTGCTTAGGCTTTAAGCGTTCACCTGCTTCTAGCATAGCACTTTTTTTGGCTGGAATCAAGAGTTGGTAACTAATTAATTAAGTTTGTGTTGTTCTTTGGTTAACGTAAGCAATGTCTGTCCCTAGATTAGCAGAAAATTTGCTAGATTCTGTAGTATTTGCTACTATGCCAAAGAGCAAATCAGCTACGGTTGAAATCTACCGACTACAACAGGGACTCAATCCGGTAAAAGTGTTAAAACCGAACGGTGAAGAGGTGATACTAGGTTTTAAAATGCCCATCACAAACTTGTTTGGATAGAGCAGAGAACTTTCGGTCTATCAGACCAAAATTGTAAAATATCAATTGTCAGGCTCTTAATTCTTTACCTAAAAATTAGGGTATCATCTCAAAATTTCGTGGTAGGGGTGTATATATCGGCTGGCCGCGTCGGCTGGCCGCGCCCAAAGTGAGGCAGGTTTATTCAGATTCTAGCGGTGCTATAAAGCGAGGGTTAAATCTCTGTTAGTCCTTTTAAAATTGTATAATTTGAGGTTATGTTGTAATATTTAGGCTAAGGAGATGCTAGGTCAGGTTGTAATGGTGTCAGACTTCAAAACTTGAACGGTCTGAATAGGCTAGAGTTAAGAGGCGTAAGATTATGTCAGAAAGATTTGATAATCTAGTCGAGAGGCGTATTCGGGACGCTCGCGATAAAGGTAAATTCGATAATCTGGCGAACCAAGGGCAGCCAATAAAGATCGAGGAGGAAAATCCTTATTTAGATGAAGAGTGGCGTGTGGCCTATAAGGTTGTAGAGAATAGCGGTTTTGTTCCGGCTTGGGTCGAACTGGATAAAGAGGTCGAGTATGATTTGGTGCAAGTACGTCGGAATCGGGAGGAACATCGGCGTTGGCTCTTGCGTCGCCTAGACGATATAAAAAACGGCCCCACCCAATATTTTGCCCGTGATTTGCGCCGACTTCATCAGCATCATCAAAGTTTTCTGAAAAATCATGCTTGCCGCTTAGATGAAGTTAATAATAAGATCGAGCGGTTCAACTATATCTGCCCAGTTAATAACCTGCTCAAAATAAAGATCCAAACTGCCGAACTAATTCAAGAATTTGACCACCAATGCCCGGCTATACCACTCCTCTAATTTTTAATAAATAAACAAAGCCATTATTATTTCATTCAGGAGATAAAAATTGGAAACATTAGCAGAAGAATTACGTCAGAACCACGACCTCATACTGGATGAACTCAAGCAACGCTTTCAAAGCGAACTCAAGGGTACTCTTTATGAGGTGTTGGAGCAACAAAAAGTTTTATCGGCTCGCTATGATAATGTCGCAGAAGTGGTTACCGATTATCTGGAAGATGGCGATAAGATTATGCTTATCCAACACCATCTCCTTATGTTTATGCACCGCTATTATCTCATTGTAGATGCTGAAAATCCTCTAGTGGTAGAGATGATTGAACGCAGGAATGGCGAAATGAAGCGAGCGGTCGGTATTTATTTTGAGGTTTGGAAAAAATTTACCAGACCTGAGAACCATCGCGGCCTTAGCGAGATGTATACTTTCATTGAGGAAATTATTGAGCAGATGGGTGATTATCTAAAGCGTCACCTCGATACCCTCAGTGTCCGCTTGCCGCACCTCAAGTTGCGGGGCATTGATTACGATCCTGAAATAGAGTTTGATATTGACCCTGCGTTTTGGCCCGCCTAGCTCAAGTCACCCTCTACATTCCATAGCTTAGCAACTTTGTCAGCTAAGAGGGTGTGTTCGGGGTTAGAGAGAGTGGGATCTAGCTCAAAAAGGGCGGTGGCCTCTTCGCGGGCCAATTCCAACAGGCGCGTGTCACCTATTCCGGCTACCCGCAGGTTGGGTAGACCGCTTTGTCGAGTACCAAAAAATTCACCGGGGCCACGCAACTTCAAATCCTCTTCGGCCAAAACAAAACCGTTGTTGGTATCCTCAATAATTTTTAACCGCTTTTGACCCTCTTCGCTCAATTCGTCGGTTGCCAATAACAAGCAGTAGCTAGGGTACTGACCACGCCCTACCCGTCCTCGGAACTGGTGCAATTGGGCCAACCCAAAGCGGTCGGCCCCTTCGATCAAGATTACCGTCGCGTTTGGAATATCAATTCCTACCTCGATTACGGAGGTAGAAACCAAAATATCATACTTTTTGTCGCGAAAGTCGCTCATAATCTGATCTTTTTCGCTGGGCTTCATACGCCCATGCAACAACCCCAGTTTCAGGTCGGGGTAAACGTCACGTTGTAGCCGTTCGTGTTCGGCGATAGCGGCCCTAGCCTCGATCTTTTCCGACTCTTCCACTAAGGGGCAAATCACAAAAGCCTGCCGCTCTTTCTTGATCTCTTTGCGAATAAAATTATAGGCTTTATCGCGGTCGTCCGGTAGCACCCATTTGGTGCGAATGGGTATGCGGCCCGGTGGCATCTGCTCAATCACCGACAAATCTAGGTCGCCATAGACGGTTAGGGAGAGGCTACGCGGAATAGGCGTGGCGGTCATACTTAGCACGTGAGGGTTGGTCTGCTCACCCTTGCTTTTCAAAGTGGAACGCTGCATCACCCCAAAGCGATGCTGTTCATCGGTGATAACTAATCCTAATTTCTCAAATTCAACGCCCCCCTGAATAAGTGCTTGTGTTCCAATTACAATATTCACTTCCCCTTGGCGGATTTGACGATAAATAATATCCTTCTTCTTGACGTTTCCGGTCAGTAAAGTTAAGCGGAAATACAAGCCTCGTTGCAGAACCGTCTCCTTCATACCAAAGCTTTCAAAGAGGCGGGATAACCCCTGATAATGTTGCTCGGCCAGAATCTGAGTGGGAGCCATCAATGCTCCTTGAAACCCGGCGGCTACCGTCATCAAAAGAGCAGTTGCCGCTACCATCGTTTTGCCGCTACCAACATCACCTTGGATCATTCGGCGCATCGGTAGGTCTTTGGCTAAATCTGCTAACACATCATTAATTGAGCGGCTCTGGTCATCGGTCAATTTAAAGGGCAGGTGAGCGTACCACTCCTCTAGCAGTTCAGGATTGGCTTTAATGGGGGCCGCCAAGCGTTCGTTCTCCCATTCCTTGCGCTTGAGCAAGACCCCCAATTGGATTAGGAAAAATTCGTCGAAAGCCAACCGTCTGCGGGCTACTTCCTTGCTGACCCGATTGGTGGGGTAGTGGTACTCTTCCACTGCCTGCACGAGATCCATCAGCTTATGGAGTTGCCTTAAATCGGCGGGTAAGTGTTCTGGTAGATTGGCAGCGTAGCGATCCACGCAGAGTTTGATAAAGCGGCGCAAAATCTGAAGTTTCAAAGCCTCGCTGGTATGATAGACAGGAACCATCCGCCCAGTGTGAGTCAAGTCTGTTTCTGCTGATTCCGCCGATTCAAAGGTAGGGGATTTAAAGCAGATTTGATTTTTCCATTGCTCCACCCGCCCACTTAAAACCACCTTTACGCCCGGTCTTAGCCCATGGGTCATATACTGGTTGAAAAAGACACAGAGCAATCGGCCAGTGTCGTCCGAAACGGTCACTTCGATTAGTTCTTTGCCACCTTTGGTACGTACCCCAGTCTTGTCCAATACCGTTACTAGCACACTTTCGGTGCGTCCAAAGAGCAATTCGTTAATCTTTTTGAAGGAGCTAAAATCCTCGTGCCGAAAAGGAAAACGATAGAGCATATCGTTAATGGTACGCAAACCAAGAAGTTCTAGCCGTTGGGCGTAAGTTGGGCCGATACCTTTAACCTCAATTAAGGGTGTCGCTAAGTCTATTTTTACAGACGGAGTGGCGGATTTTCTAATTGGAATAGGTGGTTCCGGTGGTATTTCTGTAACCTTAGCCGTTGGGGGTAGTGGACTGGCACTATTTAGTATTACACTGTCGGTAGGTCTGGTTGTTTTAGATGGAGGAGTGGCGGCAGGTTTAGGAGCAGAAGTAGACTTTTCGCCCGTGAGTTTGGCTACCCCGGCCAAAATCTCCTCAATGGCTTGTTGGCGCAGTTCAGGCGAAAAATCGGCGTAGTTAGTCAGGATTGCCACGACCCATTCCACCAGCCGGGCCTCCCTTGGTGTTGGGTTATTCTTGAGAGCCGCGCTAGTCCAGTTGCCGATAAATGCCGCCAAGCCCCGAACCACTATGCGATCCCGGTATTGGTCGTTGGCTTCCAGCCTCAGAATCTTTTCTAATTTTTCCAGATCTAGTGCCATAAGTTAAGTTGCTAGTAATCAGCTGGGAGATTACTCTCCGCTTTCAGCCGCCTGTCTCAATACGAGGAAAGCCTCTTTCAAAGCTTGGCTTACTGCCGAATCTGGTTCTGCCATAACCATTTCCTGATATATATTGATGTTGACCTGAAGGGTCATAGTTTGTCCAAAGTATCTCTTGGCGAACGCCATTAGTGGATGGTCATAGCCCGATACTGCTACCTTCGCTTGGCAAGTGTTCAATGCTTTGGCAAGTTCTTGGTGTTGCCTCTCATCCATTTCAAAACCGTAAGCGTTGGAATCGCCCCGTGTGGCGTGAAGATAGGGTGGATCACAATAAAAAAGAGTGTCAAGTCCATCATAAAGATTAATTATGTCTAATGCTGGTCGGTTTTCGATCTGTACCCTGATAAGCCGTTGCGCGATTTCATCCAAAGCTTCCACTCCGCCTAGCCATCTTGATACTACACCGGACATTCCGGCGCGACTGGTCTCCTTACAGTTGGCCCAACGTCCCAAAGAAGCGGTTTGGGCCAACCCGGTTCTGGTTTGACGGGCCTTGATATAGAAACGGCGAGCCCATTCTAATTCGCTTATCCCCTCAGTCGTGCCATAAATAGCCTGATGATATTCTTCGCGGGAAAAGGGGGTTAAAGAAATCGCTTTAATGATTTCGTCGGATTGATCTCTTAGGACGCGGAAAAAGTTAACCACGTCGCCATCAATATCGTTGTAGGTTTCTACAGGAGCGGGTTCTCGATTTAGCAGAGCCGCTGCCGAACCTGAAAAGGGTTCGCAATAGTGATGGCAACTAGGTAACAAGGGGAGCAACCACTCCAAGTGGCTATATTTTCCCCCATACCAGCCGAAAACTATTTTGCGCCTTCCTTTACTTCTTACATAAATGGGATTAGAAGACTCTGTAAAATCTTTTTCATCTAGGTAGATGGGTGAAGGACTTCTTTTATCCAAAATGTGCCTTCTCCTCGCCTCTCATATAAGGTTATCCTTAAAAAGCATTGTCGGGTTTATTGTACCATATCCAGTTTGAAGATTACTCTCCGCTTTCAGTTTAGAAAATTCCAAATATCCAAATAGAAAAAGTGATCTATGGTTTTAATATGCTTTTTTAAGACTTCATCCTGCTGCATAATAGGTCGAATATCACAGTAATAAACTCCATCAAGAGGATTTAGCTTTACACTAAACGCCTTAAAGTGACCTGATAAAAATGTCGAATTAATACCATATTGATTTTCATATTTTGTCTTCTTTCTCTGAACATCGTTGAGAAAGATAGCTATATGTGGTAGTGCCGTTTCTGTTAGCTTTGAATAGAGAAACTTATCGAGAAATATTTTATCAATTCTGTCTTTGCTTGAAGTCTTGACAGAACCAATAACCTTGAGTGTATCTTCATTATACAATAACAAATCATGTTGATAACTCATATTAAATTGAAATTCACCACCTACATAAACAGGTACTTGCATAGTACCTGTTTTACAGGAAATGCCTACCTTGCCAATTAAAAGCTGTATAAACCTCTCAAACAGGTCACCATTTACTTTCCTAGCGGTGTTTGATTCACCAGATGGTAAGCCGTCCAGTGCCGCCCCTATGGATTGTTGTATTGTATAAATGGCTCGTTGGATTACATTGCGACGTGCTACATCTTTTGCGTCAATGTCTCGAATGTTGGCTAATATCCTTATGAAATCGTCTAAGTTGGCCTGTTCTTGGGCTGAATACATCAATCTCGTATTGATTGGTCGGGTAATATTGTAGTATCCTTCTTGTCGGTATTGAAAAAAGCAATAGTTGTTCTCATTTTGGGAAACAATGGTCGCCTGAAGGCCATCTGCTATAAACTCTAAATATTCTTTACAAAAATCTATATACTGTTCAATGGACGTGAAATTTGTTTTAGTAGCGGCAGATTTTACCAGTTGTGGCAAATTCATCTGATGCCTTCCCTTCGGGCGGCGATGGTTCGGTCATTTTCGATCCATTGCTCAACCGTCATTCGCCGCACTTGCTGAATCCGTTTGATGGCCCACTGGTTGTATTGCGGGTTAATATCACATCCCAGCCATTTTCGGCCTAACTGTTCTGCCACTACCAAGGTAGTTCCTGAACCTGAAAAGGGATCAAGCACCACCTCACTCGGATTCGAGGAGGCCAACACAAACTTCCTGATTAATCCCTCCGGCTTTTGAGTGGGGTGGGGCGTTTTTTCGCCCATACCGTTACAGGTTGTGGGAAATTCTATTACATCTTTAGGTTTAGCCCCTAGCGGATGGGGAGTCCAATCCTCCCGTTCTTTACCATTACCATATTGGCTACTTTCTGCTTGGGGATGGGATGGATATTTTAGGGTATGAACTCCATAAGGGATACGGATAGGGTCTATATTTAACGTTACCTTTGAGGCTTTGCGAAAATGAATAATGCTTTCGTGGGAGCGACCCCAATCATTCCCAAGATTCGCTTTGTTCTTGTAGTGCCAAACTAACCAGCGGCAGTTGGCAAAGAATTTTGAGGCGGGGTGTTTTAAATCGGCTAAAATTTCCGAAAAACCACACACATACAAAGAGCCGCTTTTTTTAAGCACACGGGAGGCTTGCTCTATCCACTGTAAAGACCATGAGATATAATCTTCTTGGCTCTCGAAATTATCCCAATCGGCTTTATTAATATTATAGGGAGGGTCAGCAAAAATGAGGTCAGCACTCTCCTCTTTCAGGGAACCCAGCCACTCTAAGCTATTTCCCAAGTAGAGTTTACCATGTTGGTGTTCATAATGGAGAAGATAGCCCGACAACATTGGTGCGGTCTCAACTTGGCTCGCTTTTTCTTCAGGATTATCGAATGGGATAACTGCTTGTATTAACTCCATCTAAAGCCTTTGTTTCATAGTTTGTCCAAAGTATCTCTTGGCGAATGCCTTTAGTGGAATGGATGGTTCGTTCTGCCCCTAACGTTTTGTACCATTTATTTGCTGGATAAAATTCTGCCATTAGTGGATGGTCATAGCCCGATACTGCTACCTTCGCTTAAAAAGTATTGTCGGGTTTATTGTACCATACCCTTAACCTTCGGTTCTAATTGGGCGGCGCGGTATCGGGATTAGAAAGCTCTCCTTATAGGGTTAATCCTTACTTAGAGCAGACCCTCATCTGGCTGGCTAAATTAGGTGGATTTATAGGACGAAAAGGATTAGTTTTTTTGAGTCAGGACGACCCTAACCTAAAGGGCTATTCCAACCGTTCAGAAATATGGTATAATACAAACCGAGGTGATATTAAAGATGTATGTAGAGTTTGCACAACTTCATTTAACTCCAATCAGGGGAGCGGAAGCCTTTCAGCAATTAGCTGCGCTTGAACTTGCCCTTCGCAATCGAGCTACCCCCGCCTCCATTTCTTGGCACTAGCAAATTTCTGAATCTGGACGTGGATCTCTGTTAGAGTAGCCGGATTGACTCCCGGCCCTATTGCTTTGTGCTATAATAAAATCGAATTAATTGGAGGAACCTGTCAGTGTACGATAAACTAGAGCAGCTTGAAGAACGTTACGACCAACTATCGGATTTGCTGTCCGACCCAGACATATCTGGCGATAGTGATAAGCTGCGAATCTATGGCAAAGAACAGTCCGACTTGGAAGCGATTGTCACTAAGTTTCGCGAATATAAAATCTCTCAACAAAACCTCAAGGAGACTCAGGCGATGTTGGAGGAAAATTTGGATCGCGAAATGATCGAGTTGACTAAAGCTGAAATTGAAGAGCTTCGCAAAAATAGTGAAGCTATTATGGAAGAAGTCAAAGTCCTGCTGCTACCCAAAGACCCCA
The DNA here is from genome assembly GCA_013390945.1 of Candidatus Chloroheliaceae bacterium. GTDB lineage: Bacteria > Chloroflexota > Chloroflexia > Chloroheliales > Chloroheliaceae > L227-5C. The sequence continues at coordinate 75,135 of JACAUC010000002.1, forward strand.
ATGATGATAAAGATGTAATCGTCGAAATCAGAGCGGGTGCAGGTGGTGATGAAGCGGGCCTCTTTGCTGCCGACCTCTTTCGTATGTATTTGCGCTACGCCGAAAAGAAACGCTGGAAAACTGAGGTGATGAACAGTAACTCCAGCGGCATAGGCTCGATCAAAGAAATTATCTTTGAGGTACGTGGTAAGGGAGCTTACAGCCATTTCAAGTATGAGAGTGGCGTTCATCGGGTACAGCGCGTTCCCGCAACCGAGGCTAATGGTCGGATTCATACTTCAACCGCTACCGTCGCAGTCTTACCCGAAGCCGATGAGGTAGATGTCCAAGTCAACCAAGAAGATTTACGGATTGATGTCTACCGTTCTACCGGGCATGGCGGTCAGAGCGTGAATACAACCGATAGTGCGGTGCGTATAACCCATCTACCTAGTGGGCTAGTCGTAACCTGCCAAGATGAGAAGTCGCAGCTAAAAAATAAGGCTAAAGCGATGCAAGTCTTGCGGACACGCCTCTATGACCAAGAATTATCCCGGCGACAAGCCGAATTACACGATCAGCGTATCAGCCAAGTGGGTACAGGAGATCGCAGCGAAAAGATACGTACCTATAATTTCCCTCAAGATCGGGTCACAGACCATCGGGTGAAAGTAACCCTGAGCAACTTACCGGGTGTCCTCGAAGGAGATATTGATGATTTAATCAGAACTCTCCAGACCACCGACCAAGCGGAAAAATTGCGAGCGGCAGGTATAAATTAAAGCATATTACTATGAGTCATCGGGCAAAAGAACTTCTCTCCCGTGCCGTGGAACGATTAGTGGCGGTACGGGATAATACCGCACAATTAGACGCAGAAGTTTTGTTGATGTATCTTCTGGATTATAGCCGCGCTCAACTTTATGCCCGGCTAGACGACGAGGTAAGTGAGCAGGCGGCAGGAAGATATACCGAACTAGTGGAACGGAGAGCGCAAGGCGAACCAATCGCCTATATCACCAGCCATCGCGAGTTTATGGCCCTCGATTTCTATGTGGATCGCCGGGTATTGATTCCTCGGCCTGAAACCGAACTATTGGTGGAATACACCACTAAAAAGATCATCGAAAAGGGCTGGACTACCGAAGAACACCCTATCGTAGATGTGGGTACGGGTAGTGGCGTAATTGCCATCTATCTAGCCCTGCGTTTTCCCAAAGTGCGAGTCTTTGCCACCGATATTTCGCCCGAAGCCCTTCAAGTAGCCGAACGGAATGCTCGCCACTATGAAGTTTTGGATCGAGTCAGTTTCCTGCAAGGTAACCTGCTTGATCCCGTCCTCGAAGCACCCCGGCTAATTGTCTCCAACCCACCCTACACCGTCCTAGCCCAAGTGGAGCCAAATGTGGCCCGCTATGAACCAAATGTAGCACTAGATGGTGGTACCAAGGGACTAGCAATCTACCGTGAACTATTGAGCCAGATAAAGGCTCACATCATGCGGCCTGGCCTCATCGCTTTTGAAATCGGTTCAGAACAAGCCAACGATGTCACCAACCTCGGTTATCACTTCTTCCCCGGTGCCAAAATTGAGTTACACAAAGATTATGCTGGCCTAGATCGCGTACTGCTCATTGATGTCTCCCGCGATTAAACCCACACGTGTAGGAGGGATTTCCAATCCCGATTTTCTAATCCCAACCTTCGTGTAGGAGGGATTTCCAATCCCGATTTTCTAATCCCAACCTTCGTGTAGGAGG
>JACAUC010000020.1 GCA_013390945.1 Candidatus Chloroheliaceae bacterium
GCCCAGTACTTCTTTTCAAAAGTAAGTGGGTCATTTGGCTTATGTTAACTGGTTCGATTACTAGGACTCTTGGTTTGGTCTTATTGGCCTCTGTCGCTTCTTCCTTAATCACCTTATGCTCCATAGAGATCGGAATTGATAATCGGGATTGGAAATCCCTCCTACATTTAACATCGGGTAAAGCCAAATGGCCCAGTACTTCTTTTCAAAAGTAAGTGGGTCATTTGGCTTATGTTAACTGGTTCTGGCTAACCCTCTATCTTAATCCCTTTGCGTAATGGATTAGGGACGAGTTGGGGGTTGCGGTTGACCTAGTTGGATCACTAGCGCGGTTAACTGGTTGTTGGTGCTGTCAATCCGGCCCTCTGCATCCACATTTACGCCAACTTTTACATCGCTTAGGCTGGCACTGGCACTACCGTTCAGATAGCGGGTGCTATCGTTGACTAGGATGGTGCGAGTACCGTCGCGCTCTTGAATGGTAATGGTTGAGCCATCCACTGCTGTAACCTGCCCATGATAGCGTGGGTAGCGCACTTCGATTTGCAAGGCGGCGAGGCTATTACCATCGCTGGCAAGGTTGCCTACTGCGTCAATGCTGTCACCTACGGCAAGGTTGGCTAACTTGATGCTCTGACCAGCAGCTAGGTAACTGGTGTTATCTGCTACCGTCACGGTCACGGTCTTGGCACTGGTATTAGTATTGCTACCAGTAGCATCAGGTTTAGGCCCACGCCCCTCAGACTGAATGGTTAGAGAATTGCCATTAATGGCCGTGATAGTCCCGCCTAGACGGTCGTGCTGAATATTAACCACCTTGGCATCGAGGCTACCATCGCTGGCAAAATTACCCTCGGCTTCGACGTTTACTCCAGCCTTCAGGTCGCTGGCATTAGCCGCTTTACCCAAGTCGTTGACACTGGTAGCAGCACTCAGGTTAATCTTGCTGCTCGATCCATCCGGGCGAGTAAGGGTCAGGGTGTTACCATTTACAATGCTGATGGTTCCACCTGCATGAGATAATACCACTTCTACTGTAGTAATGGAAACCGTGCCATCAGTGGCTTTGGTATCGCGCACTTGAAGAGTTTCTCCTACCTTCAGGTCGCTCAAGCTGATAGTCTTTCCAGCTTCGGTGTAGGTAGTGGTAGAATTAACTGTGGCAGTAATAACTATGACATTGCCGCGCTTGAGGGTTAAAGTATTCCCCTCAACATTGCTGAGAGTTCCACTTAGACCGCCCTGACCCTGCCCAGGCCCACCACGATTGCCTTTTCCGGCTCCATCTGGCCCTTGTCCCTGTGGTTCGCCTTGTCCCTGTGGTTCGCCTTGTCCCTGTGGTCCGCCTTGTCCCTGCGGTCCGCCTTGTCCCTGCGGTCCGCCTTGTCCTTGTGGTCCACCACGATTGCCCCTTCCGACTCCATCGCGACCACCAGTGGTAGTACCGTTAGGATCATTAGTCGCAGGCGCAGTGCTACCAGCAGCGGGCGTAGTGGTGGCAGATTGGGCAGAAACCGTTGACGAACTGGGACTGATAACATTAGTGGCAAAGAATAAAAGAGCCAGTACCGAAAGAATTCCGAGGAGGGTTTTATAGTTCCAACGCCTCCGGTTTGGGCTATGCCCCGAATGTTTACCTTTTACGGTGTTGTCGTTCGTATCCATACTAAAAGTTACTCCTTTTCAGTATACTAAGTTTGGAAGCAGGGGGCGTACAAAACACCCCCCTAAAAAAATCAAGTAATCCGTTACCTCATCCTTCCGGCACTCTGTTAGCCGGAAAACCGGAAATCCTGTGTGAGAGGTTTCCAGTTGGTGTGCTTCCTAGTTAAGTTATACCTTTTCAAGCTTAAACTTTGCTGAGAAAAGACTTAGCACTTACTGAGATTTTTCCTCTGTAATTCAGGTGTAGTTTAAAGCTTAGATCGTATCATCTGAATAATTGGGGGTAGGGGTGTATTGCATACGCCCAAAAGGAACCTTTCCTGTTTTAATCTGGTTCTAATGAATCCTTTTTCAATACTATTGACAGGCATAACAAGCTATTGCTATAATTCTAATAGAACCGCGAAAGTTCTAAAGTTGTACAGGTAAAGTTAGCAGTAGTAGTGTAACAACTCCACTCAGGCGTTCACCGCCAGCGTAGCAATAAGGAAGTTATCCACCAGAATTTTCTTGTTTAAGACATCCGAATATTGGTGATAATGATAAGGTTACTTAGCTAGGACACTGAAAGTGTCGCGCCACCCCTCGCAACTACTTTCAGGTTAAAGTGGGCTGAGCCAAGCCAATTCCTTGTCAGTTTTACCCTATTAACCTGTGTTGAGTTTCTCCATCCCAACGGAGAGAAAGAGGAAAGAGCATTATGACGGTCAAACTATTTATCGGCAATCTATCTTTCAAAGCCACCGAAGCTGATCTTCAAGAGCTATTTAGCCAAGCCGGAGAGGTGGTATCTACGCGAGTAGTTACCGACCGGGAAACGGGTCGTCCACGTGGCTTTGGCTTTGTAGAATTATCTAGTAAAGAAGAGGCCGATACTGCGATTCAAAAGTATCACAATTACAACCTGTTGGGGCGCGTTATTACCGTCAATGAAGCACGTCCGCGTGACAGTAGCGGCTCTAGCGGAGGTGGTCGCGAGCGAAACAACTATAATGGGGGCGGCTATCGCAACTCTGGCTATTAGCACCTAAAATCAAGGTGATCTATTCCAAGCTAAAATCCTTGCGAGATCACCTTGATCGCCCCAAAACTTAGTAATCAGACAAACTCAGCCTGATCTACGATTGGTGGTGAAAAATCTTTAGTAGTGACCGTGCCATTTAGGGGTAATTCTCCCATCGGCAGGAAGTGTTCCAACAAGGCATAAACTGTTCTTAGCTCAAAGGGCTTGTTTAAAATGGCGTTAGCTTGAGTGACTTTGAGGTCTACCAAAAAAGCAGTACCACTCAGAATAACTATTGGTACATTGTACAATTCAGGATCAGCCCTAAGTAACTGGGTTAACTCCTCACCCCCTAAATCGGGCATTTTTATGTCAGTAAAAATCAAGTCAGGATGATGTTCCTGAGCCAGTGCTAAAGCTTCTTTACCATCCCCAGCGGTGAAAACTTGATAGCCCCGTTTTGCGATAATACGACGCAAAAGACTAACTATCCCCGGATCATCATCTACTACAAGTACTTTTGCCATGATTTAATTCCTCTAGCAAGTAACCCCAACTGCTTCGTTTTGGCTTTGAAGACCAAGAGGGAGTATCCTACCAAACTTCTTAATGTAGGATATAACCCAAGTAGGTATACGCGCACCTACAGATAATTCGATTATATCACGCATTTACAACTTAGCAAGTATAATGCCAGCCTAATGTGTGGGAGGCTGTTTTGTCAGGCGATTTTTACAGAAAGTACCCACCTATGGATTAAGCTGAAGGCTCAGGACGGTGTATTCTGAGATGTAATCGCCCGTAGGATAGATATTGCTGCCATCATTGGTATCGGCACTGAAGTGGAGATTGATTACAATCTGATGCTGACCTTCAGGCGGAGTCATATTTAAATCCCAGATTCGGCAAGCCTGTCCATTTTGTTGACGGTCATTCTGAGGAACAGCATCAAGATTTACCACCTCCCCGTTAATAGTAGCCGTAAAAGTCATTTTCTTCCAGTTCTCTTCCAAGGTAGCCTGATCTTTAGCACACCAACCACTCAACAAGCCATAGGGTTCACCCGCAAAAAGTACCGCCGTATATTTGAATCTACCGGGCTTAAACTGTTCTTGGGCTTCTGAGTAGAGACTAAAGCTTTCAGCAGGTTGGGGATAAGTCGCGGATAACCCAGTACTACTGCCAAGCTTAAATTCGGAGAGTGGGGAACTTTTTGAAGGGTTGGGGTTGGGAGTAAAACTAAGCAAAGTGATTTGGTAAACATAGTTGCCAGGGGCCAATTTACGATTAGTCGCTCCGCTCACGATTTCATTACTCAGGTTACGGGTGAGGCTAAGCCGATGAGTGCCAGGCGGAGTCGCACCCAGCACCAAATCAATCGCCCGGCATGAGAGGCCATTTGCCTCAAAATCTACCGTAGCATAAGGTTTAAGATCCACTGGCTGATCATCTAGCGTCAAGGAGAAGCTAAAAGCGGCCCAATTGGTTTTGAGCATATCGGCACTACTTTCACACCACCAGAGCGGCAAGGCTATTTTCCAATTTTCTGCCATAAGTGCTACACTGCTTGTTAACCCAGGTTGATTTGAGGGTGGTATAGTGTCGGTAGGAATCAAAAAGCTCTCCAAACGGCGAATGGTCTTCTGATTCAACCCAAAACCGGCGGCACTATTAAGCTTGAAAGCTGAGAGGGGGGCAGGACTGTACTGGGGCGGAAAGGGTGTAGTGGCTGACGGTGGGGTAGTGAGGGGGAGAGGAGTCACTCTAGGGATGGAAGTGGGACTAGCAGTATTGGAAGCCTTAGTTGGAGGGGTAAACGGTGGCAAACTTGCCACTATTACCGGGGTAGAAGTGACTAAGGGTTCTGGAGTTAGAGTAGGGGCCACCACCAGCGAAGCCTCCGGGGTAGGGGCCACCGAAGTTGGGGGGCTATTTTCGCTACAGGCTACCAGTCCCAAACTCAAAAGCAGAAAACTACTTACAGCTAAGACCCACTTCTGGGAAGATTTGAACATAATTTCATCCTCTATTATCTAAATTTAAACGGCATCTAGGTCACTTCTTGCTTTGTTGGAGTAGCTGGAGCCATTGACCAAGGTTTAGGCCAAGCCCTCGGAAAAATTCAACAAGGGGTTTGGTATCGAAAGGGGCCAAGTGGTCACCTTCGGGCAGGCCAATGTAAGCTGAAGGGCCACTAAGATCCAGTTGAGGCTGGGCTTGGTTGGTAAGCAGGCTAAAAGAGTAATCCATCAAAGTATCTATATCGGCGGCAACGGAATCATAAGGAGCATTAAGAATAACCCCAATAACCGTATGCCCATAATTGGTGGCCGAAGCAATCAGACAACGTCCCGCATCATCCGTCCAGCCGGGTTTAATGCCTGTGGCCCCCGGATAACGTCGAATAAAATTGTTTACATTATAAAAATCATGGCCTTCAAAATTATAGGTATCGAGCCGAATAATGCTTTTTATAGTAGGATGGTGGAGGGCATACCAGCCACTAATTGCTAAATCATAGGCCGAACTATAATGGCCGGACTGATCTAGGCCGTGCGGATTCATATAATGGCTATCGAACATACCCAGCGCAAGAGCTTTTGAGTTCATAAGAGCTACAAAGCGTGAAATTGGGTCAGCTGGGCCGGGTATTCTAGCCCCAACGTAACGGGCTAAGGTCATTCCCGCTTCGTTGGCACTATTGGTCAAAAGGCCGATGAGCAAGCTAAGAAGCTTGATACGTTCGCCATTTTTCAGTTGCATATTGGCCTCGCCAACCAAATCCTCCTGCACCACAAGGGTCTCGGCATTGAGATCAATTTCGGGTACTGAAAGTAGGGTGAGAGCCGTCATAATTTTAGTAGTGCTTGCCATCGGAAGCTGACGATGAGCCTCTTTAGTAAAGAGGATACGACCAGTATCAGCATCTACAGCGATAGCACTCGTAGAATTAAGTGTCGGTGGTTGAGTAACCAACTTGGGCTGAGCCAAGCCAGGTGTAGCCGAAGGGGTAATTCTAGGTTGGGTAGTAGGGGTGGTTTTGGGTGGAAGAGTAGGCTTAGGCAGGTTGGTAGTGGACGGACTGCTTACCAAAGGTGGCAGAGTAGGTGGTAAGGGAGGCGCAGCTTCAACCAAACCGACCAGCAAGCTATGAAAGCCTAGTAGTAAGGCCAGTCCTACACAAAACAGCCTGACTTTCCGAAGAAATTTCAGGTTTATCAAAGTTAGCTCCTTAATTATAGCCGTACCTAACGGGTTAAGTGGATTTTAGTCTAGCATAATCAAGTCAACTTGTAAATATTTCTTTCTACCTATAGATTAATTGAACATGGTCTGGTAAGCTATTGTTAGTTGAGAGTAGGGATGACCTTAGAGAAGAGTAGATTAAAATGGTAAATTCTTATGGATTCTAAAGCCGTGTCTGCATCAGACAAGAATGTAAATGAGGTACCGATAGAGCAACTTATCGCTACACTTAAAAAAAGTAGTGACCTTATGGTACGTCGAGACGCAATCTTGGCCTTGAGTAAGACCAAGAATAGTGCCGCACTAGACCCTCTTATTGAAGCACTTAAGGATAGCTGCTGGGAAGTCCGCCAGATAGCGGTTAGGGGTCTGAGACGGTTGGGCAACCCAAAGGCGATTGAGGCTCTGACGCACACTCTTCAAGATCAAGAAATTGAAGTACGCTGGGAAGCCGCTCATGCGCTAAGTACGTTTAGCGATCCAACCTTTCTATCGCTTTTTATCGCGCTAGGAGATGAGGATAGTAATACACGCTTGGAGGCGGTCAGGGCATTAGGTAATAGCCGAAATAAACAGGTCGTGATACCTCTTATCCTTCGACTTAGCGATTCAGATAGTTGGGTACGCTGGCAGACCGCTCAGGGTTTGGGTCAGCTGGGTAGTTCGCGAGCGGTAATACCTCTAATCTCTGCGCTTAGGGATGATGACAAAAAGGTAAGGGGAGCCGCCGCTTTTGCTCTGGGTGAACTGGGTCGCTCAAGTGCCGTAGCACCCCTCATTGAGACGCTTACGGATGTGGATCGTACAGTACGTGAAAATGCGGTGCTTGCTTTGGGCAAACTTGGCAAAGCTGCCGCCATACAACCCTTACTCCATATGTTAAGGAATAACACGGAACATAATGATACCCGGCGTGGGGCAGCTGAAGCACTGAGCCAACTTGGGGAACCCGCCTTTTTTCTACTCCTTCAAACTCTTGAGGATACAGATTGCAAGGTGCGGGCTTATACGGCTTGGAGCTTAATTGAACACTGTAACGAGAATGCTTTTCAACCTCTTCTCAAGGCTCTTCATGACGAAGATGGCGAAGTACGAAGCTGTGCAGCGGCAGCACTAGGTAATATTGGGAATAAAGAGGCCGTTATACCGCTGCTGTTGCTACTAGAAGACGGAAATAGTGATGTACGCTATCGAGCATCTATCGCGTTAGGTCAGCTGGGTGATCCAAAGGCTCTACCTGATTTGGAATGGCTGGCAAATCACGATATGGAGGCAACCTCTTCGGGTGAGCGCGTCAACCAAGCGGCTATCAGTGCGCTTGAGGCGATTAAGCAGATGTAGTCTAAGCCCAGAATTTCGGGGTAGGGGTGTATTGCATACGCCCCATCTGAAGCCAGACTAAGACTGGTGTATTGCATACGCCCCCATCTGAAACCAGTTTACGGTCAGCCTACGGGGGGTTATGTGAACTAGTTCCAATAAACTCCTACTTATGGAGATGATACTACTTCTCTATAGGTTTATGCCAAAGACCCAACGTGAGACTAAAAAACCAGAATCATAGTCAAATCGTTGACGTTAGTTTGAGTAGGGCCAGTTTGCAACAAATCTCCTAAACTTTCAAAAAAGTGGTAGGCATCGTTGCGTCGCAGATAGTCGTGCGGGTCAAGGCCGAGCGATTTGGCCCGGCAAATGGTATCACCCTCTACCATTGCGCCTGCCGCATCGGTGGGTCCGTCCGAACCATCGGTTGCCAGTGGCACAATCAGCACCCCCTCCAAATCGGCGATAGCCAAAGCCGCAGCTAAGGCCAATTCCTGATTCCGCCCCCCAAGACCCTCGCCATGTACCGTCACGGTAGTTTCACCGCCAAGCAGAAGGCAGGCTGGACGAGCCACTGGCGTATTAAAGGTATGAATCTCTTTTGCCAAAGCCGCATAAACCCGCGCTACTTCTCGCGCCTCCCCCTCCACAAAGGTAGAAAGCAACAGCGGATTAAACCCTAAATGACGCGCCGCTTCTACGGCAGCTAGGGCGGCTATGCGATTGTCGGCTACCACTACATTTTGTACCTTTTCAAATAGGGCTTCCCCCGGTTTGGGCGTTTCTGGGAGTTGCCCATTCACGCCTGCCCTAAGATGCGCCAAAATCGAAGGAGGAGTCCCGGTGGTGGTCAGGCCAAAATTCTCTAAAGTAGCCCAAGCCTCACCAAAAGTGGAGGTGTCTGGCACAGTCGGGCCACTGGCAATCACGTCCAGCGGACTACCAACCACATCCGAAAGTAGCAGACCAATCACCGAAGCAGGGTTGGCCCAACGTGCCAACTGCCCGCCCTTAATCTGAGAAAGGTGCTTTCTTACGGTATTCATCTGGTTGATGGTTGCGCCACAACGCAACAGTGCCCCGGTAAGTAGCTGCATCTCGGCGAGGGTCACACCTTCTACGGGCATTTCCAGCAAAGCCGAGCCACCGCCACTAATTACCGCCAGCACCAGATCATCTTCGTTCAAACCCTGTAATAATTCGACAATACGTTGTGTTCCCTTTACACCAGCCTCATCTAAGACCGGATGGCTCGCCTCGGTCAAAGCTATCGGACCCGTCTCCGTGCCGAAGGGTGGAACATAGCCATACTTGACATTAACCAACCCCCTCTCCAACCGCGCCCCTAAGAGACCGACTAGGGCTTCCGCCATCGGCCACCCTGCCTTACCTGCGCCCACTACATAAACCCGATTATATTGGTTTAGGTCATATTCTCGCCCGGCTACCTCCAGCCGTCCGCTCTCCGAATCGTAGCGCAACACTTTGCGAATAGCCGCCCCCGGCTCCACCGCCCCCAGAGCCGCACTCAAGATCGTCAGAGCTATTTCGCGGCGTTCCCGACTGGAGATAGCTCTCTTCTCCAGCAAAGACTTTATCAGCGGATTTTTCAAAAGATCCATCTTTGGCTCCGTAAAAGCTTTAAATTTAGCGACATGCCGACCGGGTAGTACGCACCAGAGCCACCAGCGAGCCAAGCATTGAAAGAGCCAAGCTACCCAGTAAGATGAGTTGCCAAGCCGCTATCTCCTTAGCTTCCGCCAAAACTAAACCATTACCAGTACGAGGCATACCAGGAACGACAGGATTACCGCCAAAAGTTAGCACCGTCGTTGGCACGGTAGCCGTAGCAATCGTAGGCGGAGGCCCGGCGGTCTGACCGTAAGCGATACCCCAAGTGCCACCCAACGAAGCCAACAACAAAATCGTCAATACTCCGGTTATTACAAAACTCAACAGAGCCAAACCGGATTTTTTGTTAAGCAGTTTCGACATCTAAAGCCTTTCGTAAAGCCGCTTTTCCGACCATACTATAAAATTTTGATCGCACCATGGTAAAATTCTGGTTCCCAACCTAGATGGGCCTTATTTTACCACGAATGAATCAATAATCCCACTAAATCTTGCTTCCAAACGGCTTTTTTTCTTGACGGCTTGGTTGTATACTATTAAAATCACGAAACGAAAGCCAGAGTTAAAAAAGTGCTTAAAAATGTGGAAATGGTTAAATAGGTTTAAAATGCTAGATAATCGGGTGCTAGTGACCGGTGAAAAAACTTTGGTACGACAATTCACCCGCGAAGATGTAGACGCATGGTTACAGTGGCCGTCACAGCTTGACCCACTCTATACCTCTAGTTATCCGCGCCCGATGAACCGCTACGAGCGAGATGCTTGGTATTATGAGCGGTTAAACCGGAATGATTATATGATGTTTGCAGTGGATGATAAGCGAGGTCAATTAATTGGCCTGCTCACCCTACGTAACATTGATCGTAGTCATGCCCACGCGGTGCTAGGTATTACCTTGCGACCAGAAGTATTGAGCGGAGGAATGGGAACCGATGCGCTCTGGAGTTTCCTCGGCTACTATTTTGATGTGCTAAAATTTGATGCTATGTTCCTTGATGTAGCCGCTTATAATCGTCGGGCGCAACGAGTTTACGAGAAATGCGGCTTTGTCTATACCAGCGAACACTGGGGCCATTTCGACGACTATAGTGTCTTTGCCAATAATCACTATCACGGAATACGCCAATACTTCCGGCGGCACGGAGCGTGGATTGAAACCCTCTTTTATGATATGATATTGCGCCGCCAAGATTTTTATAAGCGCCGCCAAGCGGGGCGGGGGCCGATTATTCGAAAATAGAGACTGATCGGGAGAGTCGCCCGACAGGGAGCGAAAATCAATGATAGAAGGGCATAATTATCGCCCAGAACTAAACCGCCAAGCGATTGAGCGCGGCTTGGTTTTTATTGAGCTAAAGGATGAAGTAAGCGACCGCTTAGAGCTACCCAGCCTAATTCCTATTTTTAAGCAGGATTTAGAGCAGGAACTAAGTGGCGGTCAGATTTCTCCGGCGGCTATAGCTGCTGGTATCGAAGCCTTGAAATTGCTTAACTCTAGCCTAGACGAATATGACCGTTTCTTGGCTCGCTATTACCTTTTAGAAGCGCAGCGCGCCCTCGAACAAAAGGATACCTATCAGGCTCAGCGTTATTTTCAAAAAGGCTACGCGCTTGACCAAGACGAGTTATCGGCGGAAGCGGCCTTCTACTTAGCGGGCCTAATGGCCCCCGCCGACCCAGAGGGGGCTATCCGATTCTACCGCGAATCATTACGGCTAAATCCCAACTCAGCAGCAGCCCATTTTGAACTGGGCTTACTCATGCGCGACCGACGTGACCTGCAAGCCTCTCTAACCGAATTTGAAGTAGCCTATCGCCTAGAGCCAAATAGTGCCAATCTGCTCAACGAAGTAGGTGATACTCACGTGATGGCCGAGGATTTGCCTAGTGCCCGCGCCGCCTACAAACGAGCCAGTGAATTAGAGCCGGACTATTGGATTTTACCCGTCAAGTTGGGTATTACTGAATATAATATGGCGGACTTTCCTGCCGCGATTAAAGACCTGCGAAATGGATTGGAACTGGCTCCAGAGGAATTGGACACCGATTTTACCGCCTCACTCTACCTCGAAGGACTCTATTATTTGGGTCTTGCCTACCGTGAAAGTGGTAAACCAGAACAGGCTCGCAAAATCTTCAGGGCCGTCCTCAATATCACCCCCGACCATCCCGGCGCATTGGAAGGCTTAAATCGGTAGAGGTAGTTCAAACTCTAAACAAACTATCTACAAACCTTATCTATTTCCTAATGAAGATTAAACCCTTGTTGAGCTAAATCGCAAGTATAATGAGTGAGAAGGGCAGGGATTGAAAAACACCTGCCCGGTCACTAAATATAATATAACGGTAACTGATATATAGATTGGAGTAACTTAAAAAGATATGGCAAACTATGACGGTTTAGTTCTAGTAGCCGGGGCCAGCGGGGATGTTGGTCGGCGAGTGGTAAAGACCCTACTGCAAGAAGGAATTGCGGTTAGGGCTTTGGTACGTAACAAGGCCAAAGCCGCAGAACTGGAAAAGTTGGGGGCCAGCGTGGTGCTAATAGATTTGACCGACGAGGTTAATGCACCTAAAATCCTAAAAAAAGCGATGGAAGGAGTTACGGCGGTCATCAGTGCGCTCGGTACACGCCAACCTTTTAGTTTCACCAATGGTTTGCGTCAGGTGGACTATTTCGGTAATCGTCGGTTGGTAGATGCCGCTCTTGCGGCAGGGGTCAACCATTTTATCCTCAACTCGACGATGGGTTTAGCTTCTCCGCCCACCATTTTTAAGCCATTTAGCTTTCCCTTCTATCCTAAATGGGAGGCCGAAGCGTACTTAGTGCAGAGCGGATTAACCTATACTATTATCCGGCCCGGCGGGTTAGTCAATAGCGACGCAGAACTCAAAGGCCCGGCGGGTTGGAAACATTCCCCGGTCTTGGCAACCGCCAAACTAAATGGGGAAGATGGTTTCGGTGGATTTGGTCGCATACATCGGCAGGATGTGGCGGAATTACTGGTCAAGAGCCTCTGGACGGAAGCGACCCACAAGCGTATCTTTGAGGCTTTGGATCGTGCCTCTGTCCGGGCCAATGATCGGGCTAAAATCCTCAAGGGTGTCTTTCAGAATTAAATTTGGGTAAAGAACGGCAGTAAATTTTTCAACCGATTAGGAGGTAAGTAAGCGGATAATTTTATCTAATTACTTACCTTAATCCACACTAAAATATCCACTATAATCTTGGTTATTTATTAGTAGGTCTCCAGTCCCCACCTAAATTGCTTATAGTCAACAACTTTTGTGCTGCTGCTTTCTCCAGAATATGCTATTTTTTTATTATCGGGAGACCATTGAATTTTATTAATGTCACCGGATGCAATTTTTTGACTATTATAATCATCAGCCGCAGCTATATACAAATCATCATTAGCACGGGCAAAAGCAATCAGATTGCCATCAGGTGACCAAACAGCAGTGTTCACCTTATCCTTGAGGGTAAGAAGCTTGCTACCATCGGGATTAGAAACATAAAGAATATCTTTATTTATATAGAGTAATTGAGCATTATGAGGAGTAGTTGCAGTAGTAGGGGTATCAATTTTTAATAAATTACTAATGTTTGGGGTGATAGTTACAAGATTTGAAAGGGATATGCTGTTAGTTATAACCATACTGGAATCAATAGAATGTGTTAACCCAGTGGTAAAAGAAGCGGCTGGTGTATTAGTTTTTTCATTATCGCAAGCTGTTAGAACAGTAGTACCTAAAATAGTTAACAGAAACAACAATTTTATTTGTATCGGAAGATTCATTTCTTAAACCTTTATTAAGTTTTGTAGCTTCTAACCGAAGCTCAATTCATGGTTCGCTTTTGAGAAATTGTAAAATTACATTAGGTGAAACTATGTAAAATTTATATTAGTTTTATTCAGGCGATGTTAAGGTTATATACATAACTCAATTGTAAAGGCTTCTAGTAAAAGCTGGGTAAAAATCATGTGGATATTCGGTTAATATTTAGCTTTTAGCCTTTTAGAGTGGCTTCTAAAAGGAGAGTTGAATCAAACTGAGCAGTTATGGTACTATTATCCTAGATAAGCTACACAAACCGAAAACAACCTTAAAGGATAGGGCAGGGGCTAATGCAAAACTTACGAAAGCACCAAACCGTTTCAGCTCTTATAACAGGCTTATTTGTGGCTAATTTTTTATTAGGGCTTTTTCCTTTCGAGCAGTTGGTCTTAGCCGATAGACTCCAACAGCATCGGATTGAAGAGCCGAAAGATCTATCTGTAATTGTCTTGAGCAATGGCATAATTACTAGGGTTGTCCAATTAAGTCGAACTGGCCCGGTGACCATTTCGTTGATGAACTTGCTAACCGGAACCGAATACCTGAAGGCTACTAGAAGCGAGTTTCGTCTTTTGTTATCGCACGAACTAACAGGCAACGATCAAATAGTAGAGTTACCCGCAGAAGCTTTTCATATGACCAGCTATAGCTGGAATTGGCAAAGTAGACCACAGCAATTGCAGGTAGAGTTAAGCGGCACATTTGCCAAGGTACCCGTTCAGGCCACACTTTATTATGAGGTGCAAGAGGGCACCAATTTTATTCGCAAGTGGCTAAAAGTAGCACCCTTCAACGCGCCGGGCTGGGTCATTCGGGAGGTAGTCCTAGAGGATTGGCAGGCAAAAGAGGAGTTAGAACCGCTTGGGATAGTGCAGCGTTACCCGGAACTACACGCTGATGGCAGCGATCAGATTAACTACAGTAGCGGACGTGACCCGAACGCACTAGACACCAGCAATCCGAGTCAACGTTTTAGCCTCGTGCCTTCTTCGCATGAAGTAGCGCAACACCGCGACGGAAAGCAGGGGCTCTATTTTTTCACCGAATCACTCTTTGGCAAGGAGCAATTTGACGGAAATTTAAAATTAAGCAACGCTGACTTTATCGAACCAAAAGAGGGCTTTAGCAGTGGGCGAGCCGTAATTGGTACGTGGCAAGGTAGCTCTGAGATTGGGTTCAAACGCTACAACGACTATATTTACAATCATTATGCCGTTATCAAAGGGAAAAAAGACCCGGTTTGGCTTAGCACTTGGTATGTCTATGAGGATAAAATCAATGAGGCTGAGCTTACGCAGATGGTAAATAATATGCAGGAGGCCGGGTTTTACGATGTTTTACATATAGATGCAGGTTGGGAAAAAGATGCACCCTTGCAGGTAAATACCGCCGAAGATAAATTTCCCGAAGGACTTGATTTGCTGGCAGGAAAACTCAATTCGGCAGGCTTGGGGATGGGCTTGTGGATGAATCCTTTTAGCGGACATTACCAAGATATAACTTCTTACCAATCTTTTCGGGAGCAACACCCTGACTGGATAGCCAGCAATGGTACATGGATTTGTCCCTTGAGTGGGGCCGGAGAATATATCCGCAACCGACTATTAGAGATTATACAAAGCTGGCCGTTAAAAGAACTCTATTGGGATGGAGCCGATTGGAATTTAGCTGGATGTGACTCGAAGGAGCGCGGTTGGCGCACCCCGGCGGAGGAACATATTCTAACTTTAAAATTTTTCGCCAATCTTTTGCAGGAATTACACTCCTTTCAATCGGATTTGCGGGTGGTAGTATGGAGCGCACCGCCCGATATTCACTGGCTAAGTGTGACCGACCAAGTGCAATTGAGCGATATTGATACCCCTCCGCTCGGTCTCAGCGAATTAATTCGTCGCCAACAAATTTATCACGCCTCTTTTCAACGCCCGGCGGCGGCTATTTGGGGAGATTGGTATGGCTTGCAATACCGACGCAGTTGGAGCGAAAGCCTCGGTCTACCGTTGAATCGGCTCCAATATGCTGAGATGAGTCAATTGGGCAATGGCGCAACTCAAGCGGGAGGTAGCTACGCCTTGCCCTATGCCCATATCGAATTGACGGCGTTTTTGGCTAAAATGTTTGCTTTTCGCAAGCAATTTGGTTCTTACTTTAATTACTACCAACATATCCTAAATTTCCCAGATGGCTCTAGTGTGGAGGGAGAAGCCCATTTGATAGACGGCAAAGGTTTTATCCTGCTCTATAACCCGCAGGAGATAGAGCAAACAATTAACCTGCCGTTGAACGAACCAGAACTAGAGCTATCGCCAGAGAAGAGCTATAGCCTCACCGATTGGAGTACGCTCGATACTAGCCAAACCATCGGCGACGTTTATCTTAACCAGTCACTCCCCATTAGTGTACCAGCCCTAGGCTGGCGGATTATTGGTCTTAATATACCTAACGAGACACCCGCTTCTTTAGAAAACAAATAGGTTATGGTGCTTCATACCGAAACTGGTTGAGTAAATCTATGGCTCGCATTGCGCCTTTGGGGGTAATCTCAAGACCCCAATAGCGCGTAATGTGGCTATTTCTCTCCAGTCCATCTTTATCCTCATTGGCCCGAATATAACCAGCGCTCTTGAGTTGGGCCAGACCCTCCATTACTTCTTTTTCTTCCATTGGGTAGCCGTTTTTTTCAAGAGCCGCCCTAATTTCCACGCTATCTATATTGTAGCTTTCGCGCTTACGGATGCGCTTGTGTACCATTATCAAAATTGTATCTTCTAAATCCAAGTCCACCTAATAGCCCGCCTTTCCTTTGTTGCAAGTTGCAAGTTTCAAAATTTCAGTGAAATGTACCAGCGGCAATCCGTTAATTTACGAATAATTGACGTTTATTAATAGTGGGTGGCTCCAGAGCAGAACCTAACGCAGTTATCGTAAAATAAGCCTCATCCTTACTAGCGAATTTTATTCTACCCCTTGAGGCAGAAGCAATCAAACTTTAACGCCTTTTAATCAGCGTAAGATCAGACCTGAAAGGTGGTATTATTCTCTCTTCGGTTGTAGAATAAACTGGAGAAATTTGACCAGAACTTGGTTTTCTAGCAAGCAAGGCGGAGTTATTTAGCTTGTTTGGACTACCCTAAACGTTTCGCGGAGCAGATTAGGATTGTAAGGGAGGCCGTTCTAAGGTATAATATAACCAATGTAAGGGTAAAGATTAAACCGGATTAAGATTTTCACCAAAGGGCTAAGTTTAGCGGTGAAGGATCTCTTCTAAATAGAAATCATTTAATACTAACAGTTTTACGGACGAGGGACATAGTAGTGGCAGAAGTTGTAACTGGGAGGGCTCAGCAGGTGCATAATATGGCAAACGAACCATATTTTTTAATAGCAAAAGGCCCCCAAGCAGGAACTATGCTACCGCTCGACTATGAGCGGCTTAAAGAACAACGCTTGATTCTAGGTCGTGGTGGGGCTAAAGCTAAAATAGCCGTAGATTTTATTCTTCAAGACCCTGGAAACCGTGCTTCAGCAGTACACGCCTCCCTTTCTTGGCGTGAGGATGATAGTCTTCTGATTGTAACTGATCTGGGTTCCGCCAATGGCACTAAGGTGAATGAGCGGTTTATCGCCGGGCCAACTCCCCTTTTTCCAGGCGACACTTTAAGCTGTGGCACAATTGATATGCTCCTGATGCTACCTCCCCTAGAAAACGAGCGGGGCTATGCCCAATCAATTTTACGCAAGCGGGGGGGTTTACACTGGGGATTATTGGAAGATGGAGAGCCAGGAATAGCCCGGCTGGAAGTAGTCGAAAATGAATTACGCAACCCACAAGACCTGCCTGAACCGCCCCGCGTCGGTTCTTTTTGCCGTCTAACCCCCAACCATCCTTTTACGATTGGACGCTTTGATACCAACGATTTGCAAGTCTTAGATTTGTTAGTTGGGCGACGACACGCCGAAATACGCTGGTTAAATAATAGCTATATCATCAGTGATATGGGTACGGCCCACCCTGCCAAAGTAAATGAAGAACCGCTGGTTGCACCCCGTAGTTTGAGCGAAGGTGACGAAATTAGAGTGGGGCGGTTAGCCCTCCGCTTCCGGGCACCTCGTCGTCCTTATATTCCTCCCGCTAAACCCTTCGCGACAGGTACACGAGCCCCGCTGATGGGGGGAGCGTTACGTTACGCTTTAACCAACCGACCCCTCCAAGTTGGGGCCGAATATGTGCGACTACCCATTAACCGCCAAATCCTGATAGGCCGAGATGAAAGCAATGATCTAAGGTTACATGATCGCTCGGTTTCGCGAGGACATGTCCGCTTAGCCGTAGAAAGTGGGCGTTTCATTCTGACCGATATTGGCTCGGCTAATGGTACTCAGGTTAATGGCTTTGAAATCGGGGGGCCAACCGTCTTACAAAACGGCGACCGGATAAAAATTGGCGACTTTGAATTTACCTTTGAAGAGACTACCCACGAACCGGGCGATAATGAAACTACGCTGCCGGAAAGCAAGGAAGAAGGCAATTCTTCAGAAGCAAGCACACGGGAAAGCTTGATAGCCGAGGTGGTGAAGGATCCGCTCTTGGCAGGCGAACCTCTGATGTTTGAACTAGGTAAACCGATAGCCGAGAGCGAGGCGGGCGATAAACCTACGAACGATTGGCAGAGTAGTGGTCAACTAGTAGCTATAAACCATCCACTACGAGCTATTCCGCCCTTCGATGAACTCGATACCACCAATTTTAACCTGTTGGTAAACTATTTCCGAGAAGTAACCTTTAAAGTAGGACAGGAGATGGCCCACGAAGGGCAGGGACGAGGCGCGTTTTTCGCCATCTTAGAGGGTACTGTCACCATCTCCCGTTCGCTGGGTCAAGGTAAATCGCGGCTAGTGCTGGGTGAATTAGGGCGGGGTACAGTTTATGGGGAACGGACAATTTTTGCCGATCAGCCTTTCGCCAATCGCTTAGAGGCCAAAACTACAGTACGTGCCTTAATTTTGGAGGAGGCTACCTTTGTGCGAGAATTGATGGACAACCGCACAATTGTCTCCTTCTTCCAACAACAAGTCTCAACCAACTCAGCCGCAAACTGGCTCAAAGGTACACTCTTAATGCAAACGCTGAGTGACAAAACCCGCCGCGCTTTAGCCGGGCGCTTGCGTTATCGGGTCTACGCTGCAGGTGAAACCCTAGCAAAAAAGGGTGAACCATGTGAAGAATTTTTCTTGATTGTAGGAGGAGCAGCGCAAGCTTATTCGGTAGACAGTAAGGGTAATGAGCAAAGCCTCACAATTTTGGAGGAGGGCGACAATTTTGGAGATGGTATTGCCGCACAAGGTGAAACCTATCCTATGACAGTACGAGCCGAACGGATGGTAGAATGTTATGTCTTAGTTCGTGCTGACTTTCAAAACGTTCTTCAGAAGAGCGGTGATCCAATTGCCAGCTTAGGCCGGGGTTTGAGTGGCTTACCACTAGGAGCAGTCCTCAATCGCATCCCACCTTTCAATACTATGCCTCCCCAGCTTGTCGCTCAGATTGGTAGCCGTATGAAGGTGAAATACTTCAAAAAGGGTGAAGTTATTGCTTGGCAGGGAGAACAGTCAAGTGCGCTTTACATCGTCCGTAGCGGACAGGTGCAAATGACTTACCGGGATAGTGCAGGAACCGAGCGCAAAGATGCTAAATTAGGGCCGGGGCAGTTCTTTGGTGAGGCTTCGCTTTTACGGGAACAAGTTCATGCCGCCAAAGTAACAGCTTTAGAAGATTGCGAATTGTTAACCCTCTTCCGCAACAAGTTACAAGAAGTAATCGCCCTAGGTGAAGGCTATGCTCTAGGCCAATATTTTGCCCAAAGCCTCGAACGACGCTTCCGTCCCAAACGAGTAGCTAGTTATCGCATAGTAGAACAGACTAGCAACGATGGTGAAAAATTCTATGTATTAAGTGATGAGAGCGGCGATAATTTCTTCAAGCTAGGCGACCGGGGTTATTTCTTGTGGCAGCAGATGGATGGTGACAATACCATCAGTGACTTAGCTTTGAGCTATTTTATGGAATATAAGGTACTTGATCTGGAAGCGGTTTCAAATACAGTGGGCCAATTGCAGGCCGCTGGTTTTCTTCAAGTACCTGCCGTAAACAAAAATTTACTTGGTTCAGAGGAACAGCGTAAGCAGGGCCGACTGGCACGTTATCTCACTTTCCGCTATGAAATTAAAAATATTGACGGCTTAATCGAAAAGATTTATCGCTATGGTGGAAAGTTCTTTTTCTTAAAACCAGTGGTCTGGAGCCTTTTGACAGTGTTGGTTCTTGGTTTAGGTGCTTTTATCTATTTTAGTCTTCCCGGTAACAGTAACGATGGTCTCAGTTTTTTGCTACAACCACCAGTCGGTATTTTTAAGGGTTCGATGTGGTGGCTCTTGATTATTATCGCTTTTCTCAATTTTATGCTACACGAATTGGCCCACGCCTTAACCTGTAAGTCTTATGGACGCAGAGTAAGCCGGGGAGGATTCGGCTGGATGTATGTTGGCCCTTATTTTTATGTCAATACCGACGACATTTACCTAGAAAATCGCCGCGCTCGTATTGCAGTGGATATGGTTGGGCCAATTTCTAACGCAGTGGTTGGAGGGATATGTTGCCTATTGATGTTCCTCTTTAACTCACCCGGCCAACGTGAGACCCAAGCTTTTCTCTTTCAGATGGCAACGGTGGCCTATATCGTAGCCTATACCAATGTCAATCCTTTGATGGAGTTAGATGGCTATTACGCCCTCTCCAACTGGCTAGAAATACCAAGTTTACGCAAAAAAGCACTCACCTTTATGCGCCGGACGATCCTGCGCCAGCCCCAAACACGCCCAGTGCCACCCCGCGAGCGCAAAATCTTCTTCTGGTTTGCCGTCCTTACCCCGGTCTATCTGCTGGTAACAATGATGCAATTTTTATTTTGGCTGGCGGGTATCTTGCAAGAGTTAATGATAACTTGGATAGCAGATAAAACTTTGGTAGGCTGGCTTAGTTGGTCTTCTGCTGGAGTAGTGGCCGTTTCATCTACCCTACTTCTTTTGATGGATTTATTCAATAGCGGCCACACCGAAAACGAGAAAAAAACCGAAAGAAAAAAGAGAGGCACTAAGTAAAAAACTTAGTGGATTTATGAAAGTGGGAGGCCACATGCCCCGTATTCGATTAACCTTTAGCGAAGGCCCACGTGCGGGCGAATATCTTGAGGTAGATGGCGCAGAGCCAGGTGGAACACCCGTTTTTTTCGGGCGGAGTCGAGATAGTACCGTCACCATTGAATCACCGCACCTTAGTCGTCGCCATGCCGAAATTTTCGCGGATTCTACCGGACGCTTGTTTATACGGGACGCTGGTAGTATCAATGGCACTATCGTCAATGGTCAGATGGTCTCCAACACCTCGCCCACACCACTTACCACTGGAGATCAGGTACAGGTTGGGGATACCGTCTTTTCGTTCGATGGTATTGTAACCGATCACTCGCCTGCTTTAGGGCTAAGAGCTAATCGTATGACTAGTTCCTTAGAACGAGAACGCCCTACTAATCCCTCACCAGCACACCTTTCATCTCCAAACTTGATGACAAGGCCGGTTTTGCCTAAGCCGCCAGCACCGGAAGTAATTTTAACCGATGACTCTTATATCTACCTCTCGCTACACAACGGGCAACGCTACCTCTTCCAAGGGGAAGAAGCCACTGTTGGGCGCGGTCAGGGTAACGATATTGTAATTGATAGCAACTCTATCAGCCGCCAACACGCCCGACTCCAACGAACGGCTTCGGGTATCTTTGTAACCGACTTGGGTAGTACCAACAAAACTTTTGTCAATGGCGTATTGGCCGATGGCCCGCTTTTATTGCACCATGGCGATTTAGTCCGCTTCGGGGATATAGAGGCGGACTTCCACATTGAAAACGAGCGCCAGACCGGACGATTCAGCCTACCAGATCAGACTATTGTGGAGGGCTTTTTCGATAGTACTCAACGTGACTTTACCCAACCGGGCGAAGACTCGGAGGATTCATATAACGGTCCGGGGTTGGAAAAACTGGAAACCGCCCTAGATATAGATATTCGGGATATTCGAGTGGTAGGGCGCAAGGGACGGCAGGCTAGTGATGCTTTGCCTGAGCTAACATCAACCCCAAAGACTTCAGCACGTGGAACGGACTTACGACCACCTCAGGCTATCGCCGAAACCTTCATCGGGCAGGTAGAAGTAGCACGGGTGGAGGGACTCTATATGACCGAGGGGCAAGGCCGAGCCGCTCAATTGATGCTTTGTGATGTGCGGATGGGTTTGCGGCAAGGTGAGTTGTTGGCAATAGTTGGTCCAAGCGGCAGCGGCAAAAGTGAACTGGTGCAAATTATGGCCGGTTTAATACCAGCCGATAAGGGCCGGGTGACCGTACTGAGTCGAAATATCCCAACCTACGAAACCGCCGGACGGCGACTTAACCTAGAAGCAGATAAAGAGTTTGTGCGCTGGCGTACCCTCAACATCGGTTATTTTAATAGCCATTCTCAGCTAGATCCCAAACGACCCGCTTATGAACAGGTGATGCAGCCAATGGAAGTGGCTGGCGTAGGCCGGGATAACCGCGACCGCCAAGAACGCGCCTTTGAACGCCTGCAACTAGTCGGGTTACTAGAACCCGAAATAGCCCGACTCCGACCCATTGAGTTGAACCGCACCGAAAAACAATTGGTGATGTTAGCCCGTGCCCTCGCTAACGACCCCTCCCTCCTGCTCTGTGACGAACCGCTAGGCAACCTAACCAGCAAAGCCTCCAATGAAGTCTTCAAATTGCTAAAACGTCTTATCAACAACGGCAAAACTATCTTGATGGTAACTCAGGATCAATTCTGGGCGCACAACGCCAGCCGAATCATCGAAATCTTAGATGGGGCTATCGTTGGAAGCCTTTCCTAAAGTCAATTTTGGGAAGTGGTCAAGGCTCAAAGTGGCTTTACAAAAAACGCTCTGGAAATTAGAATGTAAGAAATATTTTGCAAAAGAGTTAGTATAGCGAGTCATAGGAGCGTCGGTTTGATTCTAATCCATAAAGTTTTGCTAAGGCTGGGGCTAGGGCTATGGTTAGCCACTCTATTTTTGCTACCGGGTAGCCCAGATTACACCCCGGTGGTTCAGGCGGCTGACGATAAAGTCGAGGCCGGGCTTGAACACGTGGGCAATACCCTCAAATTAACTATCGGCAATCAAGCTATTCGGCGGGTGATAGAACTGGGGCCACAAGGGGCCAAGACTACCGCTATCTTCAACCGCTTCACAGGTGTTAACTATCTAGCTAATACCCGCACCGAGTTTCGACTGGTACTCTCCCGCGAACTGGCCCATGAAGATCGTACCGAGGACTTAACCGCCCAAGATTTCACCCTGACAGGCTACAACTGGATTAAGCAGGAAGATACCGAACAGCAGATCAGCTTTAACTTCCAAGCCAGCTTCCAAGGAACACCCGTCAATCTGGCTCTTTATTATCAAGTAGAGGCTAAGACTAGCTTTATTCGCAAGTGGTTCAAGGTGGCCCCTTTCCAAGCACAAGGATGGGCAATCAAATGGTCTACCCTAGAGGATTGGAACGCCAAGCCTGAAATGACCCCGCTCGGTCTCTTTCAACGCTACGGGATTTCTTATAGTAACGGTCATCCTAAGATTGCCGAGTCTGATATAAATCATTCGGTCATTACGACTAATCCAGACCAGCGTTTTGCTCCCACCGCTCTTTCCCGTCAAGCCATGCTCCATACCAACAATCAGGAGGGGCTCTTCTTTTTCCAAGAATCGCTCTTTGGCGATGAACAATTTAAAAGCGATGGCACTCTAGGAATGGGTAACGCCGACTTTGTAGACCCCATACAAGGCTTTAGCAGTGGTAAGTCCGTTCTAGGGACGTGGCTGGGTTCACCGGAAATCGGGGTAAACCGTTACAATGACTACATCCTTAACCACTACGCCATCATCAAAGGTAAGCCCGATCCAGTTTGGTTTAGCACTTGGTACATCTACGAGAACCAAATCAACGAAAGCAATATGTTGGATATGCTGGGCCGGATGCAGAGCGCGGGTTACTACGATCTACTCCACCTAGATGCAGGCTGGGAGGAAAACGCGCCGCTCCAACTGGCTACCTCTGCCAAAAAGTTCCCGAACGGATTAAGCCCATTACTCAAGAAAATGAAGACTACCAATTATAGCTTGGGTATCTGGATGAACCCCTTTAGTGGACGCTATCAGGGCTATACCTCCTATGCGCCTTTCTACCAGCAAAACCCGCAATGGATCTATCCAAGTCCCTACGATCCCAAGAGTGATCCCAACAATCCCAATTATGATACCAAGAATGATCCCAACAATCCCAATTATGATACCAAGGATGCCAAGTATTATAGAATTACCTCGATCTGTCCCCTCAGTGGCGCAGGCGACTATGTACGTAACCAGCTTTTAGATCTAGCCCGTAAAACTCCTTTAGATGAGATTTATTGGGATGGCACTGACTGGCATCTGGGAACCTGCCGTAGCCCTGAACAAGGCTGGCGCACCCCGGACGAAGAGGTGATCCTTACTATTAAGTATTATGCCAAGCTGCTAGATGACTTGCGGGCTATTCGACCTAATTTGAGGGTAGTGCTGTGGAGTCCGCCCCCCGATATTCATTGGCTGGCCGCTGTAGATCAGTTGCAGCTAAGCGATATGTATACGCCAAAGCTAGGCGAGAGCGAGCGGGTTCGCCGCCAAGAGTTGTATTTCGCTTCATTATTTTACCCTAACTCAACGATCTGGGGCGATTGGTATGGGCTAAGCTACGGACGGAGCCGGGAAGATGGTGTAGGTGCGCCAATCAACCTACTAAAATTCGCTGAGATGACGCAGTTGGGCAATGGCGCAACTCAAGCCGGAGGCTCCTTTGACCTAGCAAACGCTCCGCCAGAACTATTTAAATTTGTCGGCAAGATGTTCACCTTCCGCAAAGCCTTTGCACAATATTTTAATGCTTATCAACACATCCTGAATTTTCCCGATGGGAAGAGCGTGGATGGGGAAGCCCACCTGATAAACGGGCAGGGCTTTTTATTGCTCTATAATCCAAGCAACGGCCCCATCACTCTAAAGTTACCGTTGGACGAGCCTTCGCTCGAACTTAACCCTAGCAAAAGCTACACTCTAAGCGATTGGAGTAATCTGGAGAGTGGTCAAGCCCTCACTAACACAAGTGGTCAAACCATCACTACAACCCAACCGAGTGATAAAGTCTTTATCACGGTTCAGGCTACCGACTGGAAGATTATTGGCGTAGACGTACCACTAACACTACCCAAGAAATAGATTGGTCGAGAACCACATATAAAACAAAACTGGCTCTTCTTGAGCCAGTTTTGTTTTATCAAATTTTTAGGAGTATAACCTGCTTTTTACGAACCGCCAGTGTGAGGTACTGGAGTGGGCGTAGGAGTCGGGGTGGCAGGTCTCCGTGTCGGAGTCGGGGTTAAAGTCGGGGTAGAAGTAGGAGTTGGCGACGGAGGGGCGGACGGCGCAGGTGTGATCGGCACTGGCGTTCCCTGAACAGGCGTTGTCGGCGCAGGAGACGTAGGCGGAGCGATGTTGATATAACGCCACTGATAATAGTGCTGCCCCACATTGCCCATCTCCACCTGATAGGCTGCACTATTGGCCGGGGTATAGGTGAGTATCCGGCGTTCAAAAGCCTGTACCAACACATCCTTAACCACACCTGCTACCTTTACCCTCGCCCACCATGCCTCGGTAATCGGCAAGCCAGTGGCAAAAAAGACCGGATCAAAGAGTCGTCCGCGCATCTTTACACCTTCGGGGCTAACCACCAGACCGGTTTGGTTGAGATAACTCCAGAACGGCTTGGCAATATTATGGCCGGTCTCTTTTACAAAGATGTCCTGTACCACATTATATTTACCAAATTCCGCCGTACCGTCGCGCTTATTCCCCGCCCGGTCAATGGCCTTTGTAATCGGGTTGCCCACATCCTCGGTAGTGGGTTGGGTCAACTCTTTCAAGGTGCGATAGGTGGGGCCATTGGTATCGTCTGGGTCGCCCGCCACGCCTATTTCAGCCGAAGCACGTTGCTCGAACTTAGCGTCGCCCAACTGAAGTTGACCGCTAATCAGTTCTTTAGCGAGCAGACCGTTCGAGACATAGTAGACACTGCGCTGATCTCCGGAGGGGTTGGTAATCTCCATCCGGCTCTTGTCAAAATATTGCACTTGGCGCTTTCCGCCGGGAGCCTCGGCGTAATCCTCTTGTAGCCCAGCGGTGTTAGGTTCTGGCCCCCACAAGTAAGAACGAGCAACACTGCCATCTGCCACCAACTTATCTGTCCGGTTCCAGAGCCTTTGAAAGTTGGCATCGGCGAAAGACTGCCCAGTGGCGGCGGTAACTACCTCTTGCGAGGGAGACTCAATAAAAAAGAGGGAGAGAATGAAAATCAGGATTAATGCTAACCTGCTGGATTTACTCCTGCATGTAGTACGGGACATCATACTGCTATGAAATCTCCTTTCTGGCTTCGTAATTTGTTGTTTTATCCGACTTGATAATAAATAAGGTTAAGGAAATTAACCCTTAGATATAGGTCTTGATGTTCTATTCCTTGCTCTAGCAAGAAATAGAAACCTATGGGTAAGACCAATAAATTGCCCAGCTATCGTGGGACACTTGCACCCTTAAACTTGGGTAACACTCCTATTGCAGCAGACCAATCAGATGCTTTTTTTGCCATACATGGTCTACCGGGAACCACTAACTTTACTCACACGGCGGTTTTTGAGAGGCGAGCAAAACCGTCCGAGTTAGCTCTTTTTCTCAAGGTCAATCGAAGAGACGGCGCGTTTGGCTAATTCGCTAAAGATGAGATCCACCCGATCTCCGTTGCGAGCGGAAGCAGTCAGGTGTGGGGCGGCAGCGTAATTAGCGAAAAGTTCCCCCCATTTTTGAGGGAAACGGTAGCCTAGATCAATTTTGTTGCCCACTACCACTACCCCGGCTTTAGGTACAGTGGAACGGCAGACATTTAACCAAGTAGCCAATTGTTGGAGAGTCTTTTCTTTGGTTACATCATAAACCAGCATACAGGCACTGGCATTGCGGTAAAACTCGGTGCGCTCAAAATATTCACCCGCAATATCCCAAATTTCTAGCTTAACGGGCCGATTGCCTGCCATCGCTATGTGAGTAGTCAC
The DNA here is from genome assembly GCA_013390945.1 of Candidatus Chloroheliaceae bacterium. Taxonomy (GTDB): domain Bacteria; phylum Chloroflexota; class Chloroflexia; order Chloroheliales; family Chloroheliaceae; genus L227-5C. The sequence continues at coordinate 25,994 of JACAUC010000020.1, forward strand.
ATTTAAACCAAGGCTATGACTATATTGACCGCTAAACTTGCCTAAGGTATACTGCTCTACCAGACTAGTCTTACCGACCGTCTTTTCACCCGCTACAATGACCTTTATGCTGCGTAACATCCGGTCTATCCTTCCAATTCAATTGACCCCAATTAGCTTTTCAGCTTTAAACCGTCCTTATAATACTAAGGTTAGTTTACCACTAGTTTACCTAGAGAATTATAGCCCAAATTGACTATCTATACAAGCTTGTTACTTTCTATATTATAAAGACTAGGTTAAAAATTTAAATGGAGAAAGGTCTTACTCCTATATGCTGTCACCCCAAACTCTCACGATCATTTTTCCAGTCTGGAAATTATAGCATGAAGCCGAACATGCTTCAAATTTAGCCCGAAATTGGCCTTAGTCTCTCGTCGCTCCCAATTAAGGCAAAGCCTTTTTAGCTTCTTCAAAATGATGTTCACTCTCCACTTTCTAACAGAACGTTTGTGTTGCGAAACCTTGTTATATGAAAATGGGTAAACGATGTATTGACAAAATGACACATCATTTCAGTAAGACCAAAATTGACTATACTATAGCGAAGCAGACACGACTAATCTCCAAACCTATTTATCAAATCAAATAATGAATCTTAAATAGGAATAAGGGGGTTTCACCTTTCGGTGGTCGGGAAAAACTCCTCTAACCGCACCCGCAACCGGGCATAGGTATCCGGTAACAATTCTGGCATAGTACGAGTATCGGCCAAAATAGGCATAAAGTTGGTATCACCATTCCAGCGCGGAACAATATGCTGGTGGAGATGATCGTCAATACCGGCTCCAGCCACCCGGCCCAAATTCATCCCCAAGTTAAAGCCTTGAGGCTGAAGAGTAGCGGCTAACAAAGCCACGCCCCGGCGGGTTAAGTCGCCTAATTCCACCATTACGGAGGAGTGCAAGCCTACCAAGTCGCTGGTATGTAGGTAGGGTACGACCATGAGATGACCGGTATTATAGGGGTAGAGATTCATTATCACAAAGCAATGCTCGCCCCGATAGAGCAACAGGCTTTCAGCATCGCTGGCGGGATCCGCATGAACTTTTTGACAAAGCACACAGCCCGGTTGTTTTGCGCCCAAAATATAATCAATCCGCCAAGGTGTCCACAAAATACTCATTAAATCCAAACTTTCAAAATCAACTTTTCCAATTTAGAAATTATAACATAAATCCGAAAAGGGTTCAAATTTGGCCCGAAAACCCACCAAATTGCCTCTTGACAACTCTCCCTTCTTGCGCTACAATAAGTGTGTAAGATACACTAAGTAATCAGGATAAGACAGAACGCCCCAAGGGGCATTTTTTAAAGCTTATGGTTAGTGTAAATAAAACACTAAGGAGTGAACTATGATTACTGGCAAGCAAACCCCACCAGCGGTCGGGATAGATATTGGCACTAGCTTTGGCCGAGTGGCTTTAGTTCAGGCCGGAGAGACCAACCCAAAATTGGTGGCCGACGGCTATGGGCGGGTACATCAACCCGCAGTGGTACGCTATACGCTGGGTGGGTCGGAGGTGGGCTATTATCCGAGCCGTTTCCTAGTGACGAATTGGGAGAATAGTGCCACCGGAGTGACCCGCTTTATCGGACGCTGGCGGGATCTCCCTCGTGAGGTGGTAGACAATGCACCCTTTGTGGTTTTCGAGCGCGAGGGGCGGGCCTGTTTTAACCTGCTTTATAACCTCGCCACACCGGAAGAGGTCTTTGCCAAAATCGCGCTACACCTGATTGGGGAGGCGGAACGAGTGAGCGGTCAGTCGGTCTACGAAGTGGTTTTGACCGTTCCGGCTAGTGCCGAGGATTTTTATCGGGTACGGGTGCAGGAAGCACTTGAGATAGCGGGTCTCCACGTTTTGAAGATTATCAATCAGCCTACGGCGGCTTTGCTGGCTCTACGCCATTTGGAGCGGGTGCAAGCCGGGAACGTGGTAGTGGTGGATGTTGGAGGCGGAACAACCGACGTGTCGGTAGCCCAACTAAGCCAGAACGGTAGTGTGACGGTGCTGGCAACCGCAGGCGATCCTTATCTAGGGGGCCACGATTTTGAACAGCGGTTGGCGGAAAAGCTGGCTCGACGTTTTTATGAGACTGAAACAGGTGGATTTGCCGAAGCACTCGCTTCTAGCCGAAGCTTAAACTTAGGGCTATTGCATACGGCAGCAGAAGCGATGCAGGATTTGAGCGTGGCTACTACTACCGAAGTGGCTTTAGACCATGGGGCAGGTTTCGGGCGAGATTTATATACCCGTATGGCCCGCTCTGAATTTGAAACTACGCTGGAAGCGGATTTGTTGCGGATTGGCGAACTCTGTCATCGGGCTATGAGCGAAGCCCATCTGCAACCGCACGAAATTGATGCGGTAGTATTGGCTGGCGGAGCAAGCCAAATTCCAGCGGTACGGCGAGTAATCGCAATGGCTTTGGCCCGACAACCAGAAGAGTTGATCTGCTATGAGCCGCAGGGCTTGGCGGCGTTGGGGGCAGCGGTGCAGGCGGCGGCTCTAACCGGACATTCTGGCTTTGAACATCTGTGTGTCCGCGATGTCACTCCCTATCCGCTTGGTATTGCGGCCTACTTTGCGACCGGAGCAGGCCCGGCAGAGGAGAATGGCGACGAGGAGTTGTTGAGCGTAATTATCGAACGGCAGGCCAGTTTACCCGTGCGCCGTCAAGAGACTTATTACACCCGTCGTCCTAACCAGACTCAGATGGAGTTACATCTATTGCAATATAGAGGTACTCGGCAACCCACTAGCCATGACTATCTGACTAAGGTCTATCCTAATGAGTGTGAAACTTTAGGTAAGTGGATGTTGAATGATATTCGGCCCCGCTCAAGGTCAGAGGTTTTGGTAACTTTTGAGATTGATGAAAACGGAATCTTACATCTAACGGCGGAAGAAAAAGGCACCCATAATCGGCTCAGCCAGCAAATTACCCGTTGGTAATAGAAAGTGAGGCAAAAATGAATCAGGTAAGGAATACTCCCCAAATTACGGTAGTGATCGCCCAATGTGTGCAACGTAGCTTTATCAGCCCGTTAGCTAGTCCAGACCCACGATTTAAGCCCTGCAAGTTGCACTGCGGCTATAACAACAGCTTACGTCTATTGGGCGGTGGTCCGGTCAATCTGCCCAATAGCCTAGAGAATTTTCTCTTATTGGCGCATGGTGGTGAAGGACGTACTCCAGTGACAGGCAGCGAGTTTGTCCATGTTATTTATGTGGATGACGAACATCCTGACGATGGTAGTGCTATAACTACCGAACATTTCGGTCAATTTGGTCGCCATTGTGTACCGGGTGAGACGGACGAGCGCGGTTTGGAGGGCTTTCTAGGAACAGGCCGCACCGAGGAATGGAGGCAACTGCACAATGGTCGGACACACGTGGTACGTACCCCCGGCCTGAATGACAATATGTTTGGCACTGGTTTCATTCCGGCACTGACGGCCATTTGTCAGGAGGCCGAAGAGAGCTACGGGGTTGAGCCAGAGGAGATTCGGATTCTAAATCTAGGCGGTTGGAGCATTATCAAGGAGCTTTTCTGTGGGGTTTGGGAATTAATGCACCATGGTATTCCCGACTACCGTGACTTAGAGAACCGAGAAGCCAGCATCCGCTTTAAAACAGTAGCCATTAGCGACACCCTTTCTTATAGTGTCCAGCGCGAGCATCACAATGTGGCACTAGAAGTGACCACGATGATCGGCGGACAGGTGCTAAGATCCGTCGAGGATGCTATACACTTCTGTGGCTTGAGGGTCTAACAATACGGGTATTCTTGTAGGATATTGCTTCGACAATAACGGGGGTCTAAAGATGGGTTATTTCAGTGCTGATGAGCGGTTGGAACAGAGCGAAGCTGCTCCACCCGCGCCCTATAACCTGCGCTTAACCGAAATCGTCGAGCGCAATGCCGAGGTGGGTTTGGCTTGGCAACGACCTTTGGGCCGTTTGGAGGGTTATCTGGTATTGGTAAGGGGTCACGCAGGGCGTATGCAATACGCCCCTACCCCGATGGCACAGGAGGTAGACGGCGCGGCACTGGAATGGCGCAAAGTGTTACAAGTAGTGGGCCGGGAAAAATGCGGAGCTAGGCTGAAACTAGCGGCAGACCTTTGGGGAGCAACTGCGGTTGAATTAGTGGTAGTGGCTTATATCGGCGAGGTGATAAGCCCACCCTCTAACCCAATAACCCTACCGCCGAGGCTACGTCCTGCACTGGCAGTTTTGCCACCATTGGAAGAAGAAGAGGTACAAGTACCTCCCGTTCCTATCGCACCTCCAGTGGAAACGGAAAATCCAGCACCAGCGCGGGAAAATCCAGAGCTACCCGAATTGGCTGGCTGGGCCGAAATTGAGGAGGCTCTACGGCGCAACAGTGCCGCACTGAGCAGACACGGGCTTTTTGTCAATCGTCATAACCCGCGTTCCTAATTAGTGGGTTATGCCAAATAGAGTGGGTTTATGTAAACTGGGTCACAACCAAACCAGTTTACGTTGACCGTAACTTGGGTTGGTTGTTCAATAGACCAGTCTACGACCAGTCGTAACCTGGGTTACAACCCCTGCCATTGAGAAGATAACCTAAAAAGGTGAAGGGAGAAATTAAAATGTTAACCTTACAGGAAATTTCACGTGAATTAGAGGCGGGCCGTCACTATTGTGCTTGTTGCCATCCTCCGACGCTGTTAATTCGCCGGGCGGGGTCGCCTGAATTATTGGCAAGCTGTCTCAATACAGGCCGACTCTATCGGACCGAGTCTAGTGGTCGTTTTGTGCTGGTGGAGGGGGAAACTGGCTTAGAAGGTGGTCGCCGTCCTTCGCTGGCTCCTACAACTGTGATTGATTTAAGCCGGGAGAGTTATTCATGAACGAGTTAAGACAGGAAAAGAGTGTGGCAGGCCAGTCCAACGGACAACCGAACGTTGCAACGTGGGTGCTAAACCTCGAAGCAGCAGGCCGGGCGCAACGCTGGAGTCAGGAAAATCCGGCCCTGCTGCAAGAGGAAGCTACCGAGATGCTCTACTATTTTCCAAGTTGGTTACTAGTAGCAGTACGTGAGGAGCAACCGCTGCGATGTGAAGGTTGCGGCGAGTTGATGGTTTGGAAGGCAAAGGGTTTGGCTTGTGCAGGCTGTGACCGAAATTTCAAAGGCCGCTTACGGCAAGCCAAACTTAGCCTAGCTTGGATTGGTCATCTACCTGCGCCGATTCCGACTAAGGGATTATCGCTAGAACGGCTAGAGGCTCACCCTGATCCAACCGCTCCACTGGTCAGGGTAGGTGGTCAACCCTATGTGCTAGTGCCTTTGCTGGCCTGCTATCCTGAAAACTGGCCGCAACGTCCACCCCTAATTCACTATGACCGCGACTTTTTGAACCGGATCGGTATTCAAGGTGTCGGTCATTCCACCCACCTAGTCGGGACAGATGGGACAACGATGTGCCTCTACACCTCTTGGCGAGCGGTAACATTGCGGGTAGTGTTACAACAGCGGGTGGTCAACCACGTGGTCAGCCTCTTCAAAATCGTGCAAGGTGTCCAACATAGTGAGGCTTTCCTAGACCACTAACTTATAAAAGGGTAAAGCGATGCAAAGTTATTTCAGTCGGATTGAGCCAGTGCTAGGGTCGGGGTTAGCCGACAAGCGGGTAGCTTGGCTAAATTTGGAGGGCTGTAAGCCTGTGATCGAGTTACTGGTGGGATGCCGCTTGCGTCGCTTTGTTTGGCTAGAGACGGCAGAGGAGGCGCAACAGTTGGAAGAGGTGTTGCGGCAACATAACCATTTTGAGGATGGCTGGGAGTTCCAACCCTTCTCTCCAGAGAACTCGCCAGATTTATTGTTGGTCGGAGGTAGTCCGAGGGTGATGCTAACGGGCCTTCAGTTGGCGCAAGTGTGGCAGATCCCGGCATTGCTCTTTAGTAAGCTTCCTGCACCGAGTAATTACGAGGCGGTCGTATTGGTGTGTTGGCCTAGGGCAGATTTGGAAGCAGAGCGAAAATTTTTGGAACAATTGCCAGAACCAACGGAGAAACTAGAAGCAGGTGTTATTGCCCAAGTAGCGGCAATTGCAAAAGCTCTGCTACTAGATCATTCACCTTACGCTCGCCCTGATTACAACCACTTGTTTAACGTTTTGGGTTACACGGTTTTATTGTTAGGTAGTCCAGAATGGCCTTGGCAGGTGTGCTTTACCAAAGCATCACAGCTTAATTGGAGTTCAGGAATCGGGCAAGAAAAATCGCGCTCTAGTTTTTCGCTGCAAATACCCACTCCTAAACATGTGGCAATCTTTGGTTGTGGCGGATTGGGGAGCCTGATTGCCAAAGAACTAAATGTGGCAGAGGTAGAGCGCTTTAGTCTGCTGGATAGTGGCAAAGTACAAATTTTTCATCCGGTGCGGCAATTTTACCATACCTCACAACTTGGACAACCAAAGGTTTACGCCCTAGCCGAAAACTTGCTAAGCCAAAATTATTCGTTCCAACATTACCCTGCAAAATTGGGGCAACCTCGAATTTATCAAGGCCACCAGACTATTGCCAGCTATAATCTGCGGCTAAACGATAACTGGATTGAAGCACTAGAAGACTTGGTCACTGAAATCCAACCAGATTTAGCAGTAGTCACCACCGGAACGGATTTGGATTATTACTTGGCTCGCGCCCTTCAGCGAGCCAAAATCCCGTATTTGGTAGCGCGTTGTTATCCTCGCGCTCGCTATTTTGAACTAATCTTCAGTCTTCCAGCCGAGGGTACGCCTTGTTTCGATTGTCTGCGTGGTCATCTCTACACTGGTCCACACCCCGGCCTAACCGAAGAAGAGGCGGCACGTTACGAACGGGCTATTACGCTAGAGGCTGAACCTGCCACACTGGTAGAGACTAGCCGGGCGGCAGGAGTAGCGGCCCGGCTTGGCCTAGAAATGTTGAAGCCACTAAAGGTCAGTTGGTTTCAAGAATTGGTACAGGAGGGTCAAACCTGCCTGATTGGAGCAAATGAGACCCACTTTACCCCGGAGGGTTGGGCCTATGGTTTGAGTTTACCGGGACAGGTAGCCGCTTTCGGACTAGCCCAACTCTTTGACTCCCAGCAAACACGTCCCTGTCACACTTGTGGGCGCGTAAATCTGCCGCTCTCTTATCCCCACTCTTAACCCTCATCTATAGAAAATTGCTCTGCTAATTGAGCGGGATCTTACCACTTTAATAAGGCCATTGAAAGATTACTACTATTTTCGTGTTAGCAAGATGATGGATTTGAGGTAACTAAGTTAATTCGTGCTATAATCCACAGTGGTAAAGCAAGAGGGTCTTGCAATTCTTCAAAGGGTAAACTCGAAAGGGCTAGAGAGATGAAGGTTAAACTAAGATTCTTCGCTTCTTGGCGAGAGATTGTAGGAGAAGAGGAAATAGAATGGTCACTAGGGGATAGCCAGAATGTGGAGGGATTGGTGACCGAATTGATTGCCAAATATCCAAGGCTAATCGGAACTGCCCTTAATAGCCTAGTAATGGTAAACCGCCGCTATACCGACCGACAAGCCACCTTGCGTTCGGGTGATGAGGTAGCCTTTATTCCCCCAGTAGGTGGAGGATAAAGTATGATTATTCGAATTACCGACCAGCCGATTGACGTGCAGGAATTGATCGCCGAGGTTTCAAACGAGAGTAACGGTGGAATCGTGGCCTTTCTAGGTGTCGTGCGACGCTGGAACGATAGCCCCAATGGTTCACCGCGCGAGGTCTACTGGCTCGAATACGAAGCCTACCGGGAGGCCGCCGAAGAGATTATGCGCGAGATAGCCCAACAGATAGAGGAAAAATGGGCCATTACCAGCATCGCGATAGCTCACCGAATCGGCCATCTCGAAATAGGGGAGGCGGCAGTAGGTATAGCGGTAGGTGCGCCCCATCGGGTCGAAGCCTTTGACGCTTGCGAATATGCGATTGATACCCTCAAAGCTACTGCGCCTATCTGGAAAAAGGAGGCTTGGGAGAGAGACCACCAAACCGGGCAAAGTTGGGTAGAGAACAAAGCACCGCTGTAACTACTAAGATGGCTCTTCATGCCGATCTTGTGTGGTAATTTCCGGGCTATGGACGGTACGCCAGCGCGTTAGGGCAGCTTGCCAATCAGGTGCTTCTTCGGGAGGGAGGGCTTCGGCAATGGCAAGACCTAACTGGAGGTCTTGTAGGTTAGTTTGGGCCGACCATTCAATCGGAAGGCCAAAATCAAGCACCCAACCCTTCCGGGTCTCATCCCACCAACCAGCCACCGGTAAAACTGGCACTCCCAATGCTGCCAACCAACGCCCTGAACCCAGTCGCACCTCTCTGAAAGTCGTGGCAGCCCGTCCCTCTGGGAAGACTAGAGAGGGTTGCGTCTTTGACCTTATCCTCCATTCCCGCAAAGCTTTTAGCGAGGCTCCATCATTATCCATCGGCAAGCGCAAACTATTGTATTTCCAACGGTGGTAAATTTGATCGTAGAAGCGGCGAATTTTAAGGGCAAACCAGCGTTGCCAAGGCTGAAGGCGTTCTAGGCGAGGCTCGCGATGACCCACAATCACCAGCCATTCTTCGGCTAACTCAGGCCGACGTTGTATGGTTGCCAGATGAATAGAGGCCAACATTCGAGGTGTCCAGCGCACATTAGTATGGTTGATCGCCAAGACAAAGCTACCCTGTTCGGGTATATTTTCCAAACCAATACAATGAAAAGGCTCGGCCATCTCAAGACTCAAGGCCACAATTGAGCAGGTAGTCAGGGTCTCCTTGGCTAGAATAAACCAGAAGCGCAGACGGGGCGCATCTGGTGGCCCCTTACGCACCCGCTTTTTTCGCACAGGAGTGGCTAGATCAGTTTGGTTCATAGTTCTACCCAAATTATTTTGACAAGACCAAAATAGAGGCTAATGGTGTCGTCGGGGTGGTATCTGGCGGTAATCGTGGTCATGCACCTCTTCACGGTAGCCGCGACTATAACGACGACGATGCTCCCGGTGGCTGCTAGGTGAGCTAGAACCCGAACTGCTCTCACTTGATTCAAACGAACTGTAGGCACTGGAGAGAGAAGAGACCTCATCCCCCGACCCAGAGGATTCATCGCTGGCTCCGCTACCGCTACTTTCGCTGCCGATGCTATCACTATCGTCATCAGCACTACTCAAAGCCAAGGCTGATAAAAAGACCAATAAATGTTGCTGGATTTTTAGCATTAAAATCTTTCCTATCTTATCACTCATTCACCGAAATTGACTTATGCTAAGTTTACCAGATAGAACTAGACCGGGCAAATAGGGTCATTCAGTGCTGGAGACCCATCAACTCAGGCCGGAAAATGCGAGCATCCATAACCAGCAATTGTTCGGAGACCAGTGGCCTAAACTCCATATGAGCCATAATATCACGCTCAAGATTAATCCTTGGCGCAATTTCAACTAATTCCAAACCCTTACTGGTCAACCGGAAAACACACCGCTCGGTAATATAATAGACCGTTTGCCCCCGTTGAGCCGCATACGAGCCGCTAAAAGTAATCTGTTCCACCTGCTTGATAAACTTTTTGGCAGCACTTTGGTCTACAATTCGCAAGGCTCCCTCTTCGATCATAATCTCAGCTTTATGGGAGAAGGTACCCATAAAGTAGAGCGACTTGGCACTCTGGCTGATATTAATGAAACCACCTGCACCTGCCAGACGTGGCCCAAAACGACTAACATTCACATTACCTGCCTCATCTACCTGCGCCATACCAAGAAAGGCTTGATCTAGGCCACCACCATCGTAAAAATCAAACTGGTACGGTTGGTCAATAATGGCTTGGGCATTGGCAACCGCACCAAAACTCAAGCCCCCGGAAGGAATACCACCAATACCACCTGGCTCCACCGTTAGCGTAATCAGGTCGAGGATATTTTCCTCATTAGCCACCGAGGCTACACCCTCCGGCATACCGATGCCCAAGTTCACAATGGCGTTGGTCTTGAGAAACATCGTCGCTCGTCGGGCGATTAACTTACGCGGACTTAGCGACATAGGCTTGATATGCGATTTGGCGATTTTAATTTCGCCACTGTAGGCGGGGTTATATTGTTCCGAGAAGGTCTGCATATGGTGAGCAGGCTGGGCCACCACCACGTAATCTACTAAGATGCCCGGTATTTGAACCATTTTTGGATTTAGCATCTGCACTGAGGTAACGCGCTCTACTTGGACAATGACAAGGCCGCCAGAATTTTTCACCGCTTGGGCTATCGAAAGCCCTTCTAGGGTTAGGGCTTCCCGCTCCATCGTGATATTGCCCTCTTCGTCGGCAGTTGTGCCACGAAGTAGGGCCACGTTAATCGGAAAGGAATGGAAGAAGAGATATTCCACCCCCCTCAGATGAATCAGTTCCACGAGATCTTCGCTGGTGACAGTATTCATCTTGCCACCTTCAAGGCGCGGGTCAACAAAGGTGTGAAGACCGATGGTAGTAATTACGCCCGGTTTATGGGCCGCAATATCCCGAAAAAGATGGGTGATAACCCCTTGGGGAAAACAATAGGCTTCGATCTTATTTTCGTAGGCCAACTTCCCAAGCCCTGGAACCAGTCCCCAATGTCCACCTATTACCCGTTTGACCATCCCTTCCCTAGCAAAATGGTTAAGACCTCTGGTTTTACCATCACCCTGCCCGGCCGCATAAATTAGGGTTAAGTGGCGGGGCGCAGCAGTTTCCACAAACCGTTTTTCTAGGGCAATTGCCAATTCTTCAGGAAAACCGACTCCTACAAATCCACTGGTCGCTATGGTATCATTGTCACGAATTATCCTAGCAGCTTCATCGGCGGAAATAACCTTGTTTCGCTTTATCATGCCAAAAACACCTCATTCTGGTTTATAATATGTTAGGGTGACTACTTAACTCCAAATTCCCTGCGTTTAGTTGGCTTAGTGCGGATTATATTTCAACCCTTTCAAAATAGCAAAATCAGGTGGCGGAGAGTGCTATAATGATCTCAGCTTTAAGCTAACCTAGATTCTGCTAAAAGAATAAGTTACGGGAAGAGGAAGAGATGACACAAGAAATTGAAACCAGACGTTTGTTGGTAGAAGGGGTACAGGCTCTTTTAGCCGGACAGAGAGAAGAAGCCCAGCGGTTGCTGATGGCTTGTGTTGAGCGGGATGAGCGGAGCGAAGAAGCTTGGCTCTGGCTGAGCGGAGCCGTAGATGACCCCGCCGATATTCAGGTGGCCCTCGAAAATTGCCTAGACCTTAACCCAGCTAACGAGCGAGCCAGAGAAGGTCTACGCTGGCTCCAGCAACAGAAACAGGGCCATTAGCTTGCCAAGTCTTTGAAGAGAAGGTCAACCGTGTCGGCTACTTCGCTGGTACGCATCAAATTGCTAAAGATGCTGACTCTAGTACTGCGGCTCTCTACCTTGACCCGTTCAAGAACAACGGCTAATTCTTTGATGGTTCGTTTGCTATATATCTGTACCATGCCCAAGGTGGTAGGTTTGTGATAGATAACCACTAGAATCCAAGTATTGATAATAGACTCGGCAAAAATACTCTCGTATTTGCCTTGTTGAATAAGAGTAGTAAAGTCGTTCTCGTTTAACACCCTAGCAATTTCGCGGGAACTGGCGAACGAACCAGCCAACAGCGCACCTAGCACTCGCTTCCCTTCTTCGCTGCTATTACTTTGGGAAGAAATTAATTGACCGCTACGCTCAATTAGCATAATATAACTGGCATTAGTTTCCGCTAAAAGCTGGCTTAAAGATTCATTAATATGACCAGTCTCTTCCTCTGACACCACGAAACTAGTAAGTTGCGGATCCACTCTTTTTCTCCTTAGTCCGCGTAAAGTTGGCGGGCAAAATCGAACAGGCGAGCCAGTTTCTCTTGGCCTAGCTCATTATCCTGTGGGCCACCTTCCTCAAAATGTAACTCTACCCCGGCTACTAGAACGACCCGATTCCATTTCCCACTAAGGGCTAACTCTTTCGGGAGAGTCTCGGCTAGTGGGGGCTGAGAGGGGCTGATCGCTACCCCCGTTTGTTCCTCACTGATTTCAGGCGGGACAAAGGCTTTCAATTCAGCTATCGCCTTTGTAGGAGCCTGGATCGATTCAGCGGTGACCGTTCGCATTACTGGACGAATTGGATCTGGGGCAACCGGATTAGTGAGGGTTAACTCATAATAAAACTCATGGGCTACCTCTTCTAATTCGCTGGTTGGCACTCCCCTCATAAGATGCTTAATCTCGCTGAGCGGTAGCAGGGTCGCTTTTAAGCGACGTACTAACGCCAAGCGGCTAAGGTGTTCCAGATTATAGCGACTGGCCGGACCTGCCCCTTGAGGTGGTGGTAACAAGCCCTGCTGGATGTAATAGCGCACTGTCCGTTCCGAAACGCTGGCAGCGTTACAAAGTTCTTTGAGGGTTAATTTAACCTCTCGATTACCTCTCTCACCTATATCCCTTAAAGTGGGTTTTTCAACAAGAACGTTTGATGGGATTGATTCAGCCATACATTTTTCTTTAATATAAACCTTTGCCAGCATAACCTCTTTCTAAGTATAATTTATTAACAGTTTACTGTCAAGATTATTTCGGTCTTATCAGCTAACTGTCAGCAAGAGACTAGGGCTGTGTCAGATTGCTCAAAATAAGAGCAGGGCGGTATAATTGGAGCGATAATATGAAGCGTAAGTATAAGCCAAAGAAAGAGTCAAGCTAGGCAATGGCTAAAAACACCTCCCCCAAAACCAATGCGATGCGCGTCCTAGATCAGCGTAAAATTATATATCAGGCGGTTACTTATTCCCCTGAGATCCACTCGGCCACCGAAGTAGCCGCACTGCTAGGGGTGTCACCCGCGCAGGTCTACAAGACGTTGGTAGTGTTACCCGAAAGTGGTCAAGGACGACCATTGCTGGTGCTGGTTCCCGGCGACAAGGAAGTAGATTTAAAAGTATTCGGAGCTAACTCCGGCGAAAAGAAGGTGCGGATGGCAACGCAACGTGAGGCCGAAAATCTGACCGGATTGTTGGTGGGCGGCATTTCTGCTTTGGCTCTTTTGCAAAAAGGCTTTCGGGTCTTTATCGCGGAGGAGGCATTACAACTTGAGCAGATTTACGTCAGTGCCGGACAACGAGGAATAAATCTACAATTAGCTCGTACCGATCTCATAAAGATTACCGGAGCGACTCCGGTTAAGGTGGCCTAAGTTCCTAACAGCTATAAACTAATAAAGGATTTTATGTTTAAAGATTTCCATACCCACACCCTATACAGTAACCATGGACAAGGACATCCGCGCGAAATAGCCGCCATAGCGGTAGAGCGTGGTCTAGTGGCCCTCGGCTTTAGCGAACATTTTCCGCTACCCACAGGGGTGACTGAACCCACCGACGGAGAAGCCAATATGCGCTGGGATCAGATTGAAGACTATATACAGGAGGTTAGGGAGGCTCAGGCTGAATGGGGTCATCGCCTTAAAATTCTGCTGGGCTACGAGGTAGATTATGTGCCAGAGGCCGACACTGCTATGCGAGCTAACCTCGCCGCTTATCCCGCCGATTACCACATCGGCTCAATTCATATCGTAGGCCACTTTCGCTCTGACCACCAAAGCTGGCTAATTGACTATACTGCCGAGGCGTTTGAAGAGGGGCTAAACGAGAAAGGCGGAGCCGAGACCGTTTACACCCGCTATTATCAACTCGTCCGCGATTTCGCCCAGTCTTATCCGCATCAGATTGTAGGACACCTCGACCTCATCAAAAAGTTTAACCGGGACAACCGCTATTTTGATGCCAAGAGTGAAGCTTATCTTTCGCAGGTAGAAGCCACCTTAGATGTACTGAAGTCCACCGACAAGATTGTGGAAATCAACACTGCCGGACTATTTAAAGTTATTGGGGAAATCTATCCATCCGACCCAATTCTACAGATGATCTTGCACCGCCGGATTCCTATCTGCCTAAGTTCGGATGCACATCGCCCTGAAGAGGTAGCCCGTGAGTTTTCGACTACTTGGGAAAAGCTAACCAGACTCGGTTTTGAGCAACTTACTGGCCTGTGATTGAAAAGCTAGGAGATGCTTGCTTTGTATCATCCCAATGATTCGAGATAGGGCGTATTGCATACTCCCAACCTATTGAAATGATTCGGGGTAGGGGCGTATTGCATACTCCCAACCTATTGAAATGATTCGGGGTAGGGGCGTATTGC
>JACAUC010000199.1 GCA_013390945.1 Candidatus Chloroheliaceae bacterium
GATCTGGCTAAAACCCATCCCTTGTAGGAGGGATTTCCAATCCCGATTTGAAACCCATCCCGCTTTGGCATCGCTTTCAAATCGAGCGATCAGCCATACTCCTAACAAGGCTTATTTGAAAATATTTGGTCTAAACTTCTTTGGGGCTAATTTTGTGGTAAAATAAGTCCAGTTTAGATAGCCACACTCGGACAAGAGCGGTTTTTTTATAGAGAAGGATTTTTAGCTACTATGCCTGAACTACCCGAAGTGGAGACCACTGTGCGTGACTTGCGCCGTTTGATTATAGAGCGGGTTATTGCCGACCCCGGTGTAAGTTTTGCCGATTGGCCGCGTATAATCGCGACCTATTCGCCCGAAGTTTTGGGCCAGTTGATCGCTGGAGAGAAAATCCTAGCTCTTCGGCGCAGGGCTAAGTATATTTTGATAGAATTAAGCCAGCATAAACATCTGGTTTTTCATCGTAAAATGACGGGCAATCTCTTTTGGCGTGAACCGGGAGCCATCGCTGATCGCTATACTCACTTGGTTATCCCTTTCCGGGACGGTAGCGAATTGCGCTTTACCGACTTACGCAAATTTGGGAGAGTGTATCTCTTTCTAAATGAAGAGGAGTTGAGCCAATACCTAGCGAAGCTAGGACCAGAACCGCTCGAAGACGATTTTACAGAAGAGCTTTTTCACCAACTTATTGCCTCGCGTCGGGGTATGCTTAAACCACTGCTACTCAATCAAGGCTTGCTGGTGGGATTGGGCAACATCTACGTTAATGAGGCTCTTTTTGTGAGCGGATTGCATCCTAAGAGAAGTGCTGAAACGCTTAAACCAGAAGAGCGCACGTTGCTCTATCATGCCATTCGTCAAGTCCTAACCACCGCTATCGAGAATCGGGGTACTACCCTAAGCGATTACCTAGATGGCGAAGGGCAAAAAGGCCGCAACCAAGAGTTGCTTTTCATTCATAATCGTGAAGGTAAACCCTGCCGCAACTGTGGAACACTAATTATTAAGATTATGGTTGGTCAGCGCGGAACTTATCTTTGCCCAAACTGCCAGCCAAAGTTAAGCTTGGCAAACTAGGAGTCTACTCATTGAAACCTCCACTTGTTTTAGATGGGGTCTTGTTGAAAATTTATCAGATAGTGGGCCTGAGTAAGGCTGCTTAGGCAGATTAAGGAAAGGAGTTTGATTAAGTAGCGTGGGAAAAGTTAGTGCAAGCATAACCTTAAACCGCTCTATCGAGGAAGTCTTTGATTTCCTGAATGACCAGCGCAACCATGCGAATTTGAATCGCCATAATTTTCGTGAATTTAAGATACTCACGCCAAATAGCACTGGGGCTGGTGCAAGGTCTCAATTTTTGCTCAAGACCGGGGCTTTTGAAGAACGGGTGCAGCTAAGAGTAACGACCAGTAAACCTTATCATCTCTTGGTAGAGGAGGGGCATCTCAAGGGTGGCACCTTTCATCTCAGTTGGCGGCTTACCCCGGTCAGTCCCTCGCAAACTCATCTAGTCTTAGTTACCGAATACCAGCCAAGCGGCCCGGCAGCATTTTTTGAGGGTGTCATTCAAAAAGCATTTGTCAGGATTTATACCCGAGTGCTGACCGATCTGGCCCAGAAACTGGCGGCACCTGCTTAGAATCAGCCAATGCTTTACAGATAGTAAGCAGGCGTTGTCCATTTTTGGCCGCATCAAAGCTAGTCTCGGCCAACGCTCGGCTCTTTAGTCCCATTTTACGGCGCAACTCTGGATCATTAGCCAGTTGGGTTAGCACTTGGGTCAATTCTGTGCCATTGTTGGGGGTAATCACAAAGCCGTTTTCACCATTCACCACCGCCTCTTCGATAGCCCCCACTCTAGTAGAGACCACTGGCAAACCAGCGGCGAGTGCCTCGGTAATGGCTACTGGTAGACAATCGCCTTCGGTGGGCAAGACGAAAACGTCGGCTTGGCGAAAGAGTGCTTGCAACTCAGGGCTATTGGGCGTAATGTTGCGATGTACAAAAACCCCGTTTCCAGTCTCTACCTTGCCTTGTGTTACCAAGTGTAATTCACACGATTCCGATAGATAGCGTCGGAAATTATCGTAGAGCAATTTACCCCCTTTGCGCTCGAAATCGCCTCCCACAAAAAGTAACCGCGTTTTACCTTCGGGATGAGCGGGTTTATTTGCTTCATTCTCCAATTTCCAAAAATCAAGATTTGTACCGGGAGGAATAACCTCGACTTTATCGGCAGGGAGACCATAATCATTGATTAAAGATTGCCGCGCCCATTCCGACCAAGTAATTAGGTAGGTGGAACCGTGAAAGGCCCGGCGGTTGAGCCAGAATTTAAACTTTTCTAGTTGTGGGTTGCCCTGACTATGACCATAGGCTGTGCCTACCCGATCATAATTTAGGGGAGTAGCATCCAACGAGACTACCACAGGAATTTTCCCCCGCAACCAACCAGCGGAAAGTAGCGAGATTACCTGAGTATGAAAAAGATAGAGGTCAGGTGGCGGTGCGGTTTTGCGTTCAGCGTTTATTGCTCGACGGGCTTTTAGGCTGGCTCGAAGCGACCAATTGTTACGGATTACTGGTAATTTTTCGAGCCAGCTTTCGATTGGAAAGGTAATCGGAATCCAATTTACAGTAATCTCTTTGTCGGCATCAAAAGCCCGACGTAGGTTTTGGGCAAAGGGGATATGACCCAGCGTTTGTTCCATTACAAAAGTAAATCGTCTGGGACGCATTTTTACTCCTTGTTTTTATGATTGAGGGCTGAAGGCCCACTCTTCTCTGGTTGGCTAACACTTAAAGGTTCCTCGATAGTCTCGTAAACCGAGCGACGAATACGGGCCGCAAATTGTTCCACACTCATCAGGGTTTCGACCGTGCGACGACCTCTTGCGCCCATTTCGGCGGCCTCTTTGGGATGGTCAAGCATATGTTGTATGGATCGGCGCAATTCTTCTACGTTGTTAGGCCCAACATAATAACCCGTCAAGCCGGAGATTCCATCAACCTCGTTGCCACCAAAAAGCTCGGTGAATTTGCCCTTAGCTGAGCGGGGTGGTTCGGTGCGAACCGTGTCGCGGCGGTCTACCACCGTATCGCCCTGACCATGTGTGCGGGTTACAATGACCGCTTTACCCATCGCCATCGCCTCCAAAATTACAGTAATTCCGGCTTGGAAATTCATATCATAAAGGGTTATAACTACAAAGCGACTGCCCGCATATAAATCTCGCAACTCTTCATAATTATAAGAATTTACGGAGACATTAGTTGGTAAGGCTACTTCCACCGAGCTATTTCTGCGCTTTGACCAATAGCTGGCCGCACCGATTTTTAGGTCCAGTTCTAGGCCGCGCACGGCTTCAATTAGAGTGGGGTAATCCCGAAATTCCAGACCGGCAGTACAGATATAAGGTCGTCGGGTATGTGAGGGGTGGGCGTGTTCGGCTTTCCAAAACTCGGTATCTACCTGATAGGGTAACATTTGTAACTTCTTGGGTGGGATTCCCAACTGGTCAATGGCCTCATTATATTGGGCGCTAGAATGGAGAAAGAGGGTAGTGATATGGCTGTGAAGCCGTAACCATTTGAAAAAAAATGCCTTTTTGGGAGGCGTAATCCAATGGCCTATCATCAGCAAAGGATAGTTAGAACGGCTTAGCTTGAATAGAAAAGCTAGAGCTAACCCATTATTTTCACTATCACAATAAAAGAGGCTGTAGCGTTTACGACGCATAAACGCTAGGGTGGCGAGGGTAATACCCTTGCCACCCACCTTAGCCATGAGTTTGGCCCAAACAGTGGCTCTAATATCATTCCAATCTAAAATATCACCTTGTAAAGCCGTTCTAAGAGCGGTATAGTCGGCTAAACGCTCTTTAGAGCGGTCTTGAGGTGGAGCAGTTTGCTTTGAGGTGTCGGCATTGATAACAAGCAAAACTTTTTTGAGTTGTGAAGCTTGCTCGCTTGAAGCATTATGAGGCATAATTTTACGCAAAATGTCCCTCCCTAATGTAAATGCTATTAAGACGATCCAGACCTAACCTCGGCGGCTCAGGTCTAATTAAACAGGGGATTAAAAATTAATAATACCTAATTTTAATCTATCATAAAGATTAATCTATGTCAAATCTTTACGAATTAACATACTGAACCAATTTTTTGCGGTTTGGGCAAAGCTCAACCAAAAACTAAAGCAGACCCCATTGGGCTACTTCGGTGGAAAGTCATCGCTTATTGTGTTAAAATTTACAAGCTTTCGCTTTAAGGTAAGGCTTGAGAATCACCTTTTTAGGAGGTTAAACCAATTACCACGCTAGAAACAGTACAAGCACCGTTAGAAGGTCGTTTTAATTATGTGGGTCTTCACAAGGAGGCGGACGCTTTGATTCCAGCCGAGGTGGGAAGAGGGGGGACGCTTTGGTTGGCTCGCCATGCCGATGTCCATAATCCTCAAAAGATATTTTATGGACGGTTGACTCGCTTTCGACTAAGCAAACTGGGAGAGCAACAGGCTACTGAACTAGGAGATTATCTGTCGGATAAACCCCTAACGGCCCTCTATTGTAGTCCACTCTTGCGGACTCGTCAGACAGCAGAAGCGGTGGCTAAATGCCACGCTGGTCTGAAGGTGCAAACCAACCAACGTTTGCTGGAGGTACGTACTAATTATCAGGGCGTTCCTTTGGCTGATCTCGGTGATTTTAATTTTTATGAACCGATGGCCCAGCCTACCGATGAAACCTTAGAAGAACTTTGCGAACGCTTGCTAGAGTTTACCCGCTGGGCGATGAACCGCCATAAAGGGGAGACTATCGCCAGCGTTTCACATGGGGATCCGGTTGTGGTACTACATGCCTACTACACCGGATTGCCCATCCGCCTTGCTAGTTTGCGACGGCCCAATTTCTACCCAGAACGAGCCTCGGTGACACGTTACGACTTCCCGCCCGAAGGTTTTACCAAAGATCCCCGGCGCGTGAGAGTAAGTTATTATGAGGTTCCTACTAAATAAAGGATTTACTGCAATGGCCGAAACGGCTTTGTGTCGCTACCACTGTCCCAATTGCCAAGCCGAGCTTGAGCAGGAGGGCTATATTGCAATCAATGTCCAAGATGAAAAACCGATGGAAGCTCTCTTGGCAGGCACGATTAACCTTACCACTTGTACCGCGTGTGAGGCACAATATTTGCTGCCCATTCCATTGGTCTACCATAACGGTGAACGCGAGTTATTAATCATTTATGTACCTGATCTAGTTCAGCTTAGCCCGGAAGAGTTGAACCAACTTATCGAATATCCCTACAGCCTCACGGTGACACAGGAAATTGCCCGCCTAGGAATCGTGTTACCTGAACCTAGCCTTCCACAAGGAGAGGAGTATCAAACCAAGCATCCCACTACACGTTTTGCCTCCCTTACCCAAGAAGAGGCCATTACACTACTGCCCGGTTATCTTTTACGTCCTACTATCGTGGACGGTCTACAAGTGTTGGTGGCGGTGGCTCAGGCGGTTTACGATGGTATGAGTACCCAAGAAGTGTTGGATGATATGGTTCGCCTCCAGCTAATCAATAAAATTCTCAATGCTAACGACCCGCTTGTGCGCCGCAAAGTGCTACACCATAGTGAGACTTATTTAAATGAGCCACTCAACGAAGTAATCCAAACTTTGCAAGAACAAATGGGTCTGGAGGGTAATGCAGAGATGGTGGATAAACTTCAGTGGGTACAAGGGGAAATTGAACGCTACAAAAAATCCCAACAAGAACGGCTGAAGAAGCCCACGCTAGAGCATTAAGGGAACCAAACCGACCTTACCCTTTGGCTACAAGCTCAAGTGATAAAAGCGGAAAAGTAAAATAAGCGGTCAATTGAGGACTTATATTATTAGGAGGGAACGATGTTTCTGATTGTTAAAGAGGGTCGTGAAAGAGGACGAGCCTATAAATTAAACGAGGGAAACACAATTGCAGGGCGAAATCCCACCTGTCAGATTGCTCTGACCGAGGATCACGCCATCTCTAGGCAGCACCTACTTATTAACTGCAAGCCAGATGGAACCTGCACTGCGACCGACTTGAACTCCACTAATGGCACTTATCTGAACGAACGGCGGATGTTGCCCAACCAGCCATCCATCATTGAGCCAGGCATAACTTTGCTATTGGGTACAACTTTATTTGAATTGGTTGTCCAATATACTCCGACCAAACGACTCGCAATGCCACATCCCAACCAATCGGAAGCTTTTGATTTAGAGGCAAGTGCCGATGATAACAACGAAACAAAAAGCGAGCGCATCCAAAAATTGGCTACCGACTACCTTGAAAATCTCCCTGATTAGGCAACGAAAGTCAACACGAAGCGATGAATCTACAATTACCCTTTTTCTTTTATGGCACTTTACGTCCCGGCGAGCGCAACTATAATCACCTGTTACAAGGTCATACTCTGCGAGAGGAGGCTGGTTGGTGGTTAGAAGGAGCGCAACTTTATCTTCACGCTTCTGGTTCTTACACCCACCTTAAAGGTGAAGGGGCAGGCTACCAGCCACAAGGAGCCTATCCTTACCTGAGAGAAAGCATAGAAGGAACTAGCCGGGTAGCGGGAGACTTAATCGAAATTCGGCCTGAACACTACGAGAAATTGCTGGTGGAACTGGATTGGCTGGAGGGTTATTCCGAAGAGGTTGCACCGGAAGAGACGAACAGCCGAAACGAATATCTACGAGTAGTGCGCGAAATAAAGCACTTGAGTGGAGCCAGCACCCAAGCTTGGGTTTACCTAGGCACACCGCAAGCTTTTGCCCGGCAAGCCGCTCACTTGACCCCGCTTGTAAGCGGGGATTGGCTGGAATGGCGCAGGTTAAACACTCACGCTAAATGAAACAGCTTGAGCTAATTACTCCGATAAAGAACCCGCCACTAGTAGGGAAGCAAAAATATCTGGATTGGCTGGTAATTGGTCTATTACTGGTGGTGGGATTAACCGCCGCTGGGTTGCCTATAGGCTGGACTCGTGAACTCAAGCGACAATATCAGGCTAATTGGTATCTTGGACTGAATTTGGCCTATGGTGTGGTCTATGCGCTGGCAGGCTGGTGGGTTTTGCGACGGGATGAGGTTAGCTATCGGCGACGTTGGTTAGAACTGACAGCACTAGTGCTTTTGCCCAATCTCTTCAATATTTGGTTACGCGATACTTCTGAATTAAAACCGGGCCAATCCCTCTTTGGGCGCGATGCCGATATTGGTCTCTATTTCGATTATGGTCACGCTTTTGCCCAAGGCTTTTCGCCCTCTTATAATGGCAACCCTATGGAATATCCCCAATTTGCCTTGCTACTCTTCTGGATCGGTGAACGATTAGCCGAGGGTAAGCTAGACAATTATTATTGGGCTTTTCCAACTTGGATGTTAGTTTGGCAGGTAGTAGCAGCCACCTCTGTTTATGGGATTGGCTTAAAAGTCAGGCGACCGCAAGCGGGTTTTTTGATGGCCGCTTTTGCCGCTAATGCCCCCTTCCTCTTCCAATACAACTATACCCGTTTTGATATGGCTCCGACGGCACTGCTCTTGGCAGCGGTCTATCTATTTATACCAGGGAGGGGCAAAGAGGGTTTCCGATTACCACGCCGCTATAATTCGTTGGCGGCAGGTTTAGCTATTGGTATGGGGTTTTTAACCAAGTGGCTACCAGCAGTAGTTACCCCTTTTCTAGCCGGAGCCTATCTCCAATCTAAAAAGTGGCGCGAACTGGTCATAATGGGTGCGCTCACTGGTGGCTTAGCCGTAATTATAATGCTGCCTTTTTACCTAGCCGACCCGGTTGCTTTCTGGTATCCCTACAAATTTCAGGGCAGTCGCAAACTAGTCGGCGAGAGTATGTGGTTTTTGGTTCAATACCATTGGTTAGATCCCCAGAAAATTTTACCCAACAGACCTTGGAGCGAATCCCCAGTGATTTTGCTCAGTAACGAATTATTGACCGCGATTCAGTTGGGTCTGGTGGGGGGGGTCTTTGGGTTGGCTGCTTGGCGTTTCTGGCAAATTCGGCGGCAATTTACCCTCCTCTGTGATTGTTGGGCGGCAGCTGGTCTGATTGGGGTAGTGGTCTTTACCTTAGCCAATCGGGTCTATAGCCCTCAATTTATGGTTCTCCTCACATGGGCCTTGGGCGCAGTTTTTGTCCTGAGTCCGGTAGGTTGGAGGGGAAACCTCTTTTTCTGTGGCCTGATGTGTTTTGCCGGTGTTACCAACTATCTCGTCTTCCACCTAGGAGCCTTTGAGGAAGAGTGGCTCCGCTTCTCCCTGCTCTTTTTTACCTCCATCTGGCTCTTAACGGGCTGGCTATTCTGGAAAACGTTAACCCAAAATTTTACGCAACGTAGCCGGGGCAATATTGCGCCCGGTGACAAAATCAACTAACGGGCCACTTGGCGTAACCTGACCAGAAAGCAAAGCCGCCAGCCCAACTACCGCCGAACCCTCGGCAATCAGGTGTAGTTCATCGGCGTAATAACGAATAGCCGCCGCAATATCTTCCTCGCCTACCAATACCACATCGTCTACATAGCGTTTGGCTAATTCAAAGGTAAGTGTCTCGGCTTCCAAATTTCCGGCTAGACCATCGGCCAAGCTGGGCAAATCGGGAACGGAGACGATTTTTCCAGCCACTAGTGCTGCATACATCGCGGTGGAAGCCTCGCTTTGCACTCCAATTAGCCTGATCTGAGGCGAAACGCTTTTAGCCCATAGTCCTACGCCACTAATCAAACCACCACCACCTACCGGAACGAGCAAAACTTTTGCTTCTGGCAAATCGTGCAGTGCCTCTAGTGCCAGCGTAGCCTGACCCGCAATTACCTCCCGGTCGTTGTAGGCCGAAACAAAGACGAGGCTCTGCTCCCGCTCCAAATTCCGGGCGTAAAGTTCGGCGGCCTCATAATTTTCGCCCTCTAGGATCAGGTTGGCTGGATAACGTCGCAACGCTTCCACTTTAGCCGCCGAAGCCCCTTTCGGCACAACGATAGTTGCCGCGATTCCCAAGTGCCGGGCCGCATGTGCCACTCCCAGCGCGTGATTACCGGCAGAAGCGGTCACGACACCTCGCTCCCGTTCGGCGGTGGTTAGGGTCAGCAATTTATTGGTAGCTCCTCGCAACTTGAATGAACCAGTAGTTTGGAATAGCTCTAGCTTCTGATAAATTTCGCTGCCCAACCGAGCGGAGAGCGGTTCACATCGCACCAAAGGTGTTCTGTAAACTAGCCCCGACCGGGCCAGTCGGTTCGCGGCATCCAATACTTCATGTGCTTCCATTGTCTCTCCCATTAGTCTTTCTCCTGCCCTAAGCCACAAGCCTCGCGTACCTCGGCGACTACAAAAAGTGAACCAGTGGCACAGATTAGGTCAAGTGGTTGGGCTAGGCTATGGGCCACTTCTAAGGCTTCCGACACGCTTTCGGTCAGCATCACGCGAGGCTCTTCCGCGCTCAAGGGAGCGGAGCCAAACCCGCGTTGCTGGATTTTAGCCGGACTTAAAGCACGAGGGTGGTTTGATCTAGTTAGGATAAAAGCCTGTGGGAGCGCTGCTCCGTCAGACGATTGTGGAAGTGCTGCTCCGTCAGACGATTGTCGCAACTCCCGAAAGATACCCTCCACATCTTTATCGCTGGAAGTACCCACGATAAAAATTACCCGTTGGTAGTAAAAATTGATTCGGTTTAGGGCTTGGCCTAGCTTCATAGCGGACTCTGCATTATGAGCACCATCTACCACTAGCAAGGGTCGCCCCGGCTTATCTTCCAACACTTCGAGTCGCCCCGGCCACGCCACTTGCCGAAAACCCTCGGCTATCTGCTCAGGTTCTACCTTCAGACCTCTTTGAGCCAGCGCTTCCAAAACTTTAGCCGCCAGTGCCACATTTATCAACTGATGCTCGCCCAGCAAAGGCAACTCGAAAATTTCAGGTTGACCCGATAATCGGACACGCTGGAACTTTTGCCCCCGGTTATGTTCGCTCAACTCCTGTGCTGGTGATAGCGATTCTGCCGCCTCCACTACTTCTAAAGGCGAAGCTTTCTCCCGGCAGACCTCCTCAATTACGGCTAGTGCTTCAGCCACTTGGGGAGCCACCACCACCGGAATACCCGGCTTGATAATACCAGCCTTTTCTGCCGCAATCTTTGCCACCGTATCGCCCAACACCGCTATATGATCTAGCGAAATCGAGGTTATAACCGAGACCAGCGGTTCTACCACATTTACCGCATCCAACCGCCCACCCAATCCAACCTCCAACACGGCAAGATCCACCTGTTGTTCGGCGAAATATTGTAAGGCCAATCCAGTGCCGATTTCATAGGTAGTTAGGCAACCAAAACGGTCTGCCTCGGTTAGGCTCTCCTCTATCACCGGACGCAAGCGCGTCACCAGTTCCGCCAAAGTCTCCTGTGAAATCAGCCGTTGGTTAATTCGCATCCGTTCGCGGTAGCTATGCAGATGAGGTTGGGTATAAAGCCCCACGCGGTAGCCCGCCACCCGCAATGCCGATTCACAGAGCGCGGCGGTCGAGCCTTTGCCCTTCGTCCCGGCAATAACTATCGAGGGGTATTTATGTTGCGGGTTGCCCAGCCGCTCCAAAAAAGAGGCCATCCGTTCCAAATTATAATTGGCGGTGGTAGCGGCAGGCATACCCGTCTTTTCATAATTGATGAAACTGTAAATATAATCAAGTGTCTCTTGGTAATTCAAGGAAAAATCCTTTGTGAGTTATTAGTTGTTAGTTATTTTAACCAGAAATAAATTTCCGGCAGGTTAGGTCAAGATCAATTATGGGCGCACCTACCTCCGCTCTTGAGTAATAGCCCCTATCTGTTGGATGCTGCTCTGTCAGTTGATTTTCCCATACCTCCGCTCTTGAGTAATAGCCCTATTTGTGGGATGCCGCTCCGTCAGTTGATCTTCCCATACCTCCAGTCTTCAGTTACAGCCACTATTTGTGGGATGCCGCTCCGCCGGTTGATTTTCCCTTACCTCCGCTCTTGAGTAATAGCCCCTATCTGTTGGATGCCGCTCCGTCGGTTGATTTTCCCTATCACTCCTCTTTTTTTGGCAGGCGCAATTTCTTCTTCAGATGTTCCATCACCTCATAGGCTGCTTCTCTAGCCTCTTTCCCAGTTTGGGAATTATCGTACACTAACGTAAGAGCCTTTACCGTTTCAGCACCCCCCAACTCACGTAGGGCATAGGCAACACTACTGCGTACATCACTACTGTTATCGTTAAGGCAAGGTTCAAAATCGGGAACCTTCGCTTTACAATTCGGGTAGTCCAACC